>NZ_JBJZON010000028.1:0-84445 GCF_047200735.1 Pseudonocardia oceanicola
CGGCTCCGAACGCTCGGTGGAGGAGCTGACGGCGATCGCCGCCGCCGCCGCGCGCCCGGTGCGCCAGCGGAGCACGACCTACCGCGATCCCGTCGTCAGGCTGACCCCCGCCGGCCCGAGCCTGCTGCCGCTCACCTCGGCCTGACGGCCGGACGAGCACCGATCGTTCAGCGGAAGGGCCGGATTCCGACCCTCCCGCTCCACGACGGTCGATCACGCTGCAACGCGGCGTTGCCGGGGCCGTTCCGGCGCGTAGCCTGACGGCCATGGGTGTGCTGGGTGAGCTGTTCCCGGGTCCGAAGATCTCTGACGAGGCGGGCGAGTCCGGCGACGGCGAGCTGTTCCGGCTGGGCCCGATCGACCTCGACCACGGCGTGGTCCACGTCGTCCGGGCCGGTGGCGCGGAGGACGTCGGCACGGCGATCGAGGGTGTGCCCGCGGACGCGCCCACCGACGGCGGCGACGCCGACTAGGAACATCACAACCAGGGCACCACGACGAGGACGGGGCGCGCCCGGCCGGACCGCCTTACGCCGGGTCGTTCCGGACACGGCCTCCTCCCGCCGGCCTCCTCCAGCCCGATCGCCGCGGGCTAGGAGTTGGGCTAGGAGGCCTCGGGCTCGGCGCGCGGTGCCTCGGCGGCCTCCTGGGTGCGGTCGGGCTCCGGCGCACTGCCGGGCCGCGGCGCCGAGTGATCGGCGATCCGCACGGCGTTGCGACCGGCGTCCTTGGCCCGGTAGAGCGCGCGGTCGGCGATGGCCATGGCCTGCTCGACCGTCGTGCTGGGCGCTGCGGGCACCATCGTCCCGCCGACCGAGATGCTGAGGTTGCGGATCGAGAGCGGCCCGTCGGGCGTCTCGACCGGCACGACCAGGGTGGTGACCCGCTGCCGGATGCGCTCCGCGACGGCGCGCAGCTCGGCCGTCGCCCGGCCCGCCGGCAGGCCGGGGAGCAGCACCACGAACTCCTCGCCGCCGAAGCGGCCCACCAGGTCGTCCCCCCGGACCTCCGCGCGCACCGCGTCGGCCACCGCGGCCAGCACCCGGTCGCCCGCGAGGTGGCCGTGGGTGTCGTTGACCTTCTTGAAGTGGTCGAGGTCGAGCACCAGCATCGCCAGGCTCGTGCGCTCCCGCCGGGCGCGGACCATCGCCTCGCCGGCGCGCGCGTTCCAGGCCGCCGCCGTGAGCAGACCCGTCTTGCCGTCCGTGGTCGCGGCGTCCGCCAGCTCGCGGAACATGACCGCCCGCTGCAGGACGAGGATCGGCACGAAGGCGAACAGCACGAACCACCAGGACACGGTCAGCGTGAGCGCCAGCATGGCGCCCAGGCAGAGCGTGGCGACCTCGACCGCGATGTCGTCCGGGTGGCCGAACAGGTCCGCGGGCTTCGCGTCCGGGTTACTCGTGGCCACCGCGAGTGCGATGAGCAGCGAGTTCACCGCGGCGTACACGAGCGTGGCGCAGGCGAGCGCCGCCAGCCCGGCGAGGCCGGTCGACCAGGCCTCCGAGCCGCCGGTGCGCTCGACGACCTCGCGCGCGGCCACCGCGGCGAGCAGCACCGTGGACGTGGTGAAGGTGTGCCGGAACAGCGGGAACCGCGCCGGCTTCCACACCCTGAACCACAGGTACGTGTAGATCACCGCGATCGTGGCCGTGGCGAGCGCGGCCGGCAGGAGCAGCGCCGCGGCGAAGGTCCAGATCGTGGAGAGGTCGGTGTACGACTTCTCGCCGACCCGGCGGCGGGCGCGCTCGACGCCGGTGGCCACCTCGGTGTGCACGATGCCCGCCGCCGCCAGCACCGACGCGAGGACGGCCGTACCGACGGTGGGCCGAAGGGCGGCCCAGGATGCCCCGACGAGAACCAGCGCGGACGTCTCCACCACGGCGAGCATCGCGATCACCCGGCTGGGCTGAGCCCACACGGCCCAACGGGTGATCCCGCACCTCCGTCGAGGTGACTGCGCCACGAGAGTGTCTCCTGTCCAGCCAAACTGGTGGTGTCGGACCCTGAGCGTAGCCAAACGATCACTCGATCCGGATGCCCCGAAACGGTACCGAATCGTGTGTCGCAACTACTCTGGGTGACACACGCTGCGGGCTCACCGTGCCCGGGCCGAGCGGTGGCGCGCCGCGACGGGGCGTACCCGCCCTCGCCGGCGGTCGTTGCCCGCAGTGTCGGAGCGCACCGGCCGCCGTGGCCCGGATCGTCGGTGACCGGTTGATCGCGGGAGCCGCCGCGGTCGTTACCGCCGGTCGGTGCGCGGGGAGGAGGGCACCGTGTGCGACCCCGCGAGTCCACGAGGCCGCCGCGAGCCGACGATCCGACCGCCCGGCGGCGCCGCGGTGAACCGTCTCCTCCCGCGCCCCGTGATCCGGGGAGGAGCCCGCCCCACGGCCGCGCACGGTGGGAGCCTGCGGTCGGCCGGCCCTTCCCGCAACTCGAGGAGCTGTGATGCGCAACCACGCTTGGTGAGCGAGATCACACGAAACGTGCACGGCTCGGTCCGACGACGAGCCCAGGGAGCCCGAGATGCGCAACCGCGCCTGGTGAGCCGCCCGTCCCGCCCGACCGACCCCGAGGAGTGCGTGATGCGTAATCGCGCCTGGTGAGAGCGGCAGCCGTGAGCAGAACCGACAGCTGAGGAGGAGGCCCGGCATGCGTAATCGCGCCTGGTGAGACCGGTAGCCCGAGCGAGATCCGAGGACAGGGCAGGAGGCCCGGCATGCGTAATCGCGCCTGGTGAGAGCGGTAGCCCGAGCGAGGTCCGACGACTGAGGAGGAGGCCTGGAATGCGTAATCGCGCCTGGTGAGAGCGGTAGCCCGAGCGAGGTCCGACGACTGAGGAGGAGGCCTGGAATGCGTAATCGCGCCTGGTGAGAGCGGTAGCCCGAGTGAGGTCCGACGACTGAGCAGGAGGCCTGAGATGCGTAATCGCGCCTGGTGAGACAGCACTTCCGACGAGACCCGACCAGTGAGGAGGAGGCCTGAGATGCGTAATCGCGCCTGGTGAGAGCGGTAGCCCGAGCGAGATCCGACGACTGAGCAGGAGGCCTGGAATGCGTAATCGCGCCTGGTGAGAGCGGTAGCCCGAGCGAGATCCGACGACTGAGCAGGAGGCCTGAGATGCGTAACCGCGCCTGGTGAGACAGCACTCCCGACGAGACCCGACCAGTGAGGAGGAGGCCTGAGATGCGTAACCGCGCCTGGTGAGACAGCACTTCCGACGAGACCCGACCAGTGAGGAGGAGGCCCGGCATGCGTAACCGCGCCTGGTGAGACCGGTAGCCCGAGCGAGATCCGAGGACAGAGCAGGAGGCCTGAGATGCGTAACCGCGCCTGGTGAGACCGGTAGCCCGAGCGAGATCCGAGGACAGAGCAGGAGGCCTGAGATGCGTAACCGCGCCTGGTGAGACAGCACTTCCGACGAGACCCGACCAGTGAGGAGGAGGCCCGGCATGCGTAATCGCGCCTGGTGAGACCGGTAGCCCGAGCGAGATCCGACGACTGAGCAGGAGGCCTGGAATGCGTAATCGCGCCTGGTGAGACAGCACTCCCGACGAGACCCGACCAGTGAGGAGGAGGCCTGAGATGCGTAACCGCGCCTGGTGAGACAGCACTCCCGACGAGACCCGACCAGTGAGGAGGAGGCCTGAGATGCGTAACCGCGCCTGGTGAGACAGCACTTCCGACGAGACCCGACCAGTGAGGAGGAGGCCCGGCATGCGTAACCGCGCCTGGTGAGACCGGTAGCCCGAGCGAGATCCGAGGACAGAGCAGGAGGCCTGAGATGCGTAACCGCGCCTGGTGAGACCGGTAGCCCGAGCGAGATCCGAGGACAGAGCAGGAGGCCTGAGATGCGTAACCGCGCCTGGTGAGACAGCACTTCCGACGAGACCCGACCAGTGAGGAGGAGGCCCGGCATGCGTAATCGCGCCTGGTGAGACCGGTAGCCCGAGCGAGATCCGACGACTGAGCAGGAGGCCTGAGATGCGTAACCGCGCCTGGTGAGACAGCACTCCCGACGAGACCCGACCAGTGAGGAGGAGGCCCGGAATGCGTAACCGCGCCTGGTGAGACCGGCAGCCCGAGCGAGATCCGACGACAGAGGAGGAGGCCCGGAATGCGCAATCGCGCCTGGTGAGACCGACGGCCGACATCACCTCCGATCCGAGAGGACGCCGCAGATGCGCAACCGCGCCTGGTGACCAGCCCACCGACCCACACGTTCGTCCGCCGTCCTGCACGGCCCTCCTGTCGAGACCCTCGAAGCCCGCCGACCCGCGCCACCCGCTCCCGATTCCGGGAGGCGCTCCGGGGCCGGCTCACCGCACCCGTCAGCGTGGCGAGGGGTGCGCGGTCCGACGTCGTGCAGCACCCTGGGGCGACCGTCCACCGCCGACAGACGACCGCCCACCGAGCAATGCGCCGGGACTCTCCGGCTCTGACCGCCTACTCTCGGTATCGATCGACGGGCCCGGGGCACCGGGCCGTACGGGCGGCAGCCACCTCGGGGGGATCGTGCGTCGCAGAGCCACGCGACCGAGCGTGTTCCGCAGTGCGGAGTTTCGCGCCCTGTGGGCCGCGGAGCTCGTGTCGATCTGCGGGGACCAGCTCGCGCGCGTCGCATTCTCCGTCCTGGTCTACGGCCGGACGGGCTCGGCGGCCTGGGCCGCCGCCGTCTACGCGCTGACCTTCCTGCCCGCCCTGCTCGGCGGGGTGTTGCTGGGCTGGGTGGCCGACCGGTTCCGCCGCCGCGAGGTCATGGTGCTGGCCGACCTCGCCCGCGCGCTGCTCGTCGTGCCCCTCGCGATCCCCGGGATCCCGCTCGCGCTCCTCTGCCCGCTGCTGGTGCTGGTGGTGGTGCTCGCCTCGCCGCACACCTCGGCCCAGGGCGCCCTGCTGCCCGACGTCCTCGACTCGGAGGAGCTGCTCGAGCGCGGGTTCGCCGTCCGACAGATCACGAACCAGACCGCGCAGATCGTGGGGTTCGCCGTCGGGGGCGCGCTCCTGGTGGTGATCAGTCCGAGCGTCGCCATCCTGCTGAACTCCGGGACGTTCCTGTTCTCGGCGCTGCTCGTGCGGTTCGGCGTCCGCAGGCGGGCAGCACCGACGGCGGTGCCCGACGGCACCGCCCCCGCCGCGCTGTCCTGGCTCGCCGACATCCGCGATGGCGCGCGCACGGTCTTCGCCCGCCCGCGACTGCGCACGCTGGCCCTCGTGGTGTGGCTGGTGGGCGGCTACGTCGCGCCCGAGGCTCTCGCCGTCCCCCTGGCCGACGAGCTCGGTGCCGGACCCTGGGCCGTCGGGCTGCTGATGGCGGCCGACCCGGCGGGCAGCGTGCTCGGGGCGCTCGTGATCAGCCGGTGGGTGCCCGAACGGCTGCGCGAGCGCGCGATCCTGCCGTGCACGGCCCTCGCCGGGCTGCCGCTCGTGGCGTCGATGGTCGTCCCCGACGTCGCGGCGGTCGTGGTGCTCTGGGCGGTCACGGGAGCGCTGTGCACCGCGGCGCTGGTCCCCGCTCAGGCCGTGTTCGTCCGCACCACGCCGGACGAGGTGCGCGGACGGGCGACGGGGCTCGCGGCCTCGGGTCTGATCGCGGCGCAGGGGCTGGCGATCCTGCTCTGCGGGCTGGCGGCGGAGCGGTGGGGCGCACCGCCGGCCGTGGGCATGTGCGGTGCGGCGGGGATGCTGCTCGCCACCGCGCTGATGCTCACCCGCGGGGCCCGTGCCGAGGGCCGGCCGCACCGCGTGCGCGCGGGGCAGGAGGGATGACGCCCTGGGGTGCGGGCCGCAAGGACCCGCACCCCATTCGGTCGTTCACCAAGAGCGGTTGCGCTGCACGGTGATCTCCCCTGGGCGTGTGCACGAGCGCCTCCCATTGTCGGCCTCGCCGGGGTCCACCTGCGGGTGAAAAGAGGTGACCGGGTCGTCGCTCAGCGTGTGACATCGCGCGTCGCGTTCGTCCGACGGGGTCGGTTGCACCTGTCACCGGATCGTGCAGCGGGGCGACCGCGCGCCCCCACGGCGGTCACCCCGCCTCACTCGACCCCCCTGGTCGTCGGCCCCGCCGGGCGGGTTCCGCGCTTCGATCGGCAGAGCCAGCACGACGCTACGATCGGCCCCACCCCGCGGTCAAGGGAGATGCCGTCATCGAGTCGACACCCACCCGCGAACCGGCGGCGAGCGGTACGGCCGCGCCGGCCGTCCTGGTGACCCGCGACCCCTCCGGGACCGGGCCCGGGCCGACGCCGCTCGACCTCGCGACCGCGCTCCTGGCCGACACATGGACGCTCCTGATCCTGCAGCGGGCACTGCTCGGCGTGCGCCGCTACGGCCGGTGGAAGCGCACGCTCGGCATCTCGGACGCCTCGCTGTCCAGCCGGCTCCGCGCGCTGACCGGGGCCGGGCTGCTCGAGACCCGGCCCTACCGCGAGGGCGGGCGGTCGCGGCAGGAGTACGGGCTCACGGCCGCGGGCCGCGACACCTGGGGGCTCCTCACCGCGATCTGGCTGTGGGAGCGGGCCTGGGTGCCCCGCGAGGTGCCGCTGCCCGACCCCGTCCACACCGGCTGCGGCGCGGTCACCGACCTGCTCGTGACCTGCGTGCACTGCGACCGGGCGGTCGGGCTCGACGACCTGGACCTCGACCCGGGCGCCCGCGTCCCGATCGTCGGGCCGCCCGGTGCGCGGCTGCACCCCCGCCGGACCCGCGCCCACCTGCCGGCGGACCCGCTCTCCGCCTTCCCCGGCGCGATGGAGATCGTCGGCGACCGCTGGGGCGCCGCGGTGCTCTCCGCCTCGCTCGTCGGGGTCCGGACCTTCTCCGGTTTCGAACGCGCCCTCGGCGTCTCGCCCGACGTCCTGACCGACCGGCTGCGCCGGTTCCGCGCGCTCGGCGTCCTCGACCGGGCCGCGGACGGCTACCACCCGACCGCGCGCGGCCGCGCCACCTTCCCGATCCTGACCTGCCTCGCCGACTGGGGCCGGCGGTGGCTGGCGGCCGAGGGCGGGCCCGCGGCGTACGAGGGCGTGCACCGGGCGTGCGGGCTCCCGTTCCGGCCGCGCCTGCGCTGCCGGGAGTGCCGGGAGGAGCTGGTCTTCGGCACGGTGCTGCCCGCAGGACTCCCGACCGGTGGCGAGCGGAACCGGGTCGACGGCGATTGAGAGACTGGTGCCATGACCGGGACCGACACGACCGCGCGACGTCCCCGGGTGCTCTCCGGGATCCAGCCGACCGCCGACTCCTTCCACCTCGGGAACTACCTCGGCGCCGTGCGGCAGTGGGTCGCCCTGCAGGAGGACCACGACGCGTTCTACTTCATCCCGGACCTGCACGCCATCACGGTCGACCACGACCCGGCGACGCTGGCCGCGCGTACCCGCAACGCCGCCGCGCAGCTGCTCGCGCTCGGCCTCGACCCGGAGCGCTGCACGATCTTCGTGCAGTCCCACCTGCCCCAGCACTCCCAGCTGACGTGGGTCCTCGACTGCTACACCGGGTTCGGCGAGGCCTCCCGGATGACGCAGTTCAAGGACAAGGCCGCGAAGCAGGGCGCCGACCGCGCCACCGTCGGGCTGTTCAGCTACCCGGTCCTGATGGCCGCGGACATCCTGCTCTACCAGGCCGACCGCGTCCCGGTGGGCGAGGACCAGCGCCAGCACCTGGAGCTGACCCGCAACCTCGCGCAGCGCTTCAACCAGCGCTTCGGCGAGACGTTCACGGTGCCCGAGCCGTTCATCCCGGCGGGCGCGGCGAAGATCCAGGACCTGCAGGACCCGACGGTCAAGATGAGCAAGTCGGCGTCCACGCCCGGCGGGATCGTCGAGCTGCTCGACGACCCGAAGCGGATCGCCAAGAAGATCCGCTCGGCCGTCACGGACAACGAGCGGGAGATCCGCTACGACCCGGAGGCGAAGCCGGGCATCGCGAACCTGCTGACCATCTACTCCGCGCTCACCGACCGCAAGATCGCCGAGATCGAGGCCGAGTACGCGGGCAGGGGATACGGCGACCTCAAGAAGGACCTCGCCGAGGTCGTCGCGGACTTCGTTGCCCCGCTGCGGGAACGGGTACAGCAGTACCTGGGGGACCCGGCCGAGCTCGATCGGGTGCTCGCCCGCGGGGCCACCCGGGCGGGTGAGGTCGCCGGCGCGACGCTGGCGGCCGTTCACGAGAGGATCGGGTTCCTGCCGCCGACGAGCTGATGGGGTGAGGGGCGTGGCCGGGCCGACGGACGAGAAGGACCCTCGGAGGAACGACGCAGCGACGAACGGCGCGGCGACGAACGGCGACACGAAGGACGGCTCCGCGAGGAACGGGGCCGCGAAGGACGGGGCCGCGAGGAACGGGGCCGCGAAGGACGGGGCCGCGAAGGACGGGGCCGCGAAGAACGGGGGCGGGAAGAGCGGCGCCGCGACGGACGCGCGGGGCGACGAGAGCCCGGGCGCGATCGAGAAGGCCCGGCAGCGCATGCCCTGGCTCGACCACGTGATGCGGGCGGGCGCGCGCTACACCGACCGGCACGGCGACCACTACGCCGCGGCCATCACCTACTTCAGCGTGCTGGCGCTGGTGCCGATCCTGATGGTCGCCTTCGCGATCTCCGGTTTCGTGCTGCAGAGCCAGCCGCAGCTGCTCGAGCAGATCCAGGCCGGGATCGCCGAGCAGGTGCCGGGCCAGCTCGGTGACACGATCAACCAGGTCATCGACCAGGCGATCAGCTCCGCGGGCGCGGTCGGGATCATCGGTCTCGTCGTCGCGCTCTACTCCGGTATCGGCTGGATGGGCAATCTGCGCGAGGCGTTGTCCGAGCAGTGGGCACAGCCGCCGGAGGCACCCAACGTCGTGAAGAAGACCCTGCTGGACCTGGTCGCGCTGGTCGGCCTCGGCCTGGCGCTGGTGCTGTCGTTCGCGGTGTCGGCGGCGGGCAGCGCCTTCGGCGCGCTGCTGCTCGACCTCGTCGGCCTCGGGGACCAGGGCTGGGCGCGGTTCCTGCTCGGGCTGTTCACCGTGATCCTGGGACTCGCGGCGAACTGGGTGGTCTTCCTGTGGGTCATCGCGCGGCTGCCGCGCGCACCCGTGGCCGTGTCGAGTGCGGTCCGGGCCGCGGTGATCGGCGCGGTCGGCTTCGAGGTCCTCAAGCAGGTCATGACGATCTACCTGTCGTCGGTCACCCAGTCGCCGGCGGGCGTGGCGTTCGGTCCGATCATCGGTCTGCTGGTGTTCGCCTTCTTCACCTCCCGGTTCATCCTCTTCGTCACCGCCTGGGCGGCCACGGCGACGGAGAACGAGCAGGAGGAGCCGGTCGACGTGCCGGCGCCCGCGGTCATCCGGCCCGAGGTCGTCGTCCGCTCCGGGCCCAGCCCCGCCGCCGCGGCGGGCCTGCTGGGCGCCGGCGCGGTCACGGCCGTCGGCGGGTTGCTCGGGTTGCGCGCCCTGCGCCCGCGTCGCTGAGTCCGGCGTTGCCGGTGGCCCCTCAGCGTCGGCGCCGCATGAGCAGGACCGTCCCCGCGCCCCCGATCAGCACCAGTGCGGCCGTGGCCGCGACGGCCCAGGGCCGGTCCGGGCGGGCGGCCGGTGGGGGTGTGGCCGCCGCCGGCGACGGGACCGGTCCCGGCAGGGGGGTCGGGTCGACCGGCCGGGACTCGACGAGGCCGCCGACCGACGCACTCGCCGGTAGCGCGAAGCCGTAGTCGAGCAGTGCGCCCGCCTGCGCGACCGTCCGCGTCGGATGCTGCTCCGCGCGGACCAGCGCGACCACCAGCCGCCGCCCGTCCCGCTCCGCGGCGCCGAGGAAGGTGTGCCGGGCCGCGTCGGTGAAGCCCGTCTTGCCCGCGAAGGCGCCCGGGTAGGTGTGCAGCAGCGGGTCGTCGTTCGACAGGGCGAAACCGGGATGGTCGGCGAAGCCGGGGAAGGGCACGGTCGGCGTCGCGAGCGTCTCCCGCACCAGCGGGTCGCGCAGCGCGACGCGGAACAGCAGCGCGAGGTCGTACGCCGAGCTGGACATGCCGGGACCGTCGAGGCCCGACGGCGTGGCGGGGCGGGTGTCGAGCGCACCGAGCTGTTCGGCCTGGGCCTGCATCGCGCGGAGGGTCGTCGGGACCCCGCCCATCGTGCGGGCCAGCGCCATGGCGGCGTCGTTGCCCGAGTTCAGCAGCAGCCCGGCAAGGAGCTGCCGCACGCTGTAGTGCCCGCCGGGCCCGATGCCCGCGCGGCTGCCGTCGACCTGCACGTCCTCCTGGGTGGCGACGACCTCGGTGTCCGGGTCCAGCCGGTCCCGCACGACCAGAGTGGTGAGGATCTTCAACGTCGACGCGGGACGGTGCCGGCCGTGCGGGTCGTGCGCGGCGAGGACGGCACCGGAGTCCAGGTCGGCGACCACCCACCCCGCGGCGCCGACGGCGGGTGGCGGGCCGGCGCCGTCGGGCAGGACGTCGCCGCAGGCGCCGAGCCGCGGCCCGCCCACGGGCCGCTGCGGGACCGGGAGGGGCGCCACCGCGACCGTCTCCTCCCGGGCGGGCGGGCCCGGCGGGGCCTCGTGACCGGCGCAGACGCCGGCGGGGGCGGTCGGGTCGACGGCCGGCGGTCCCGCGGACGGCTGCGTGCGCGCCGTGGCCGAGGGCGGCGCGGGGGGCGCCGGGCCGGCGGTCGCGGACGGCGCACCGAGCGGCAGGGCGACGACCGCCGCGACCAGCGCGCCGATCCCCGTCCGTCCCCACCCGCGCACGATCGCGACCCTACGGCCGTGCCGCCCACGCGCCCATCCGCCGTTCGCGCGGCGCGTCAGTGCTCCAGCTCGGCCTTCATGCGCTCGAGGGCCGCCGCATCCCGTCGACCGTCATCCCCTCGTCCGGGGTCGCATCCACGACGACGCTCGTCTCGTCCGCGACCACATCCTGCACGGCGTCCGGCAGGATCGACCGGGTGACCGACCGGGACCAGTGGGAGCGGCTGCGGGTGGCCGCGGTCGAGGCGGCGGGGGCGGCCTACGCGCCGTACTCCGGCCTGCACGTCGGCGCGGCGGCCCTGTGCGACGACGGCCGCGTCGTGACCGGCTGCAACGTCGAGAACGCCTCGTACGGGCTGGCCCTCTGCGCGGAGTGCACGCTCGCCGGACAGCTGCGGATCACCGGCGGCGGGCGGTTCCTCGCGGTCGCGGTCCGCTCGGCCGCGGGCGACCTGCTGATGCCCTGCGGCCGCTGCCGTCAGCTGCTGTTCGAGCTGGGTGGCCCCGGCTGCGAGCTGGACACCCCGCACGGGGTCCGGACGCTGGCCGAGGTGCTGCCCGACGCGTTCACCCTGTGACCGAGGAGTCCGCGTGGATCGAGAGGACCGGACGTGACCCACTCCGCCGTCGACGTGATCGCCACCAAGCGGGACGGCCACCGCCTGACCGACGCGCAGATCGACTGGGTGGTCGCCGCCTACACCTGCGGCGAGGTCGCGGACGAGCAGATGGCCGCGCTCGCCATGGCGATCCTGCTCAACGGCATGGACGACGCCGAGACGGCCCGCTGGACCCTCGCCATGATCGAGTCCGGGGAGCGGCTCGCGCTGCCGGAGATCGGCCGCCCGCTGGTGGACAAGCACTCGACCGGCGGGGTGGGCGACAAGCTCACCCTCCCGCTCGCGCCCCTGGTCGCGGCCTGCGGCGCCGCCGTCCCGCAGCTGTCCGGACGCGGGCTCGGCCACACCGGCGGCACACTGGACAAGCTCGAGGCGATCCCGGGCTGGCGCGCGGAACTGTCCGCGGACGAGATCGCGGCGCAGCTCGCCGAGGTCGGCGTCGTGGTCTGCGCGACCACGCCCTCGCTCGCCCCGGCCGACCGCAAGCTCTACGCCCTCCGCGACGTCACGGGCACCGTCGCCTCGATCCCGCTCATCGCGAGCTCGATCATGAGCAAGAAGATCGCCGAGGGGACCGGTGGGCTGGTCCTCGACGTCAAGGTCGGCAGCGGCGCCTTCATGCGGACCCGCGACGCCGCGGAGGACCTCGCGCGGCGGATGGTCGCGATCGGTGCTGCCCACGGCGTGCCGACGCGGGCGTTGCTCACCGACATGTCGGTGCCGCTCGGGCGGACGGTCGGCAACGCCCTGGAGGTCGCCGAGGCGGTCGAGGTCCTGCGCGGCGGCGGGCCGGCGGACGTCGTCGAACTCACGTTGGCCCTCGCCCGCGCCATGCTCGGGCTCGCCGGCATCGACACCGATCCGGCCGAGGTCCTGGCCTCGGGCCGGGCGTTCGAGGTGTGGGAGCGGATGATCGTCGCGCAGGGCGGCGATCCGGCGGCACCCCTGCCCGCCGCCGCGCACGTCGAGACCCTCGACGCCGCGGCGTCCGGTGTCCTGACCAGGCTCGACGCGCTCGCGGTGGGGACCGCGGCGTGGCGGCTCGGCGCCGGCCGGGCGCGCAAGGAGCACCCGGTCCAGGCCGCGGCGGGGATCCGCCTGCTCGCCGGGATCGGCGACGAGGTGCGGGCCGGTCAGCCGGTGGCGGAGCTGCACACCGACACCCCCGGGGCGGTGGCCGGCGCCCGCGCCGCGCTCGACGGCGGCCTCGCGATCGGGGAGGAACCGGTCGACCGGGGCGCACTGCTGCTCGGCGAGGTCGGCGCCTGAGGTCGTTTCTGCAGCTCACCGGCGACTTTGCGGGGCGACGCGCCCGGGCGGGCCCGGCAGGAACGATCGACGTCCGTCGGGCACCATGGGAGGGATGCGCGAGTACCGGAGCCCCAGCACGCCGGCTGGTTCCCGGCCCGAGGACGGGCCCGGGTGCGTTCCCGCGCGCAGCGAGGACTCCGCGGCCCCCGCGGACTCCCGCGAGGGCGAGGAGCCGCGTGGCGACGGCTCGCCCGCCCCCGCCCGACCTCACGCGCAGGCCGGGCCGCACACCGGCGCCGCGCAGGCCGGGTCGCACCTCGGCGCCGCGCAGGGCCGGGCCGCCGACCCCGGAGCGCCTGCCGGCCGGTTCGCCGGGCGGCGCCCGGACGAGCCGCGTCGCGGCCCGGAACACCCGGGCGTCGACGACGCCGCGACGACGCGACCCACCGGCACCCCGTACCCGGGACCCGGCCGCCCGGCCGCCGGGCCGCCGGACGGGCGGTCCGGCTCGGGGCAGCCCGGCTCGGGGCAGCCCGGCTCGGGGCAGCCCGGCTCGGGGCAGCCCGGCTCGGGGCAGCCCGGCTCGGGGCAGCCCGGCTCCGGCGGGTCCCTGCCGGACAGGTCGAGGCCGAGCAGGTCCGGCTCGCAGCGCGGCCCCCGGCCGGCAGCGGCGCAGCCGCCGCCCGGTGCGCCCGGCTCGCGTCCCGTGGGTCCTCCGCCGGGCCCGCCCCGCACTCCCTGGCCGACCGCCCGTGAACGCGCGGCGCGGGAGGCCGCCTGGCGCGGCCGTCCGAGGCCGGGGACCCCGCCGGACCCGAACGCCCCGCGGCACGATCCCCGTCGCGCGGGGCCGCACTCCGTCGGGCCCGGCCCCCGGCGGGATCCGACCGGACCCGACCCCGATGCCACCGCCCCGGTCCACGGCGGACCCGCCGCCGACCGCCCCGTGCGCCCCGGCGCGGTGACCCGCGGGCCGCAGCGCCGGCCCGTTCCGCCGCCGTGGCAGCGCGCCCCGGGCGACACTACCGACGACCCCACCGAGCTGATGGCGCCGCTCGACCGGCCGACCGAGGTCCTTCCCCCGGTCGACGGCACCGGAGCGGTCGGGGTGGAGCACGGGCCGCCGAGGGGCCAGTCGCTCGCCCGGTCGAGCTCGCTGATGGCGGTCGCGAACCTGGCCAGCCGGGTCACCGGCTTCCTGCGCCAGATCGCGCTGGCGGCGGTGCTGTCGTTCGGCCTGGTCAACAGCTCCTACACGGTCGCGAACACGCTGCCGAACATCGTCTACGAGCTGCTCCTCGGCGGGGTGCTGACCAGCGTCATGATCCCGCTGCTGGTGCGCGCCCAGAAGGAGGACCCGGACGGGGGCGAGGCCTACACGCGTCGTCTGCTGACCACCGCCGGGCTGGCCCTGCTGGTCGCCACGGTGATCGCGATGCTCGCCGCGAAGCCGCTGGTCGCGCTGTACATGGGCAGCCAGACCACGGCGAACGCCAACCCCGAGCTGGCGACCGCACTGGCCGTCCTGCTGCTGCCCGAGATCTTCTTCTACGGCATCGGCGCCCTGTTCGGGGCGATCCTCAACAGCCGCGGACGGTTCGGCGCCTTCGCCTGGGCGCCCGTGCTGAACAACGTCGTCGTGCTCGGGGTGCTCGTCGTCTACGCCCTGGTGCCGGGCGAGATCAGCCTGGACCCGGTCCGGATGGGCGACACGAAACTGCTGGTCCTCGGGGTCGGCACGACGCTGGGCATCGCCGTGCAGGCGCTCGTGATGCTCCCGGCCGTCCGGCGCCTGGGCATCCCGCTGAAGCCGCTCTGGGGCTGGGACCGGCGGCTGTCCTCGGCCGGCGGGCTGGCCCTGTGGGTGATCGCGTACGTGCTGGTCGGCCAGGCCGGGCTGATCGTGACCACCCGCGTCGCCACCGCCTCCGACCCCGGCGCCTACGCCATCTACGCCAACGCCTGGCTGCTCCTGCAGGTGCCGTACGGCGTGCTCGGCGTCTCCCTGCTGACCGCGCTGATGCCGCGGATGAGCCGCGCGGCGGCGGAGAACCGGTTCGACGACGTCGTGTCCGACCTCTCGCTCGGCAGCCGCCTGTCCGCGGTGTTCCTGGTCCCGATCTCGGTGCTGTTGACCTTCTTCGGCACCGAGGTCGGGGTGGCGCTGTTCTCGCTGGGCGCGGGCGACGCGGGCGGCGGTGCGGCCCGGCTCGGCACCGCACTGGCCTGGTCGGCCTTCGGCCTGCTCCCGTACGCGATCACGCTGTTGCAGCTGCGCGTGTTCTACGCGATGACGGACAGCCGCACGCCCACGCTGATCATGCTGGCCATCGTGGTGGTGAAGATCCCGCTGCTGCTGCTCTGCCCGGTGCTCCTGGCGCCGGAGGACGTCGTGCTGGGCCTGGTCGCCGCCAACAGCTTCTCGTTCGTGGCCGGCGCGGTCATCGGGCAGTTCGTGATCGCCCGTCGGCTCGGGCACGTCCGCAGTCGCGAGGTCCTCTCGACCCTGTGGCGCACCCTCACGGCGTCGCTGGCCGCGGGTGCGGTGGCCTGGCTGGCCGGCCGCGGGATCGAGGCCGCGGTCGGCAGCGGATCGGCGGGCGAGGCGTGGTTGGTGCTCGCCGTGGCGCTGGTGGTCGCGGCGCCGATCCTGCTGGTCGGGATGAAGGTGCTGAAGCTCACCGAGCTCGACCCGCTCTGGCGCCGCCTGCCGGCGAGACTCCGCCCCTGACCGGCCACGATCCCGGGTTGGCCAGCGGGAAGAAGGCGAAGTCCGCGTCGGGCGGCATCGACGTCGGCGCCCCGGACACGGCCGGGGAGAACACGACCAGGACGACCGCCACGGACATCCCGCCGTACATGCTCCACAGGGCGCCGGTCGTCGTGAACCGCCTCCAGAACAGCGAGTACACCAGCGAGGGCATGGTGGCCGACGCGCCGACGGCGAACGCGAGCGCGACCGGCACCGCGACGTTCTGCCCGATCGCCACGATGCCGCCCAGGATCCCCAGCGCCCCGACGACGAGCGCCGTCCGCCGCACGACCCGCACCTCCTCGGCCGGCGTGGCGGTCCCGCGCCGGATGATCGTGGCGTACACGTCGTGGGCGAAGGACGCCGACGCGGTGATGGTCAGGCCCGCCACCACCGCGAGGATGGTCGCGAAGGCCACGCGGCGACGATGCCCAGCAGCGGGGACGGTGTAGAAACGCATCAGGATGTGCGGCAGGCTCGCCGGGCCGAGGATCGCGGCCAGCGACAGCGAGATGAAGTCGATCTTCGAGAGCTCGGTGCGGCCGTACTGCAGGCCCGGGCCGAGCACCTTGTCGCCCTGCGGGCTCGTCTCGGTCGCCTGGCCGAGGAGCGCGGAGACGTCGAAACCGTGCCGGCCCAGCGCCCAGAAGGCCAGCACGAGGCCGGTGGTCATCAGGGCGCAGGCCTTGGGGATCTGCACCCAGGTGGTGCCCTTCATGCCGCCGACCAGCACGTAGACGATCATCAGGCCGCCGACGACCGCGATCACCAGGCCCTGCCCGGCCGTGCTGGTGATCCCGAGCGTCCAACGACGAGGTCACCGGAAGGTCACGTCCGGGATGTCGACAAGGGGGACGGGGGCCCCGATCGCGTCCTGGTGTCCCCGAAGGCGCGCTCGTTCGCACGGGACGAGCGACGGGTCGCTCGCCGGGCCGGGAACGCGACGGGCCCCCGCCGCCCGGGGGGCGACGGGGGCTCGGTGCGCGGGGGATCAGTCGTCCGGGTCGTCCGCGACGTCCGTGGCGGAGCCGTGCCCGTTGGACGCGCTCTTCACCGTGGCCCGGCTGCGGCTCGAGCGGCGCTGCGCGGGGCGCGGGGGCGGTGGCGGGGTCGGGGCGGGCGCGCCGTGGCCGCGGCCGAGGATGAGCTCGGCGAACGTGGCCATGGCCTCGTCGAGCTGGCCGGCGTTGCGCCGCTCCGACTCCTCGTTGGCCTTGGCGACGAGCGCGGTGACCGAGGTGGTGTCGGGGCGGGCGCGCAGCACCGAGTCGAGGTCGCCGAGCTTGCCGTCCACCGAGCTGCCCAGCGCGGCGATCTTCTCGTCGACCGCGCCGGTGAGCTCGCCGAGCTTCTCGCCCAGCCCGTTCTCCACGGCGTCGACCCGGCCGGCCACCGCCTCCAGTCGGCCGGCGAGGATCTCCAGCCGCTCGGCCAGCGCGTCGAGCGACTCGGTCGGGTCGACGGCGGGGCGCCCGGCGAGGTCCTCGAGCCGGCGGTGCAGGCCGACGCTGGTGTCGCCGAGCAGGTTGCGCACGCCCTCGTTGGACTCGTCCATCGAGCGCAGCGCGCCGTCCAGCTGCTCGCGGACCATCTTCTCGACGCCGTCGACCCGCTCCCTGATGGGCGTCGCGACGGCGTTGGGCATCGCGTCGAGCCGCATCTCGTGCCGGTCGAGGCGGTTGTCCAGGTCGTCGAGCCGCTTGTGCAGGCCGCCGAGCCGGTCGTCCAGCCCGTCCATCCGGCCGGACACGCCCTCGAGTCGCCCGGCCATACCGTCGAGCCGGCCGTCGAGCTGGGCGAAGGGCTTGGCGAGCTTGTCCGGCAGGCCCTCGATCGCCCGGAGCACGGAGGCCAGCACGGCCTCCTGCGCGTCGACCTTCTGCACCGTCTCGTCGAGGCGCTCGGCGAGCACGCCGACCTCGGTGCGGTCCGGCAGCTCGGTGAGTCGCTTGCGGACGGTGCCCAGCGCGTCGAGGGCCGAGAGGCGCGCGTGGATCTCGTCGAGGGAGTCGAAGATCTGTTGTTGCTCGGAGTCGCGGATCTCGGCCGCACGCATGAGCATGCCGCGCATCCGGTCGAACGACATCGTCGAGTTATCGCTCATTGGCGCCTGGTGCTTCCTGTGATCCGGATGGGGGAGCGGGGAACGCTGCGCTGAGGGTAGCGAGCCCGCGGAGCGGCCTGACAGGTAGTCACCACTAGGCCGACCGGGTGGCCCCCGACCAGTCGTGTTCGCCCGATCCGGCCTGGTCGGAACGGGGTATACCGTTCCCGGGTGACCGCTCCGCCGACGACGGACTCGATCCGCTCCGCCCCGAAGGTCCTGCTGCACGACCATCTCGACGGCGGCCTGCGCGCCGGCACGGTCGTGGAGCTCGCCGACGCCGTCGGGTACGCCGGCCTGCCCACGCGCGACCCCGAGGAGCTCGCCGGGTGGTTCCTCGGCGCCGCCCACTCGGGCTCGCTGGAACGGTACCTGGAGACCTTCGGGCACACGGTGGCGGTGATGCAGACCCGCGAGGCGCTGGTGCGGGTGGCCCAGGAGGCCGCGGAGGACCTCGCCGCGGACGGGGTGGTCTACGCGGAGGTGCGGTTCGCCCCCGAGCTCCACGTGGAGCAGGGCCTGGACCTCGACGGCGTCGTGCAGGCCGTGCTGGAGGGCTTCGAGCGGGGCTCGGCGGCCCGCGGGATCACCGTGCGCTGCCTGCTCACGGCCATGCGGCACGCCGCCCGGTCGCAGGAGATCGCCGAGCTGGCGGTGCGGTACCGGGACGCCGGGGTGGTCGGGTTCGACATCGCCGGCGCGGAGAAGGGCTTCCCGCCCACCCGGCACCTCGACGCGTTCGACTACGTCCGCCAGCAGAACGCGCACGTCACCATCCACGCCGGCGAGGCCTTCGGACTGCCGTCGATCTGGGAGGCGCTGCAGTTCTGCGGGGCGGACCGGCTCGGCCACGGCGTCCGGATCGTCGACGACATCACGGTCCGCCCGGACGGCACCGCCGAGCTCGGCCGGCTCGCCGCCTGGGTGCGGGACATGCGGATCCCGCTGGAGATGTGCCCGACGTCGAACGTGCACACCGGCGCCGCGACCAGCCTCGCCGACCACCCCATCGGCCTGCTGCGCGACCTGCGCTTCCGCGTGACGGTCAACACGGACAACCGGCTGATGTCCGGCTGCACCATGACCTCGGAGATGGCCGCGCTGGTCGACACCTTCGGCTGGGGGTGGGAGGACCTGCGCTGGCTCACGATCAACGCCATGAAGAGCGCGTTCCTGCACTTCGACAAGCGCCTGTCGATCATCGACGAGGTGATCAAACCGGGCTACGACGCACTCGCCGCCTGACCGGGGCCGCCGTCCCGCCCGAAGGATCGCTCGTCGTGGCGGGTGGTGGTCGGAATCCGACCGCTTCCGTCGACGACAGGCGATCACGGTGCGGCGACCCGGGGGTCGGAAGGTGTCTCGGTGCGGCGGCCCGGGGTGATCGCTGTTCGTGGGCGGCGACGGCTCGAGGCGTGACCTTCTCCGCCCGCAGCCGGTGATCACCACCCCGCGAACCTGCGAGATCGGGTGCAGCGGACCGGGTCAGTGGTGGTGGAGGCGGGCCTCGGTGGCGTGGACGAGCTCCCGCCAGCGGGCGGCCTCGGTGCCGAAGGGCGGGCTGGGGGCGAGCCGGGTCGGGTTGGGCCGGATGACGAAGGAGACCAGCCAGCCCAGGCTCTCCGACTCGGCCAGCGCGCGGGCCGGCTCGGGGTCGCCCGCCCACTCGGCGACGTCGAGCACCAGCTCGGTGGCCAGGTCCAGCTGGGTGGGGTCGACCTGCAGGGTGCCCTCGGCGATGTCCTCGTCGATCCCGACCAGCACGTAGTCGTTGAGGTCGTCGACCACGACCTCGAGCTCCCCGACCGCGGCCTTGTCCAGGACGTCCTGCCAGGTCGAAGCGGCCACCAGGTCGTTGTCGTCCTTGCCCCCGTCGGCCAGCCAGCGGGCCAGCGCCCGCTCGGAGTCGAAGACGTCGACGCGCCCGCCCGAGCCGAGGAACACCGGCTTGTCGTCGAGGTAGCAGCGCAGGGTGACCCACTGCCCCGCGGACGTGGTGATCCGGATCGGGTCGATCCCGATCTCCTCCCAGAACCCGACCGGGCCCGCGGTCTCCTCGGCGAGCTCGGCCTCGTCCTCGGCGACCTGCTCGGTGATCGCCTCCTCGTCGGCGCGCTCACGGGCGGCGGCCTCGAGGGTCTCGTCGTCGGTGTCGATCTCCCGGTCGTCGTCGGCGTCGTCGGGGCCGAGCGCGGCCTCGGCGTCGGCGATGCGGGCGGCGAGGACCTCAGCCTCCTTCTCCGCGCCGGCGAGCGCGCGGGCGTCGACCTCCGGGGTGGCGGTGAGGTCGTCGAGTGCGTCGACGACGGTGTCCCAGTCGTCCTGCACGGTCTGGGCGAGCTGGGTCCACAGCCGCCGGCCCTCGCGCCCGGCGAAGGGCAGGGTGCCCTGGTCGAGCAGGCCGAAGCCCGGGGCGGAGTCGAGGACGGCCGTGACCTCCTCGAGGTCGCACACGTCGGCGAAGGAGCGGACCATCGCGGTGATCTCGGCGAGCTCGCCGAGCGTCCAGGTGTCCGGCTCCTCGGCGACCAGCTCGGGGACGCCGATGACGTCGTAGCGGCGGGTCTCCTCGGGGGTCAGCTCCGCGACCGTCAGCGTGGGCACGACCGACCAGGCCGGGTGGTCGGCCAGGTCGTGCTCGGTCTCGGTGCGGACGTACGCCGCGAGCTGCGCGACCTCGGGGAACGCGAACACCGCCTCGTCGTCGCCGAGGAAGGCCTCCCACTCCTCGCCGTCCTCGCGCCACCGGGGCGCCCACAGGGTGACGAGGTCGCCCTCGGTGAGGGACAGCTGGATCGGGACGATGTCGCTTGCCACGGCGGCGATGCTAGCGGCGGCACCCGGGGTCGGCCCGGCCGCGCGCCGACACTCTGCGTCCGACGACACTGCATCCGACGACACCGCGCCCGGCGACGGGGCCCGAGGATCCGGGTCGAACGATCTGCGCCGGGGATCTGCACCGGGGGGAACCTGCGCCGGGGGGAACCTGTGCCGGCGACCTGCGTCGGGGGGAACCTGCGCCGGCGACCTGCGTCGGGGGGAACCTGCGCCGGCGACCTGCGTCGGGGGACCTGCGTCGGGGGATCAGCCCCGGGCCGTCGGCGTCCGCTCGGGGACCACCCTCCGCGGGCTCGGCGTCCGGGGCTCGGCGTCCGCGGGGCGACGGCGACGGTGACGGGGTGTCGGCCGCGGGGTGTCGGCCGTGTCGTCGGGGAGCGTGGTGCCGGGGGCCAGCACGGACGGTTCCGCACGGGGCCGGGTGACCGGTGGGCCCGCCCGCGGGTGCGGGCGGGCGGCCGGTGCCGGCCCGGGTCGTCAGGTCGAGCTGTGCAGACGGACGACGCCCACCGTGACGTCCTCGAGACCGCCGCGGTCGAAGTCCCGACGCAACTGGTCCGCCTTGACCGTCGCGGTCAGCCCGTCGAACGGCCCGTGCGCGTCCACCTCCCCGGTCTGCGGGTCGACGGCGAGCACCACGTACCCGTCGCACTGGGTGAGCTTCTCGGCGGCAGCCACCAGGGTCTGCTCGTCCGAAGTCGTGTTCTCCGGCACCGGATCACCTCCTTGTCACCTAGTACAGCGTCGGCGACGGCTCCGGCGTGACAGTGTTCGTGCCATACCACCCGTTCGGGTCAGATAAATGGCACCTGTGGTCACGGCCGGTGCGGAGCCCGGTGCGATGCGCGCACGACTCAGTTGATCACTGGTGTCACCTCGGGCGACCGGGCACACGGCGTGATCGAGATCCGCGGACGGAAGTCGATCTTGGTGTCTCGTGTGCCCAGGGTGGCCGGGGGACCGATCGAGGGTCGTCCGCGCGAAGCACGCCGCGTCCTGCGGACGGCCGCACGACGCGTCCGGACGGGAACAGAGGGTGACCGAACGGCAGGCGTCCCCACCCGGACCGGGGGGTGGTGGACCCGGGCGGCACGGCTGCGACGATCACCGGGTGCACGATCCCTCCCGGCTCGACGAGGCCCACACCGGGTACGGCTGCGAGCATCCTGGCACGGGGATCGCGGCGGCCCCGGGAGGCGCGCGGGCGTCGTGGCTGCGGCCCGGACCGCTCTGGAAGTCCCGCAACGACCAGCTGGTCCGGTTCCTCGGCGATCCCACCGACGAGATGCGCCGGGAATGGCTTCGCCGGCTCGACGCGCGGTGCGGCCCGGACCCCGCGCGGCTCGTCGACCGCTTCGCGGGCCGGGACTCGATCGCGGTCGCGCTGCTCGGTGACCCGGGCGAGGGGGACGCCTCGCAGTACTGCGTGGTGCCCGTGCTGGAGCGGGTGGCCGGCGACACCGACCTCGCCGTCGTCGTCTCCGACGTGATCTACCCGGCGGGCGGGCTGCGCGAGTACGCCGCCAAGTTCGCCCGCCCCTACACCGGTTACCCGGGCCCGATCTACGCGCTGCCGGGCAACCACGACTGGTACGACGGCCTCACCGGCTTCATGAGCTGGTTCTGCGGCACGCCGCCGGAGGAGCGCGCGCCCGCCGTGCCCGGCTCCGGGTGGAAGGGGTTCCTGCGCGGCCTGCTGTGGCGCCGCGGCCCGCGCGGAAGCGCCGCGGACCTCGAAGCGGCCCGGGCCTGGCGTCCCGCCGAGGAGCAGCGGCCGGTGCAGCCCGGCCCGTACTGCGCGATCGACGCGGGGCCGGTCCGGCTGGTCCTGGTCGACACCGGCATCCGCGGCCGGCTGGACCGGGAGCAGGGCGAGTGGTTGCAGGACACGCTCGTCTCTGCCGGGCGGCCGACGGTCGTGCTCACCGGCACGCCCCTGATCACCTACGCCGAGCACCATCCGTGCCCGATCGAGGGCGGCGGCACGGTGGCCGAGCTGGTGCGCGACCCGCGCGCGTCCGTCGTCGCCGTCATCGGCGGCGACGACCACAACTACCAGCGCTATCCGGTCCGGCTACCCGACGGGCGGGAGATCCTCCACCTCGTCGCGGGCGGCAGCGGGGCCTACCTCTCCGCCACCCACCCGGTCCCCAACGTCGACGTCCTCGCCCCGGAGTGCACGGAGGAGGACTTCCGCTGCTACCCCCTGCGCGGAGACTCCCTGGCGCACTTCAGCCGCCGCTACGACGCGCTGCACCGGTTCGGGACCGGCACGGCCGTCGTCTCGCCGGCGGACGCGACCACGATCATGGCCGAGCGGATCGGGATCGCCCCGCCGCGCACCGGTACGCCGCCGGGGGAGGTCTCCCCGCGGGCGCGGCGGGCGGCGGAGCGGGTCCTCCGCGGACCGGGGGGACGGTCGCAGAACCTGACGTCGGTGCTCTACGACACCGACCGCCCGCCGATGCTCAAGAGCTTCCTGCGGCTCGACGCGACCGCCCGGGAGATCCGGATCGACTGCTGGGCCGCCACGGGGTGTCGGGAGCAGGAGCTCGACCCGGTGCTGGAGGACCGGATCGTCGCCCGGCCGGGCCCCGACGGGCGGTGGACGTGGACGAGCGCCACGCCGGGGCGGGAGCGGCCCTGAGGAGGGGGCTCGGTGGGCGGCTACTGTCCGGCGCATGGACGTGCGCGTGGTGGACCACCCCCTGGCCCGGGCCCGGCTCACCACGATGCGCGACGCGCGCACGGGCAACGCCGCCTTCCGCGCCGCACTGCGCGACCTGACCCTGCTCCTGGTCGTCGAGGCGACCCGCGGGTTCGAGGTGGCGGACTTCCCGCTGCACACCCCGATCGCCCGCACCACCGGCCACCGGCTCGCGAACCCGCCCGTGCTGGTGCCGGTGCTGCGCGCCGGACTGGGCATGGTCGACGCCGCCCAGAACCTGATCCCCGAGGCGCAGATGGGGTTCGTGGGCGTGGCGCGGGACGAGGAGACCCACCGACCGACCCCGTACATGGAGTCGCTGCCCGCCTCGCTCGTCGGGCGTCCGGTCTTCGTGCTCGACCCGATGCTGGCGACGGGCGGGTCGATGGTGCACACCGTCGAGCTGCTCACCGCCCGCGGCGCCGACGACGTCACCGCGGTCTGCGTGCTCGCCGCCCCGGAGGGGGTCCGGCGGCTGGGCTCCGGCGGGCTGCCGGTGCGGCTGGTCACCGCGGCGATCGACGAGCGGCTCAACGACTCGGCGTTCATCGTCCCCGGGCTCGGCGACGCGGGGGACCGCCAGTTCGGCGCGGTCTGACCCGGCCGGCCGGGCGGCGGGCGGTCGGGGGTCAGGCGCGCCAGCCGTCGACGGCGGCGCGCAGCACCGCCGGGAAGCCCGTGGCCGGGTCGTCCACCGCGTCCGGGGTGTGCGCGTGCAACTGGATCGTCACCAGCCCGTGCAGCGCCGACCAGAGCCCGAGGGCGACCGTCGGTGGGTGCGCGTCGTGCCGCAGCACCTTGGCGTCGACCGCCCGCTCCACCGCCTCCACCAGCGGGAGGAAGGCGGCCTCCTGCAGTGCGCGGGACTCGGCGTCGAGCTGGTGGCGGTCGAACATCGCGTCGTACAGGTGCGGGTCGTCCAGGGCGCCGGCGCGGTAGGCCTCGCCGAGCGCGACGAGCTGCTCCGCCGGGTCCCGGGCCCGCGGCACGTCGGTCAGGGTCCGGCGGAGCCGCCGGAACGCGTCGTCGACCAGGGACTTGACCAGCCCCGGCTTGCCGCCGAAGAGCGCGTAGACGGCGGTGGTCGACGTGCCGACGTCGGCGGCCAGGGTGCGCAGCGACAGGCCGGTCACGCCGTGCGCGCTCAGCAGCTCCGCCGCCCGGACGCGCAGCCTGTCGCGCAACACGTCGTCGTGGACCTTGGGCCGGGGCACCGGCGGAGGCTACCTCTCCTTCCCGGGGTCACGCCCGTTCGCGCGCCGGTCACGTCGCGGACACGAAGCGGACACGAGGCGGACACGGGGGTCGGACGGCGACGCCCCGACCGGGCGTAACGTCCGGGTCCGCTCGGGAGATCCCTTCGTGGGTCCCGCGCCGGAGGGCGGCGCGGCCGCTCGGGAGGACGCCATGCGCGGCTGGGTCGCAGGACGCCGGTGGCGGGTTCCGCTGCAGCTCACGGCGCTGCTCGTGGCGGGCCTCGTCCTGGCCGGGATCCCGGCCGACGAGGGCGCCGCGGCGGCGGGGGTGCGGACCGCCGGCGAGGGCGCGGGGCGGGACGCCACGCTGCGGGTGATGCCGCTGGGCGCGTCGAGCACCGAGGGGGTGGGCAGCCCCGGCACCGCCGGGTACCGCGGTCCGCTCCTCGCCGAGCTGGCCGCCGACGGCGTCCGCATCGACCTCGTGGGGTCGCGCCGGACCGGACCGGCCGGGATGGCCGACCCGGACAACGAAGGGCACTCCGGCTGGACCCTCGAGCGGATGATCCCGCGCGTCGGGGCCTGGGTGGCCAGGGCCGACCCGGACGTCGTGCTGCTGCACATGGGGACCAACGACGTGCGCTCCGGGACCTCGGGCGCCGTCGCCGCCGGCCGGCTCGACGCGTTGCTGGACAACGTCTTCGCCGCCGCCCCGCAGACCCACGTGATCGTCGCGGGGATCTGGGCGCCGCTGACCGCCCAGGCCCGGGAGCGGGCGGAGCTGGCCCGACTGACACCCGGGGTCGTGGCCCGGCACCGCGGGCTCGGCCGCTCCGTGGAGTTCGTGGACACCTCGTCGCTGCTGGCCCCCGGGGACTTCACCGACGCCCTGCACGCCAACGCGGGCGGCTACCGCAAGATCGCGGCGATGTGGAGCACCGAGGTGGTGGGCTGGCTGGCCCAGCGGCGCGCGGCGCCGGTCCGGCCGGTGGATCCGGCCCTCAGTCGCTGAGCCCGGCGGCGACCGTCGCGCCGAGCTCCCAGCACGCCTCCAGCGCGGCCCGGTCCGGCGCGCCCATGACCTCCACCGGCGCGGCGACCTGCTCCCAGCCCATCCCGGAGGCGATGGCGCCGATCGCCTTCACCGCGCCCTCCACGCCCTGGTTCCCGTGCACGTAGGCGCCGTAGGGGAGCTTGCGGGTGTCGTCGCCGCAGACGTAGTAGACCTGGTCGAAGAAGTGCTTGAGCGCCCCCGACATGTAGCCGATGTTCGCCGGGGTGCCGAGCACCACGCCGTCGGCCTCCAGCAGGTCCGAGGCGGTGGCGGCCAGTGCGGCCCGGCGGCGCACCTCGACCCCGGTGATCTCGGGGTCGCTCGCGCCGCGGACCACGGCGTCGAGCAGCTCCTGGGTGGCCGGCGAGGGCGTGTGGTGGACGATCAGCAGGACTGCCACGTCGCCCGTCCTACCCGATGAGCGCCGTGATCTCCTCCCGGAGCGCCGCCATCCGCTCGTCCGCGCGGGCCCGGGCGGCGTCGAGGTCCTCGCCCGGCGGCTCCACGACCTCCAGGTAGGCCTTGAGCTTCGGCTCGGTGCCGGAGGGGCGCACGACCACCCGCGCGGTGGCGTCGACGGTCGGCCCCGCCGGGCGGCGGAGCCGCAGGACGTCGGGTGCGGGCCGGTCGGCCACCCACCCCTCCGGCGGCGCGGCGACGAGGCGGGCCACGACGGCGTCGCGCTCCTCCGGTGCCATGCGCAGGGAGATCCCGACCGTGCGGTGCACGCCGTGGGCGCGGGAGAGCTCGTCGAGCCGGTCGAGCAGCGTGCGCCCGGCAGCCTCGAGGCCGGCGGCGAGATCGGCGGCGACGACGGCCGCGGCGATCCCGTCCTTGTCCCGCACCGTCTCCGGGTCGACGCAGTACCCGAGGGCCTCCTCGTATCCGTAGACGAGGTCGGGGGCCGCGCGGACGATCCACTTGAACCCGGTCAGCGTCTCGACGAACGGGGCGCCGTGGGCCGCGGCGACCTTGGCCAGCATCGAGCTCGACACCACCGTCGTCGCGACCGGGCCGGTGCGGCGGCGCAGCAGGTGGTCGCCGAGCAGCACGCCGGTCTCGTCGCCGGTGAGCATCCGCCAGCCCGCGGGTGTCGGGACGCCGAGGGCGCACCGGTCCGCGTCGGGGTCCAGGGCGACCGCGAGGTCGGCGCCCGTGCGTGCGGCGAGGCCGAGCAGCAGGTCGGTGGCGCCGGGCTCCTCCGGGTTGGGGAAGTCGACCGTCGGGAAGTCCGGGTCCGGCGCCGCCTGCTCGGCGACGACGTGGACGTCCGTGAACCCGCTGCGTGCCAGGGCGTGCACGGCCGTCGCGCCGCCGACCCCGTGCATCGGCGTGAGCGCGATCCGCAGGTTCGTGGCCGCGGTGCCCAGGCGGGCGACCCGCTCGAGGTACTCCTCCGTCGGGTCGTCGGCGCTCGTCGGGCCCTCGGCCGGGATCTCGACGGCGGCGGGCGTGGCACCGATCGCGGTCTCGATCTCGGCGTCGGCGGGCGAGGTGAGCTGGGCCCCGGGGGCGTCACCGAATCCTGCGCCGAGGTAGACCTTGTAGCCGTTGTCCCGGGGCGGGTTGTGCGAGGCGGTGATCTGCACCCCGGCCGCTGCGCCGCGCTGCTGCACCGCGAAGGCGAGCAGGGGGGTCGGTGCGGGGCCGGGCAGCACGCGCACGACGAACCCGGCCGCGGCCAGGACCCCGGCCGCCTCGCGGGCGAACGCCTCCGACCCGTGCCGCGCGTCCCGCCCGACGACGACGGTCCGGCCGCACGCGCCCTGCGCCACCAGCCAGGCGGCCAGGCCCGCGGTGGCCCGGCGGACCACGGCGACGTTCATGCCCGCCGGGCCGGCCCGGACCGGGCCGCGCAGACCGGCGGTGCCGAAGCGGAGGGGGCCGGAGAGGGCGTCGGTCAACCGGGCAGGGTCGGCCCCGGTCATCGCCTCGACCAGGAGCTTCTGCAGCTCGGAGCGGGTGGCGGGGTCGGGGTCGTCGGCGATCCAGCGCATCGCGGCGTCCCGCAGCGCGGGGTCGAGACCCATCAGGCCCGCGCGACCAGCTCGCGCAGCAGCTCGCCCATCCGGCTCGCCGAGGCACGGCCGGCCTCGAGGACCTCCTGGTGGTCCAGCGGCTGCCCGGTCAGCCCGGCGGCGAGGTTGGTGACCAGCGACAGCCCGAACACCTCGACGCCCTCGGCGCGGGCGGCGACCGCCTCCAGCACCGTGGACATCCCGACCAGGTCGGCGCCGAGCAGGCGCAGCATGCGGATCTCGGCGGGCGTCTCGAAGTGGGGGCCGGGCAGCCCCGCGTACACGCCCTCCTCGAGCGACGGGTCGATCTCCCGCGCGAGCTTGCGCAGCCGGACCGAGTAGAGGTCGGTCAGATCGGTGAATCTCGGCCCGACCAGCGGTGATCGGGCGGTCAGGTTGAGGTGGTCGCTGATCAGCACCGGCTGCCCGACGGCCATGCCCTCCCGGATCCCGCCGGCGGCGTTGGTCAGCACGACCGTGCGGCACCCCGCGGCGGCCGCCGTCCGGACGCCGTGCACCACGGCCTCGACCGGGTGCCCCTCGTAGCCGTGCGTGCGGCCGAGCAGCACCAGCACCCGGCGCCCGCCGACGGTCAGGGAGCGGATCGTGCCGCCGTGCCCCTCGACGGCGGGCGGGACGAACCCGGGCAGACCGGCCATCGGGACGTCGGGCCCGGCGCCGATCACGTCGGCGGCGGGACGCCAGCCCGAGCCGAGGACCACCGCGACGTCGTGCTGCTCCACCCCGGTCGCGTCGACCAGCGCGTGCGCGGCCTCGCTCGCGATGCTCATGGGCGAGAGCGTACGGGTGATCACTCCGGGGCCGGTGTCGTGAAGGTTGCGGCGAGCGCGGTGAACAGGGCCGCGGAGCGGTCCCCCGCGCGCTCGACCGGCACGGTGAGCGCCAGGGCCCACAGGCCGTCGGCCGCGGGGACCGTGCGCAGGACCGTGGTGCGCTCCTGCGCGCCCCGGGTGGTCGTGTAGTGCTGCTCGCGAACCCCGGCGGGCGTGCCGGCGACGGGCTCGGCCGGGCCCGCCTCGACGGCGTCGACCCCGAGGTGCGTGGCGGTGAGGCCGGCGGTGATCTCGTCCTCGGACCCCGCCTTCCACACGGCGAGCGCCTCCGAGCCGTCGGCGGAGACGAACCGGACGACGGGACCGGGGCCGCCCTCCTGGTAACGGGCCCAGTTCGCCGGCACCGCCATGCTCCAGCCCGCCGCGTCGGTGTGCACGGTCGTCGGGCTGCGATCGGTGGTGACCGTGACGGTCGAGGCCGGGGACTGCCCCGCGAGCGAGCGGACCAGGCCGTAGCCGCCGGCGGCTCCGAGCAGGACCAGCAGCGCGCCCGCGACGGCGAGCGGCAGCGCCCAGCGCGCCGGCAGGTTCGATGCGGCCCTGCCGCGGGGTGCGGCCGCAGGCTGCGCGTCGGGCCGGACCGGCGCGTGGGCCCCGGTCGGGGTGGGCAGCGGGCCGGGTGCGGCGGCGAGGCCGCGCGGGGCCGGCGGACCGGGCTCGGCGGCCGGGAGCCGGGTCGAGCCGGCGGGGCCGTACGTCCCGACCCACGGCTCCGACGCGCGGAGCGGGCCCGACGCGGCCACCCGCGGCTCCGGCACCGCCTCCGGCCGGGCGATCCCGGAGAAGGCGGTGGGGGCGTCGGGGGAGCCGGGGTAGAGGGGATCGTCCGGGTCGTCGAGCAGCGGGCGCAGCCGCCGGCGCACTTCGTCGAGCGGCATCCGCGCCTCGGGGTCCTTGACCATCAGCGCGGCGACGACCTCGGCGACCGGGCCGTACTCCCGCGGGCGGGGCACCTCGCCGTCGACCACCTCGGTGATCGTGGAGACGGGGTCGCCCTTCACGTCGTAGGGCGGGCGGCCTTCCAGCGCGGCGAAGAGGGTGGCGCCCAGGCCCCAGAGGTCCGCCGCCGGGGTGACCGCGGCGCCCATGGCGACCTCGGGGGCGATGTAGGCGGGGGAGCCGAGGACGAGCCCCGCGGTGGTCATCGGCGCGTCCGAGGCGTTGCGCGCGATGCCGAAGTCGGTGAGCTTGATGCGCCCGTCGTGGGCGACGAGCACGTTCCCGGGCTTGACGTCCCGGTGCGTGATCCCGGCGCGGTGCGCGGCCCGCAGCGCCGCGGCGGTGGCGTAGCCGACGACGGCGGCCTGCCGCTGGTTCAGCCGGCCCTGCTCGGAGATGATCGTCGCGAGGTTGCGCGAGGGGACCATCTCGAGGACGACGAGCGGCTCGCCGGCGGCGTCGACGACGTCGAACACTGTGATGACGTTCGGGTGCGAGAGGCCGCCCAGGGCACGCGCCTCGCGGAGCATCCGCTCGCGCATCCCGAGCGCCTCGCGCTCGGGGACCCCGCGCGGGAGCTTCAACTCCTTGACGGCCACCCGCCGGCGCAGGACCTCGTCGAACCCGGACCAGACCGTGCCCATCGCCCCGCTGCCGAGCTGCGCGGAGAGGCGGTACCGGTCGCCGACGACGCGGCCCGGCTGCTCGTCTTCCTGCGTGGACACGGACACATTGTCGGCGACGGCCCCCGCACGCGTGCGGGCGGGTACGCCTGCCGCCACCTCGGACAAAGCCTCGACCAGCACAAACGGGCACGTCACGTGACCGGTCGACGACGCTGCGCTGTTCCTTGCGGCAGTCTTTCTGTCGGCGAACGGCAGGGTCGCCCGTTCGTCGCAACCAGGCACAACCGCTCGTCACGGACCGGCTCGCCGTCCGCAGCATGACGCCGACCCCTCGGCGCGGATACCCGGGGAACATTCGGTTTCGGGTTGGTGCACCGCTGAGCGGGTGAGCACCATGGACCAATGCAGGACAGAGCGAAGAGCCCTCGAGGGGCGGGTCGGGCCGGTGACGTCCGGTGACCCTGCTCGAGGCGCACCCCGAGCTCGCGACCAGCGGTGACCAGGTGGTCACCGACCTCGCCGCGGGCACCGGCCCGGCCTGGCTGGACCAGTGGCTCATGGCCCACCGGACCGACGTCGTCGCCGTCCGTCGGTCGCTGCACTCCGTCCCCGAGCTCGGCCGGGACGAGCATCGTACGACGGCCCTCGTCGCCCGCCGCCTCATGGCGGCCGGCCTGGAGCCCCGCACCCTGCCCGGCGGCACCGGTCTCGTCTGCGACGTGGGACGTGGCGACCGCTGCGTGGCACTGCGGGCCGACCTCGACGCCCTGCCCCTCGGCGAGGAGACCGGGCTGCCGTTCGCGTCCACCGTGCCCAACGCGATGCACGCCTGCGGGCACGACGCGCACACCGCGATGGTGCTCGGTGCCGGGCTTGCGCTCGCCTCCGCGCCCTCGCTGCCCGGCCGCGTGCGGCTGGTGTTCCAGCCCGCCGAGGAGGTCCAGCCCGGCGGCGCGATCGACGTCGTGGCCGACGGCGCGATGGACGACGTCGAGCGCATCTTCGCGCTGCACTGCGACCCGCGGCTGGAGGTCGGCCGGCTCGGCACCCGGGTCGGGCCGATCACGTCGGCGTGCGACGTCGTCGAGATCCGGCTGACGTCGCCCGGTGGGCACACGGCCCGCCCGCACCTGACCGCGGACCTCGTCGAGGCGCTCGGGCTGCTGATCACGCAGCTCCCGCTGCTGCTCACCCGCCAGGTCGACCCCCGCTCGGGCACCGTCCTGGTCTGGGGCGCGGTGCAGTCCGGTGAGGCCGCCAACGCGATCCCGCAGTCCGGCGTGCTGCGCGGCACGCTGCGGACCGCGGACCACGCCACCTGGACCGAGCTCGAGGACAAGTTCCGCGCGCTCGTCGCGGCCGTCCTCGCGCCGCTCGGGGTGGGGTACGTGATCGATCACATCCGCGGCGTGCCACCGGTGGTCAACGAGGCCGTCAGCTCCGGCATGCTGCGCGACGCCGCGATCCTCGCCGGTGGGCCCGACGCGGCCGCGAGCACCGAGCAGTCCAGCGGCGGCGAGGACTTCGCGTGGTACCTGGAGAAGGTGCCGGGCGCGATGGCGCGGCTGGGGGTGTGGCCGGGGGTGGGCCCGATGAAGGACATCCACCAGCCCACCTTCGACCTCGACGAGCGCGCCCTCCCCTTCGGCGTCCGCATCCTGGTGAACGCGGCACTGCAAGCCCTGGCCTGACCGCGAGTCGCGCTCTGAGTTCCCGCGAGTCGCGCTGTGGGTTTCGGCGAGTCGCGCTCTGAGTTCCCGCGAGTCGCGCTGTGGGTTTCGGCGAGTCGCGCTCTGAGTTCCCGCGAGTCGCGCTGTGGGTTTCGGCGAGTCGCGCTGTGGGTTTTGGCGAGTCGCGCTGTGGTTGAGCCGAGGGAAGTTGTCCACAGGAGCCCCTCGCCATCCACAGCTGACGGGACGACCTCCTCGGACCGGGCTTCGCGCCGGACAGTGTCACCGTGTCCGGACAGGAGATCATCGCCCACGGAGTTCGCCGCCGCGCCGATCTCGACAAGGAGATCGGTAGATCAGCGGTGCATCGCGCCATCCGGGCGGGTGAGTGGCGCGCGTCGTGGCCCGGCGTACTCGTCCCGACGGCGCGGTCCGGCGATCCGCTGACCATTGCCGCAGCAGCGCTCACCTTCGCCGGCGACTCAGCGGTGATCACGGGCTGGACGGCGTCCTGGCTGCATGGATGCACCGCTGTGGATCCGCTGCCGGTCCAGGTTGCGGTGCCGTACGGGCACTGGCTCCGCAGCAGGCCCGGGCTCGTCGTACACAACGGCCTCGCTCTCGAGGACGATCAGGTCGACGTCGCGGGCCTGCCGGTGCTCGGCCTGGAACGCGTCGTCGCCGATCTGCTCTGCCGGGATCGGCCCCACGATGCGTTCGCCGTGCTCGATCAGGCGCTCGCCGCGGCCGGTGAGGCGGACCGTGAGCGACGTCGGGCGGTGATCGGGGAGAAGATCGCCACCCGACCCGATCCGCGCGGCCGCAAGCGGGCACTCGTGCTCCTGGGCCTCGCATCGGGCCGCGCGTTGTCGCCTGCGGAGAGCCGCATGCTCTTCAGGCTGGTCGACCTCGGGTTCCCGGCTCCCGAGGCGAACCTCCCTGTTCGCAACGCGCACGGCACCGTTCTCTTTCTGCTCGACCATGCCTGGCCGGAGTTCCGTATCGCGCTCGAGTACGACGGGCATGCCGCGCATCTCGGTCGGGAGGAGGAGGACGCGGCGCGACAGGCGGAACTCGAACGCAGGGGGTACATCGTCATCCGGGTGCGGGCCGAGGACATGCGGGATGTGACCCGCCTCGAGCAGGAGTTGAGCGCGGCCTTCCGTGCGCGGGGTCTCGTCCTTCGGCGGCAACCGGGAAGCCTGCAGGCCCGACGACACCGCGACCGACGAGGCTGAGGCCCGGAAGCACCGGATTGCGGGTTCAGCCGTGACTCGGGGGGAGCTGAGGGCGCGACTCGCGGAAGCCCACACCCCGACTCGCGGAAGCCCACACCGCGACTCGCGGGAGCTGAGGGCGCGACTCGCGGAAGCCCACACCCCGACTCGCGGGGAGGGGTCGGGGCTACACGCTCTTCTGGCTGGGGCGGTTGCGGAGTTCGGTGACGTAGTCGTCCGGGGCGCCGGCGGCTTCCGCGGCATCGGCGATCACGCCCAGGTACCGGGCGCTGGGGAGGCCGCCCTCGTAGGCGTTGAGCACGTAGATCCAGGCGAGGACGCTGCCCTCGAGGGTCTGCACCCGCAGCCGGAGCTTCTTGTGCAGCCCGAGTTCGCCCCCCTCCCAGCGGTCGAGCTGGGCGGCGTCGTGGTCCGGGACGTCGTAGAGCACCACGAACACCTGGGAGCCGGGGTCCTCGACCACGGTGGAGAGCGCGCCCTCCCAGGCGTAGTCCTCGCCGCCGAAGGTCAGGCGCCAGCCCATCAGCCACCCGGTGCCCGCCATCGGCGAGTGCGGGGCGCGCTCCTTCATCTGGCCCGGATCCATGTTCGACCCGTAGGCGGCGTACAGCGGCACGGGGAACAGGGTAACGGCGCCCACCTCGTCCGGGTCCTTCGGGACCGCTCGGCGGACACGCGTACGGTATGTGCGGGCGCCGGGCGGCGTCTGCACCGGTCGGATCGATCCAGGACCGACCGTCCACCGGCTCGGGAGGGTGTGCCCACCAGTGACCCGCATCGTGATCATGGGCGGTGGCCCCGCCGGGTACGAGGCGGCGCTGGTCGCGGCCCAACACGGCAGCGACGTGACCGTCGTCGAGAAGGACGGCATGGGCGGCGCCTGCGTGCTGCACGACTGTGTCCCCTCCAAGACCTTCATCTCCTCCGCCGCGGTCCGGGTGGACCTGCACCGCGCCGAGGACCTCGGTGTGCTGCTCGACCGCAACACAGCCGGCGTCGATCTGCCGAAGGTCAACGGCCGGGTCAAGGGCCTCGCGCTGGCCCAGTCGGCGGACATCCGGGCCCGGGTGGAGAGCGAGGGCGTCCGGATCATCCACGGCACCGCCTGCTTCCTGGACGAGACGAGCGGGCGCCGGCCGCACACCGTCGAGGCCCGGCACGACGACGGCACCGTCGAGAAGCTGCCGGCCGACACGGTGCTCATCGCGACCGGCGCCACCCCGAGGGTGCTCGACTCGGCCCGGCCGGACGGCGAGCGCATCCTCACCTGGCGCCAGCTCTACGACCTCCCCGAGCTGCCCGAGCACCTGGTCGTGGTCGGCTCCGGCGTCACCGGCGCCGAGTTCGTCTCCGCCTACGTGGAGCTCGGCTGCAAGGTCACGCTGATCTCCAGCCGGGACCGCGTCCTGCCCAGCGAGGACGCCGACGCCGCGGCCGTCCTCGAGGACGTCTTCGCCGAGCGCGGGGTCGACATCATCCCGAAGGCCCGGGCCGAGTCCGTGGTGCGCGACGGCGACGGCGTGGTCGTCACCCTGGCCGACGGCCAGGTCGTCCGCGGCTCGCACGCGCTGATGACCGTCGGATCCGTGCCGAACACCCGGGACATCGGCCTGGAGAAGATCGGCATCGAGACCGACCGCGGCGGGTTCATCCCGGTCGACCGGGTCTCGCGGACGTCGGTCCCCGGCATCTACGCCGCCGGCGACTGCACGGGCCTGCTCATGCTGGCCTCGGTCGGCTCGATGCAGGGCCGCATCGCGATGTGGCATGCGCTCGGCGAGGGCGTCGCGCCGATCCGGCTGCGCACCGTGGCGTCGAACGTCTTCACCCGCCCCGAGATCGCGACCGTCGGCATCAGCCAGCGCGCGATCGACGCCGGCGAGGTCCCGGCCCGCACCGTGATGCTCCCGCTGGCCACCAACCCGCGGGCGAAGATGCGCGGGCTGCGCCGTGGTTTCGTCAAGCTGTTCTGCCGCCCGGCGACGGGCGTGGTGATCGGCGGCGTGGTCGTGGCCCCGGTGGCCAGCGAGCTCGTGCTGCCGATCGCGATGGCGGTGCAGAACGGGCTGGGGGTCGACGACCTCGCCCACACCTTCTCCGTCTACCCGTCGCTGTCCGGCTCGATCACCGAGGCCGGCCGGCAGCTGATGCAGCACAGCGACCTGGACTAAGGGACGCATCCGGGTCATCCCCGATCCCGCCGCACCGCGTGCGGTGGACCGTGGGCGCATGACCACTCCCGTCCCCACCCGCGTGCCGGTCCTGCCGGTGGTCGCGGCCGGGGTCGCCGGGCAGCTCGCCGACGACCTCCTGTTCGTGTTCCTGCCCGCCTTCCCGGGTGCCGCGGCGATCCTGGCGATCGTGCTGACGGCCGGCGCCGCCCGGCTGGTCACGGCGAAGCTGCACGGTGCGGCCGTGCCGCGCGCCGGGCTCGCCGTCGGTGCGGTCTCGGCAGGCGTCGGGCTGCTGCTCAGCGGGCTCGGACTCGTCTCGATCATCGTCGCCGGACTGACGGTGCTCGCCGGCGTGGGCGGTGCGATCCTGGGCCGACCCGAGGTCCGCCCGCACCGCGATTGAGAACCCGTCGGCCCTGGAGCCGGTCCCGCCGAGCGAGGGACCGTCCGCCGATCCCGTGCACAGCGCACGCCGGCACCCCCGGCGGACCGTGTCCACCGGGGGTGCCGGGTCGGGTCAGCCCGCCGCGGCCAACCCGCGGTCGGACGCCGCGCGGCACGCCGCGAGGACGCACGCCTCGGCCGCCCGCGCGGACCGGATCGGGGACGACGCGGCGGAGAGGCTCCCCGCGAACGGCCACTCACCGGCGAAGCGCTGCAGGTACCAGTAGACGAACAGGTAGTCCTGCGTGTGGGGCTCCGCGACGAGCACCGCGCGGCCGGGTAGCCGCTCCACCCAGCGGGCGTAGGCGATCGTCGCGAGGGCCGGCGGACGCGCGGCCCGCCGGGTGGCGAGCCAGTCCACGGCCCGGGTGCGCCAGTCCTGCAGCGACGCCGGGTGCAGGGTGGCGCCGGGGAGTTCCCGCAGGTTCGCGGTGAACGTCCCGGTCGGGACCCCGTCGGCGCGGTGTGCCGCCGAGGTCAGGGTGAGCAGGGAGTGCGGGCCCGGGATGGGCCCGTCGGTGTGGATGTGGGTCGTGACGAACACGGTCGTCGGGTCGGACGGGGTGTCGGGGGGCATGACGGATCCTGGTGCTCGAATGGCTGTCGAGGACGTGCCCGTGACGAGGTGGCCTCGTATCGGGCGGATCCGCGGCGCGGTCCTGGCCGCGTGGCGGAGGGACCGGGCCCCGTGGGGTGATCACACGGGTGCGTGTCGGGCGCTGTGTACTTGTGCAGCGCAGGCGCGCCGATCACGGTCGAACCTGGCGTCGAGGAGTCAACCCGACACCCCGGGCGACGTCAATCCATGATCAGCAGATCGGGTGCACCGGACCGCGCGGCCAGCCGGGCCGCGGCGGGGCCCGTGCCGGCGCAGCGGATGCGCTCCAGCCCGAGCCCGCCGGCGGCGAAGCGCAGTACCGCACCCAGCGCGGTGGCGGTCATGCCCCGGCGGCGGGCGCGCTCCAGCGCCCAACAGGTGATCTCCGGGGTGTCGGTGTCCAGCCCGGTCAGCGCGATCTCCCCGAGCATCTCGCCGGTGGTCGGCTCGGCGACCGCCCACGAACACCCCGTGCCCGACGACCACTGCGCGGCCCGGAGCCGGACGTGCGCGAGTGCGTCGGACACGCCGGTCTCGAGGAGGGTAGGGACGTCGGTGACCCGGTCGTCGGCACGCAGGGCGCGCAGGTACCAGGTCCCGGCGTTGATCTCGACAGGTTCCATCGGTGCAGGTCGGACGGGCCGTGGGTGCCGGGTGTCCCACTGGGCACCCGGCACCCCCCGGATCAGTCCTTGATCTCGCAGACGACCGTGCCCTGCGAGATGGAGGAGCCGGCTTCGGCGGACAGCCCGGTGACGGTGCCGTCCTTGTGCGCGGTGACCGGGTTCTCCATCTTCATGGCCTCGAGGACCACGACCAGATCGCCGGCCGAGACGGTGTCGCCGTCCGAGACCGCGACCTTGATGATCGTGCCCTGCATCGGCGCGGTGACGGCGTCGCCGGAGACCTTGGCCCCGCCGCCGCCCCCGCCGCGCTTGCGGGGCTTGGCCTTCGCGGCCGCCCCGCCGCCCCCGCCGCCGAAGGAGATGTCGCCCGGCAGCGAGACCTCGACGCGCTTGCCGCCGACCTCGACCACGACGTTCTGCCGCGGCGCGACCTCCTCGTCGGCCTCGCTCGCGCCGGTGAAGGGCTCGACCGTGTTGTCCCACTCCGTCTCGATCCAGCGGGTGTGGACGGTGAAGTCCTCCTCGCGGTCGGCCGCGAAGGCCGGGTCGGACACCACGAGCCGGTGGAAGTCCAGCACGGTGGCCATGCCGCCGACCTGGAACTCCGCCAGGGCGCGGCGGGACCGCTCGAGCGCCTGGTTCCGGTCGGAGCCGGAGACGATCAGCTTGGCCAGCAGCGAGTCGAACTGGCCGCCGACGACCGACCCGGCCTCGACGCCGGCGTCGACGCGCACGCCCGGGCCGGCCGGGTAGGCGATCGACTCCACGGTGCCGGGCGCGGGCAGGAAGTTGCGGCCGGCGTCCTCGCCGTTGATCCGGAACTCGATCGCGTGCCCCCGGGGCTCCGGGTCGTCGAGGAGGTTGAGCTCCTTGCCCTCGGCGATGCGGAACTGCTCGCGCACCAGGTCCAGCCCGGAGGTCTCCTCGGACACCGGGTGCTCGACCTGCAGTCGGGTGTTGACCTCGAGGAACGTGATCAGTCCGTCCTGACCGATGAGGAACTCGACGGTGCCGGCGCCGTAGTAGCCGGCCTCCTTGCAGATCGCCTTGGAGGCGTCGTAGAGGGTCTTGCGCTGCTCCTCGGTGAGGAACGGCGCGGGGGCCTCCTCGACGAGCTTCTGGAACCGGCGCTGCAACGAGCAGTCGCGGGTCCCGACGACGATGACGTTGCCGTGCTGGTCGGCCAGCACCTGGGTCTCGACGTGCCGCGGCTTGTCCAGGTAGCGCTCGACGAAGCACTCGCCGCGCCCGAACGCCGCGGTGGCCTCGCGGACCGCCGACTCGTACAACTCGGCGATCTCCTTCTCCTCGCGCGCGACCTTCATGCCGCGCCCGCCGCCGCCGAACGCCGCCTTGATCGCGACGGGCAGGCCGTGCTCCTTGGTGAACTCGATCACCTCGTCGGCGCCGGAGACCGGGTCGGCGGTGCCGGGGACGAGCGGGGCGCCGGCGCGCATGGCGATGTGCCGGGCGGTGACCTTGTCGCCGAGGTCGCGGATCGACTGCGGCGACGGGCCGATCCAGGTGATCCCGGCGTCGATCACGGCCTGGGCGAAGTCGGCGTTCTCCGACAGGAAGCCGTAGCCGGGGTGGATCGCGTCCGCCTCGGCCTGCTTCGCCGCGCCGATGACCTTGTCGAAGTCGAGGTAGGACTCGGCGGCGGTGGTGCCGCCCAGGGCGTAGGCCTCGTCGGCCAGCCGGACGAACAGCGCGTCCCGATCCGGCTCGGCGTAGACCGCGACACTGGCAAGGCCCGCGTCCCGTGCGGCCCGGATCACCCGTACGGCGATCTCCCCGCGGTTGGCGACGAGAACTTTGCGCAGTTCAGGCACTTTCGATCTCCTCGTGGCTCGCGGCCGACCCCCGTTGCGTCGGCGCGTTGGTCACCGCGGAGTCTAGGAGTTCACCCAGCGAACGCGAACGCGAGCGGCTGTGGCATCCGTCATCCGACGGTCACGGCTGACTGCCGCCCCACCCGCCGGTGGGCGTGGCCCGCCCGGCGGGCGGGCCACGGCCCGGACGACACCGCGCCCTGCCGTCGCGACCGTGCCCGCCAGGTGCATCCCGCTCAGCGCGGACCACAGGGCCAGCTCGGGGCCCCCGGGTAGGTACGCCACGTCCTGCGGGCGATCCGAGAGCGGCCCGGCCCGACCGGCGGGTGAGGCGCCGCCGGCACCGGCGGCGATCCGCCGTCGGGCCCGTACGGCGGCGACCAGCACCACGCCGGCGGGCGGCTGCCCGCCGAGACGAGACCCGTCGGCGGGCAGCTACCCGCCGAGCTCACCCGTCGACGGCGGCGCGCACCTGCTTCTTGATCCGCGACAGCATGGCTGCCATGCCCCGGATCCGCAGCGGGCTCACGGCCTGGGTGAGACCCAGGGCGGTGTAGAAGTCGTCCGGCACCGCGAGCACCTCGCCGGCCGGCTCGCCGTCCAGCCCGGTGTGCATGATCCCGGCGAAGCCGCGGGTCGTCGGCGCCTCGGGCGGGGCGGAGAAGAACAGGTGCACCCGCCGGTCGGCGTCCTCCTCGACCTCGACGGCGAGGAAGAGCGGCGACTGGCACTCGTGCACCTGCTCCATCGACTCCGCCGCGTCGGTGTAGCGGTCGGGCAGCTCGGGCAGCTCCTGGCTGAGCTCGAGGAGGAGCTGGAGGCGGTCCTTCGGACCGACCGCCTCGAAGTCCTCGACGAGCTCCGCGAGCGCGGGGGGAAGACTCACGACGACCCCTCGACGGCGCCCTTCTCCGCGCCCTGGACGATCGGCACCCGCACGGAGTTGCCCCACTCGGTCCAGCTGCCGTCGTAGTTGCGGACGCCCTCGAACCCGAGCAGGTAGGACAGCACGAACCAGGTGTGGCTCGAACGCTCGCCGATGCGGCAGTAGGCGATGGTCGGCCGGTCCTTGGCCAGGGCCTGCTCCTCCTCGTAGATCGCGGCGAGCTCGGCGCGCGACCGGAAGGTGCCGTCCTCGTTCGCCGCCCGCGCCCACGGCACGCTCGACGCCCCGGGGATGTGCCCGCCGCGGACGGCGCCCTCCTGGGGGTAGTCCGGCATGTGCAGCAGCTCGCCGGAGTACTCGCCGGGGGACCGGACGTCGACGAGCTGCCCGCCGAGGTGACCCAGCACGTCGTCCTTGAAGGCGCGGATGGCGATGTCGTCCCGCTCGACGACCGGGTACTCGACCGGCGTGGGCTTCGGCTGCTCGGTGGTCATCTCGCGGCCCTCGGCGACCCACTTGGTACGGCCGCCGTCGAGGATCCGGACGTCCTCGTGGCCGAACAGCCGGAACACCCACAGCGCGTACGTGGCCCACCAGTTGTTGCGGTCCCCGTAGAACACGACGGTGGACTCGCGGGCGATCCCGCGCTCGCCGCACAGCCGGGCGAAGGCCTCGGGGTCGACGTAGTCCCGGGTGACCGGGTCGTTCAGCTCGGTGTGCCAGTCCACCTTCACCGCGCCGGGGATGTGGCCGGTGTCGTAGAGGAGCACGTCCTCGTCGGACTCGACGACGACGACCGCCGGGTCGTCGAGGTGCTCGGCCAGCCAGCCGGTGGTGACGAGCCGCTCCGGGTGGGCGTACTCGGCGAGCTTCGGGTCCGGGTCAGTCGCAACCATGGCCGCGAGGGTAGTCCTGGTCACCGGGAGCGCGACCGGTCGTCCGCCACCGGTGCCCGGTCCGCCGCGGTCGTCCACAGGTCGGTCGGGGAGATCCCCAGCGAGCCCAGCAACCGCCGCACCAGCGGCAGGCTGATGCCGATGACGTTCGACGGATCGCCGTCGATCCCGTCGACGAACCACCCGCCGAGCCCGTCGAGGGTGAACGCGCCCGCGACGGCCAGCGGCTCGCCGGTCGCCAGGTACGCCTCCAGCTCCGCGTCCGTCGGCGTGCCGAACCGGACGGTCGTGCTCGCGTGCCCCTCGGCGACCCGCTCGATCTCCCCGTCGACGACGTGCAGCACCGCGTGCCCGGTGACGAGCTCACCGGTCCGCCCGGCCATCGCCTTCCAGCGCGTGCGGGCGGTGTCGACGTCGTGCGGCTTGCCGACCAGCTCCCCGTCGATGAGGAGCATGGAGTCGCAGCCCACCACGACCGCCTCCGGCTCGGCCAGCTGCCGGGCGACGGTGGTGGCCTTCGCCCCGGCCAGCGTGGTCACCTGCCGGGGCGGCGGCGCGCCGGGGGTCGCGGCGAGCAGCGCGTCCTCGTCGACGGCGGAGACCCGGACGAGGGGGTCGAGGCCGGCGGCGCGCAGGACGGACAACCGTGCGGGGGAGGCGGAGGCGAGGACCAGACGCACGCACGCGACTCTACGGAGCCCCGGCGGCCACCCCCCTGCGCCGACCCGGCGTCAGCCGGCGATCCCGGCCACCGCCCCGGTGTCGACCGGCCCCGCAGCCCCGTCGGCCGTCGCCTCGCGGACGGACCGGGCGATGGTCGGGTCGTCGAACGAGGTGTCCTTGACCTTCGTCACGAACTCGTGCCGCAGCCGGGCGTAGCCGAACCGGTCGTCGAACATGTCCCGGCTCATCTCGGCCAGCTCCTGCACCCGGTAGGTCTCCAGCGGCCGGTGGAGCTCGTCGGCCTCGCGGGCGGCCTGCTTGGCGGCCAGGGCCGCGGCGTACCCGTCGCCGGTGGCGAGCCGGACCGCGTGCTCGACGACCAGCTCGTCGAAGGCCGCGCGGTCGCCCTCGAGCACCTCGTCGACGAGGCCGGTGCGCAGCGCCTCGGCCGCGCCGACCGGCAGGCAGTCCCGGGTGAAGCGGACCGCGTCGGCCGGGCCGACCCGCCGCGGCAGGGCGTAGGTCCAGTACTCCGAGCCGGTGAGGCCCATGTTCCGGTAGTGCGGGTTGAGCACCGCGCCGCGGCGCAGCAGCACGGTGTCGGCGCCGAGCGCCATCATCACGCCGCCGGCGCCCGCCGGGCCGCCCACCGCCGTGACGACGAGCTGCGAGGTGCAGGTGAGCAACTCGCGGCAGACGTCGTTGATCGCGTTGATGGTGCGCCAGCTCTCCACCGTCGCGTCGGGCCTGCCCTCCGCGACGTTGAGGTGGATGCCGTTGGAGAAGATCTCGCCGCCCTCGAAGACCAGGACCTTGGTGTCCTGGGCGGCCGCGTGCCGCAGCGCGGAGGCCACCCGGTGGCCCTGGCTCGCGGACATGGCGCCGTTGTAGAGGTCGGCGCGCACGATCCCCACGCACCCGTCCGGGCCGACGCGGCGGTAGCTGATCTCGCGGTACCCGTCCGAGGGGCCGGTGGGTCGCTCGAGCGACTCCGGCACCTCGTCGAGGGCGCCGTCCAGGGCGGTCCCGAGCACGGACGCGGCCGGCAGCTTGATCCCGCCCGGGACGCGCGCGTGGCCGATCCACACCGCCCCGTCGCCGGTGCGCACGAGCACGGCCCCGTGCCGGCGCAGCGCGATCGAGCCCGGCTCGCCCGGGGTCGCCCAGCCGCGGTGGGCGTCGAACACCGACAGCGCGACACCGGCGAGCTCCGAGCGGACACCCGGCGCGCCGTCGCCCGCCCGGATGCGCCGCAGCACGTGGTCGGTCGGGTCCTCCCAGGAGAAGGCGCGGTCGGTCTGCTTCATGGTCGGCCGGAGCCGGCCGATCACGGCGTCGCCGAACGAGTCCGCCGGGGGCGGCACGAAGGCCGGGTCCTGCGCCTTCGCGACCACCTCGCGGGCCAGCTCGACCGCGGCGTCGGCGACCGGTCCGTTGTAGACGGCCGACTTGCGGGGCGGTTCGCCGGACGTCGTGGTCAGGGGGAAGGTCCGGTGCCCCCAGATCGGGCCGGCGTCCATCTCCTCGACGGCCTGCAGCGCGGTGACGCCCCACACCGGCTCGGCGTCGGTGATCGCCCAGTCGATCGACGACGGACCGCGGTCGCCCAGCGGGCCCGGGTGGATCACGACGACGCGGTGGTCGCGCCAGACGTCCTCCGGCACCCGCTCCTTGAGGAAGGGGCAGAGGACGAGCTCGGGGCGTGTGGTCCCGACGGCCTTGCGGATCGCGGCCTCGTCGTGCGCGAGCCGGACGTCGAGGTGGTGCCCGTCCTCGCGCAGCTCCGTCCAGACGCGCTGGGTCAGCCCGTTGTAGGACGAACAGAGCAGCAGGATTCTCACGAACTTCTCCGGGTGATCGATCAGTGGGGGAGCACTGCCGACCGGGCGCCACGCTGCACCGCGGTCTCCACGCCCGGGCGCGGGTCGCTCCCCGGTGCTGCACGTGGACCGCACGGCACGTTACCTCGATCGTGGCCGAGATCCACTGGACCGAACGGCGGAGGAGATCACCGCCGGGCGGAGGTACCCGACCTCGGGGTCAGAACGTCGTCGCAGGTGGTCAGGGGTCCGAATCGGTCGTGGTTGCGCACGTCGACACGCCGAGGTCGGTGCGGTGAGTCGCCGAGCGGTCACCAGAGGTCCCCGAAAGCTGCTCCGGACAGGTGAATCGGTCGCGCGCCGCGTCCGGGCGAGCGCGCGGCGTGGCGCCCGTGCCCGGTAAGTCCGCCGACGCGGCCGAAGGGCGTACCGGACGCCGCCGCGACCTCACAGGGACCGCTGCCCAACGACCGTCCCGGTCGTTCTCTCACCGAATCACTCTCTTTCGCGGCGAGTGGTCGGCGCCCTGAGCCCGGCGGTCGCGACGGTGCCGGGGCGACGACGGAACTCAGCCGAACGGGGGTGTCGCTTGCACTCGCGACAGGGGCGAAAGGCCCCGTATGCGCGCCGATCGGCGTTCACCGGGCCCGTCGCCGGGCTCTCTGCACTCGATCGAGTCATGCCCGGGACACGCTCCGTGTACCTTCCGCCGTCGACGCGTGCGATCCCCGGGCCGGACCCGGACGGATGACCGCCGGGTGGGCTCGGGCCGGGAGTGAGCCGGCCCGGCGGGCGCGCGACGAGCTGGACGATTGCGACCGAGAGGGTGGGTGGCCGACGAATGACGAGGCTGCTGGACTGGCTGCCGCGCGGCAACACGCTCGACGAGGCGTCGTTCCGCCGACGGCACCGACTGCTGCAGTGGGTCCTGGCCGCCCACATCCCCGTGCTGTTCCTGTTCGGCTGGCTGCTGGGCAACCCGCTGGGCCTGGTCCTGGCGCTCGGCATCGGGCCGGTGCTCCTCGCGCTCGCCGTCGGCCACTTCGCCCCGCACCGGCGCACGGCCTCGTCGTTCGTCACCGCCGGCCTGACGTGGTGCTCGATCACCCTCGTGGTCGTGACGCACGGGACCATCGAGGCCCACTTCCACTTCTTCATCATCATCGGGTTCATCGCGCTCTACCAGGACTGGGTGCCGTTCGGCTGGAACGTCCTGTTCACGGGCGTCTCGCACGCCGTGGGTTCGATGTTCTACCCGACGCTGATCTTCAACCACCCCGCCGCGCAGCAGAACCCCTGGCTGTGGGCCGGGGTCCACGCGGTCTCCGTGCTCTTCGCCTGCATCGGCATGGTCATCTTCTGGCGGATCACCGAGGACGAGCAGCACGAGAAGGAGGAGCTCGGCCGCGAGCTCGTCCGCGCCGACGCCGAGATCGGCCGCCGGCAGTTCACCTCGGACATGCTGGTCAACCTGGCCCGGCGCAACCAGTCGATGCTCTACCGGCAGCTGGACATCATCAACCAGCTCGAGGAGAAGGAGCAGGACCCCGACGCGCTCGCCGAGCTGTTCAAGCTCGACCACCTCGCCACCCGCGTCCGGCGCAACGCCGAGAGCCTGCTCGTGCTCTCCGGGGAGCAGCCACCGCGCGTCTGGTCGGCCCCGGTGTCGATGCGCGACGTCGTGCGCGCCGCGATCGCCGAGACCGAGGACCTCGACCGCGTCGAGTTCTCCGTGGACGACCGGGTCGCGGTCGCCGGGCACAGCGTCGCCGACCTGACGCACCTGCTGGCCGAGCTGACCGAGAACGCCGTCCGGTTCTCGCCGCCCGACACCGCCGTCACCATCCGCAGCCGCCCCCAGCGCCCCGAGATCGGGGGGCAGGTCCTCACGATCGAGGACTGGGGCGTCGGCATGCCCGCCGACGAGCTGGCCGCGGCCAACGAGATGCTCATCCGGCCGCGCGAGGTCGACCTGTCGGTGTCGCAGCGGCTGGGCTTCCACGTGGTCGCGCGGCTCGCCGCACGGCACGACATCGAGGTGTCGCTGTCCACCACGCCCGGCTCCGGGCTGACCGCCGTCGCGATCCTGCCCGCGGCGCTGTTCGTGGCCGACCCGCAGGCGGGGCCGCACGCCGGCATCGGCAGCGGGCCGGAGCAGACCCGCCGGGCCGCGGCCGTGCACGAGCAGCCGCCGGCCGAGCACGCCCGCGCCCAGACGGTCGCGACCGCCGAGCGCGGCCCGCTCCCCGGCGTCGCCGCCGCGACCGCCCCCGCGTGGTCCCCGCCGACCCCGGCCGCCCGGCGCGGCACCGCCGCCACCCCGTCGCCCAGCCCGGCACCGGCCCCGTCGCCCGCCGGCCCGTCGGCCCTGCCGGTCACCCGGCCCGTGCCGATCCCGGCGGGGCCGGGCGGCAACTGGTCCGGCTGGTGGGACCCGGCTCCCGCCGACCGCGCCCCGGGCCGTTCCGGCGAGAACGGGTCGGGCCGCAACGGCCACCACCTCGACGGCGGCACCGGCGTCAACGGCAACGGCCACCACGCCAACGGCCACCACAGCAGCGCCAACGGCCACACCGGCAACGGACACGGCCGGAACGGGCACGCCCTCCTCGGTGGCGACGGCAGCGCCGCCGCCACGTCGCCCACCGACGCCCCCGGCCTCGACGGGCGCTCGACCAGCACCGACGGGCACACCCTCAACGGGCACACCGGCAACGGGCACACCGGCAACGGGCACACCCCGGACGGCACCACCGGCCCGGGTCACGACAGCACCGGCCACGACAGCACTGGTCACGGCACGAACGGTCACGGACCGGAGCGGACCGCCGACCGCGCCCCCGACGTCGCCCCCGACGGCACCGCCACCGCCACCGCCACCGCCGCCGACCGCGGCTCGGACGGCGCCGACACCCACCGGGTCCCGATCCCGACCCCGCGGCCCGCCCCGGCCGAGAGCTCGCGGCCCGCGGCCACCGGCTCCAGCGGGCTGCGGCGCCGCGTCCCGCAGGCCTCGCTCGCCCCCGAGCTGCGTGGCGGGTCGGCCGAGCCGGCCACGCCGGCGGCTCCGGCCGCCCCGGCCGGGCCCAGCGCCCACGCCGCGCAGGCCCTGTCCCGCTACCAGGCCAGCCGCCAGGCGGCGCAGGCGCTCGCCGACCAGGGTCTGGACGCGACGGACACGCACGACCAGCACATCACCGACAGGAGGACCCACCAGTGAGCACGTCGACCGGCCGGCTGGACTGGCTGCTCGTGGAGTTCACCCGGGACGTCCCGGGCGTCGTCAACGCCGTCGTCGTCTCCGGCGACGGGCTGCGCCTCGCCGCCTCGCCCGGTGTCGGCGAGGCCCTGGGTGACCAGCTGTCGGCCGCGGCGTCCGGCCTCGTCAGCCTGGCCAACGGGACCGCCCAGCTGCTGGGCTCCGGCGCGGTGAGCCAGACCATCCTGGAGATGGAGGGCGGCTACCTGTTCGTCACCGCCGTCAGCCGGGGCGCGACGCTCGCCGTGCACGCCGAGCGGGCCTGCGACATCGGCATGATCGGCTACGAGATGACCCTGCTGGCGTCGCGGGTCGGCCACGCGCTGACCCCGGCGCCACGCACCCCGGCGGGGCGCTGAGGTGCGCGCGGACGGGACGGCGGACGACCAACCGGTCAGACGGGCGGGCCGGGTCGTCCCGGTCTACGCGGTCACGGGCGGGCGGACCCGCTCGGCGGGCAAGGAGCTGCCGGTCGAGGCACTCGTGACGGTGACCCACTCGGGCCGGCACGCCGCCGACCTGCAGCTGGAGTACCGGACGATCCTCGGGCTCGCCGCAGCCCCGGTCTCGCTGGTCGAGATCGGCGCGGCCCTGCAGGTGCCGGTGGGCGTGGCCCGGGTGCTGGTCGGCGACCTCGCCGACGCCGGCTACGTGGCGGTGCACCTGCCGCAGGTCGGGGGCGACGGCGCCCCCGGCCCCGAGATCCTGGAGCGACTGTTGGAGGGGCTGCGTGCGCGGTCAGGGTGAGCTGTACCCGCTGAAGATCCTCGTGGCCGGGGGCTTCGGCGTGGGCAAGACGACCTTCGTGCGGTCGATGTCGGAGATCCCGCCGCTGCTCACCGAGCAGGCGATGACCTCCGCGTCGCTCGGCGTCGACGACACGATCGCGGTGCCGGACAAGACCACCACGACGGTCGCGATGGACTTCGGGCGGATCACGGTCGACGAGTCGCTGATCCTCTACCTGTTCGGCACGCCCGGGCAGTCCCGCTTCTGGTTCATGTGGGACGAGCTGGCGCGCGGCTCCGTCGGCGCCGTCGTGCTGGTCGACCTGCGCCGGGTCGACGAGTGCTTCCCGGCGATCGACTACTTCGAGGACCGGCGGATCCCCTACGTCATCGGGGTCAACCGGTTCCCGGGCTCGGACGAGCACACCGAGGACGACGTGCGCGACGCCCTCGCGCTCGCTCCGGAGACCCCGGTGATGTGGATGGATGCCCGCGAGGCCGACTCGAGTCTCCGGTCGCTGGTGGCGCTGGTCGAGCACGCGCTGTCGCGCACGGCCGTCGCGGGCTGACGCGCCGGGATCCTCCGGCGCGCGTCTGAGAACACGGACCTCGCTCCTCGGCGACAGGGCTCCCACCCGCTCAGGGTGGGAGCCCGCCGTCGTTCTCGGGTCCGATCCGGCAGGGTCAGCGGGGCAGCACCGAGGCGCGCCAGGCGCCGGGGCCGACCTCGAGCGGCCGGCGCAGCCGGTCCGCCGGGTTCGACCACAGGTCGCGCGCCTTCGGCGGCGGCTCGTCGCCACCGCCCGCGGCCGCGGCCAGGACCACCGTCAGCGCGGCCAGCTCCTCGGGGGTCGGATCACCCGTGACGACCCGGAAGAGCGCGCGGCGCTCCTCCGGGGTCCGCTCCTCGACGTTCTCGCCGGTCTCGCTCATCGCCGTACCTCCCCACCTCGCGAGTGCCGACAGTCGCTCCGGCGACGACCGGTGCTCACAGCGGGATGTTGCCGTGCTTGCGGGCCGGGCCCTGCTCCCGCTTGGTCGTGAGCATCCGCAGCGAGCGGCCCACGTAGCCGCGGGTGTGCGAGGGCGGGACCACGGCGTCGATGTACCCGCGGTCGGCGGCGATGTAGGGGTTGGCGAGCGTGTCCTCGTACTCCTGCTGCAGCTCGGCGCGCTTGGCGGCGAGCTCGTCGCCCTCCAGGCCGTTGAGCTCCTTGCGGTACAGGATGTTCACCGCTCCCGAGGCACCGGTGACCGCGATCTGCGCGGTGGGCCAGGCGATGTTGACGTCCGCGCCGAGGTGCTTGGAGCCCATGACGTCGTACGCGCCGCCGTAGGCCTTGCGGACGATCACCGTGACCTTGGGGACCGTCGCCTCGGCGTAGGCGTAGATCAGCTTCGCGCCCCGACGGATGATGCCGTTCCACTCCTGGTCGGTGCCCGGCAGGAAGCCCGGGACGTCGACGAAGGTGAGGATCGGGATGTTGAAGGCGTCGCAGGTCCGCACGAAGCGGGCGGCCTTCTCGGAGGCGTCGATGTCGAGGCAGCCGGCGAACTGGGTGGGCTGGTTGGCCACGATGCCGACCGAGCGGCCCTCGACGCGGGCGAAGCCGACCACGATGTTCGGCGCCCACAGCTCCTGGACCTCGAGGAACTCGCCCTCGTCGACCACGCGGTTGATGACCTCGCGGATGTCGTAGGGCGTGTTCGCCGAGTCGGGGACGATCGTGTCGAGCTCGCGGTCGGTGTCGGTGATGCCGTCCTCGATCGAGCCCGCGGTCGGCTCCGGCGCCGGGTAGACCGGCGGCTCGGACAGGTTGTTCGACGGCAGGAAGCTCAGCAGCTCCTTGACGTAGTCGATCGCGTCCTGCTCGTCGGCGCCGAGGTAGTGCGCCACACCGGACTTGGAGTTGTGCGCCCGGCCGCCGCCGAGCTCCTCCATGTCGACGTCCTCGCCGGTGACCGTCTTGATGACGTCCGGGCCGGTGATGAACATGTGGCTGGTCTCGTCGACCATCACCGTGAAGTCGGTGAGCGCGGGGGAGTACACCGCGCCGCCCGCCGACGGGCCCATGATCAGCGAGATCTGCGGGACGACGCCGGAGGCGCGGACGTTGCGGACGAAGATCTCACCGTAGAGGCCGAGGGCGACCACGCCCTCCTGGATGCGCGCGCCGCCGCCGTCGTTGATCCCGATGACCGGGCAGCCGATCTTGGCGGCGACGTCCATCACCTTGACGATCTTCTCGCCGTAGACCTCGCCGAGCGAGCCGCCGAAGACGGTGGCGTCCTGGGAGAACACGGCGACCGGACGGCCGTCGATCGTGCCGGTGCCGGTGACGACGCCGTCGCCGAAGGGCCGCTTCTCCTGCATGCCGAAGTTGGTCGAGCGGTGCCGGACCAGGGCGTCGAGCTCGACGAACGAGCCGGGGTCGAGCAGCTGGTCGATGCGCTCGCGCGCGGTCTGCCGGCCCTTGGCGTGCTGGCGCTCCGCGGCGGCCTCGGAGGGCAGGGCCTCGGTGTACCGCTTGTACAGGTCGGCCAGCTTGCCGGCCGTCGTGTGCACGTCCGGCTCGACGCCTGTCTCGATCGACGCGGAGGCGTTCGACGGGTCCCCCATCGGCTCCGTTGCAGCGCTCATGGCTGCGGAGCTTAACCCGGCCGTCGCGGCCCCGGGCCGCCCGGTGGAGCGGTCTGCGTCACGTTCCCGCCGGTCACCCGGGTCGGGCCCGGCCCGGCCGGGGTGCCGCCGGACGTTCGCTCGGCGCGCCGCTCGGCGCACCGGACGCGCCTGCGGCACCGTCGGGCGCCTTCACCGCGCCTCGGGCCGGGGAGGGCGGGGCGTGCGGAGATAGGTTCCGGCCGTGAGCACCCCCGCCCCGCATCCCTTCGACGAGCACGCGCTGCGTCACGCCCTGATCGGCCCGGCGGGCCGCTGGACCCGACTCGACGTCGTGGAGGAGACCGGGTCGACGAACGCCGACCTCATGGCGGAGGCCCTGGCGGGCGCCCCGGACGGCTCCGTGCTGGTCACCGAGCACCAGACCGCGGGCCGCGGCCGGCTCGACCGCACCTGGGAGGCGCCCCGCGGGTCGGGGATCGCGGTGAGCGTGCTGTGGCGACCCGAGGGCATCCCGGCCGAACGGCTGGGCTGGCTGCCGATGCTCGCCGGCGTCGCGCTCCTCGACGCGATCCGGGCGGCCGCGCCGGACGTCGCCGCGGGCCTGAAGTGGCCCAACGACCTGCTGCTCGGCCCCGGCCGCCGCAAGGGCGCCGGGATCCTGGCCGAGATGACGCCGCTGTCGGGCGGCGGCCCGGGCGTCGTGCTCGGCATGGGGGTCAACGTCGACGCCCCGGCCGGGACCCTGCCGGAGACGGCGACGTCGCTGCGTGCCGAGGGCGCCCGGGTGGACCGCTCCGAGCTGCTCGTCGGCCTGCTGCGCAACCTCGCCGAGCGCGAGGCCGCCTGGCGCTCCGCCGTCGGCGACGCCGACGAGTCCGGGCTGCGCGCCGCCTACCGGGCCGGCTGCCTGACGCTCGGGTCCGAGGTGCGGGTGGAGGTGCCCGGCGGTTCCGCCCTGGTCGGCATGGCCGAGGACGTCGACCCGCAGGGCCACCTGCTCGTCCTCGAGCCCGACGGGCACCGCCGCGCGATCGCGGCCGGGGACATCGTGCACCTGCGCCCGGCGGACCGACCCGACGCGTGATCACCCCGGATACGGTGGGTGCGTGACCTATCCGGACGAGCTGCTGGTCGCCGGCGAGCGGGTGGTGCTCCACACCCGCCCGCACTGGAAGATGCTGGTGCTGCCCGTGCTGGTCTTCCTCGTGGTGGTCGCGGCGGTCTCGTTCCTGGCGGCGCTGGTGGGCGCGCAGACCTGGGCGCCCGTCGCCCGGGTCGCGCTCGCGGTCGCCGGGGCGGTGCTGGTGGGGCGCTTCACGGTGCTGCCGTTCGTGCGCTGGCGGACCACGCACTTCGTGGTCACCAGCCGGCGGGTGCTCGTCCGCGAGGGGGTCCTCTCCCGCAGCGGCATGGACATCCCGATGTCGCGGATCGACACCGTGCAGTTCCGGCACACCGTCGCGGAGCGCATGCTGGGGTGCGGGACGCTCGTCATCGAGTCGGCCTCCGACGAGCCGCTGGAGTTCACGGACGTCCCCGCCGTCGAGAAGGTGCATTCGCTGCTCTACCAGGAGGTCGCCGACGATGCCTGAACTGCCCATGATCGTGCCCGCCGCGGGGCTGCCCGCGCACGTGACGATCTACGAGGTCGGCGCGCGGGACGGACTGCAGAACGAGAAGGCCGTCGTACCGGTCGAGGTGAAGGCCGAGTTCCTCACCCGGCTCGCCGACGCCGGCCTCACCACGCTCGAGGCCACGAGCTTCGTGCACCCGACGTGGGTCCCGCAGCTGGCCGACGCCGCCGAGCTGCTCGCCGCGCTCGACCGGCGGCCGGGCGTCGACTACCCCGTCCTGGTGCCCAACGACCGCGGCCTGGACCGCGCGATCGAGGCCGGCGTCGACCACGTCGCGGTCTTCGCCAGCGCCACCGAGACCTTCGCGGCGAAGAACCTCAACCGCACCCTCGACTCGCAGTTCGACATGTTCGAGCCGACCGTGAAGCGGGCCCTCGACCACGGGATGCGGGTGCGGGCGTACGTGTCCATGGCCTTCGGCGACCCCTGGGAGGGCGCGGTCGAGCCGGCGCAGGTCGCGGCCGTCGGGCGGCGGCTCGTGGAGATGGGCTGCTGGCAGCTCTCGTTGGGCGACACGATCGGCACCGGCACGCCCGGGCACGCGGAGGCCGTGATCGACGCGTGCGTGGCGGCCTCGGTGCCCGTCGACGGCATCGCCGTGCACTTCCACGACACCTACGGCCAGGCCCTGGCCAACACCCTGGCCGCGCTGCGCCGCGGGGTGACCACGGTCGACGCCTCCACCGGCGGGCTCGGCGGCTGCCCGTACGCGAAGTCCGCCACCGGCAACCTCGCCACCGAGGACCTCGTCTGGATGCTCGACGGGCTGGGCATCACGCACGGGGCGAACCTCGACGCCCTGGTCGAGACCAGCGTCTGGATGGCGGGCAAGCTCGGCCGCCCCTCGCCGTCCCGGGTGGTCAAGGCGCTGTCCGGCGCGTGAGGTCCAGGATCGGCGTCCGGGTGCGACGGCGGCCGCCGGCAGCCGGGGCCGCCCGGACCGCCGATCCTGCGGGGGTCAGGGTCGGGGGTGCTCGCGGGAGCCGAACAATCCGGTGAAGCGGGCGCGGTAGACCACGTCCTCGCTGTCGGCGGCGCCCCGGCGCATCCAGGCCCGCAACGTGACCAGGCCCATCCACGGCTTCGACGACGAGCGGCGGGCCTCCAGGACCTCCATCGTCGCGAACAGCTCGTCGCCCGCGAAGACCGGCGCCGGCCAGGCGATCTCGTCGCCGCCGGGGGAGCCGAGGGCGGTCGAGCGCAGCAGGAGCCCGTCGACGTAGAGCCGCATCCACAGCCCGGCGGTGAACCAGCCCGAGGCGGCGAGCTGACCGAAGATCGACTCCTTGCCCGCGGCCTCGTCGAGGTGGAACGGCTGGGGGTCGAAGCGGCGGGCGAACTCGACCATCTCGTCGTGGTCGACGGTCACCGAACCGAAGTCGAGGACCCGGCCCGGCGTGAGGTCCTCGAACGCGATCTCGGGAGCATCCGGCATGAACGAACGTTAGCCCGCGCCGCCTCGGCCCGCCCCGAGGATCGTCACAGCGGCATCGTGCAGCAGGCCGTTCGAGGCGATGCCGTTGCCGCCGGCGAAGCCCGGCCGGCCGGCGAGGTCGGTGAGCCGCCCGCCGGCCTCCTCGAGGATCGGCTGCACCGCGGCGAGGTCCCACGCGTTGGCCTCCGGCTCCACGGCCAGGTCGATCACGCCCTCGGCGACCAGGCAGTGCTGCCAGAAGTCACCGAAGGCACGGGTCTCCCAGCAGGAGCCGGTGAGGGCCAGCCAGGCGTCGAGCAGGCCGTGCTCGCGGAACGTGTTGAGGTCGGTCGTCGAGACGTAGCAGTCGGCGAGCTCGGCTACGCCGGTGACGGAGATCCGCCGCGCCTCCCCGCCCGGGCGGTCGGCCGTCCAGGCACCCAGCCCGGCGGCGCCCCACCAGCGCCGGCCCAGCGCGGGCGCGCTCACCACGCCCACGGTCGGCCTGCCGTGCTCGGTGAGGGCGATCAGCGAGGCCCACACCGGCATGCCGCGGGAGAAGTTCTTGGTGCCGTCGATCGGGTCGAGCACCCAGCCGCGTCCGCCGGGCGGAAGCGCGTCCAGCGAGCCGCCGCGCTCCTCGCCGAGCACGGCGTCACCCGGCCGCTGCCCGCTCAGCGCGGCACGCAGGGCGTCCTCGGCGGCGGTGTCGGCGTCGGTCACCGGCGTGCGGTCCGGCTTGCGCGTGACCCGGAGGTCGGTGGCGCGGAAGCGGGGCAGCGTGATCGCGTCGGCGAGGTCGGCGAGCTGGAGCGCGAGGGCGAGATCCGCCCGCGTGTCCGAATCGGTCCCGATGGAGGTCACGGGCGGGGAGCATGCCACGCGTGCCGCGCACGGACGGGCCTAAGCTCACCGACGTGACCACCGTCCTGTTGGCGGAGGACGACGCCGCGATCGCGGAGCCGCTCTCCCGCGCCCTGCAGCGCGAGGGCTACGAGGTGGACGTCGCCGCCGACGGCACCGCCGCGTTGGAGACCGTCCGGCAGGGGAACGTCGACCTGCTGGTCCTCGACCTCGGCCTGCCCGGGATGGACGGGCTGGAGGTCTGCCGCCGGCTGCGGCCCGACTTCCCCGACCTGCCGGTGCTGATGCTCACCGCGCGGACCGACGAGGTCGACTTCGTCGTGGGTCTCGACGCCGGTGCCGACGACTACGTCGGCAAGCCGTTCCGGCTCGCCGAGCTGCTCGCCCGGGTCCGCGCGCTGCTGCGCCGGCTCACCCCGGAGACCGTGGAGGTCGGCGGGGTCCGGATGGAGCTTTCCGGCCGCCGGGTCCTGGTGGACGGCGAGGAGGTCGGCCTCGCGAACAAGGAGTTCGAGTTGCTGCGCGTGCTCCTGCTGCGGGCCGGACAGGTCGTCACCCGCGAGGAGATCCTGCGCGAGGTGTGGAACGACCCCGACATGAAGACCTCGAAGACGCTGGACATGCACATGTCGTGGCTGCGTCGCAAGATCGGCGGCGAGCGGCGCATCGCGACGGTCCGCGGCGTCGGGTTCCGCTTCAACCAGGGCTGACCCGCGTGCGCCGCCGGATCCTGCTCTCGACCCTCTTCGTCGTCGCGGTGACGGCGCTGGTCCTGGGTGGTCCGCTGGCCTTCACCACGTGGCGGCTGGTCGACGACTTCACCCGGGCCGAGCTGATCCAGCGGCTCGAGCAGATCGACGACCGGCTCGACGACAAGCCGCCGGGCGCCCCGATCGACTCCGCCGCGATCGCGCTGGCGGTACCGGCGGGCGGCGAGCTCGTCGTCGAGGTCCCGGGGGCGCCGGTCCAGCGGGTCGGCACCGTCGAGGGCGCGGCGGAGGGCGCGGGCGTCCTCTCCGAGTCGCTGCCCTTCGGCCAGGGCGGCACCATCACGCTGTCCGAGCCGATCTCGGTCATGCGCACCCAGCAGGCCCAGGTCGTCGTGATCGTCATGCTGCTGGTCGTGCTGTCCGTGGGCACCGGCGCGGTGGTCGCCACGGTCACCGCCCGCCGGTTGGCCGAGCCGCTGCTCGACGTCGCCGACCGGGCCGCGCGGCTCGGTGCCGGCGACTTCCGCCGCACCCCGCTGCGGCACGGCATCCCCGAGCTGGACCGGGTGTCCGACGTGCTCGACACCTCGGCGGGGGCCCTCGCCGACCTGGTGCAGCGGGAGCGGGCGCTGGTCGGCGACGTGTCGCACCAGCTCCGCAGCCGGATCACCGCCCTCACGCTGCGGCTCGACGAGCTCTCCACCCACCCCGACCCCAGCGCCCGCCGGGAGGCGCTCGCCGCCCTGGAGCAGACCGAGAAGCTCTCCGAGGTGCTCGACGAGCTGCTGGAGGCCGCCCGCGCTGCGCGCGCCGCGGGCGCCGAGCCGATGGACCTGCGCACGGGCCTCACCGAGGTGGCCGACGAGTGGCGGCCCGCCCTGGAGGCCGCCGGGCGGCGGCTCAAGCTGCGGGTGCCGGAAGGGCTGCTCGCGAGGGTCACCCCTGCGCGGATCCGTGAGGCGGTCGGCGCCCTGGTCGACAACGCGCTGCAGCACGGCGGCGGCACCGTCACCATCTCGGCGCGGGAGGGGGCGAACGCGCTGGTCGTGGAGATCGGTGACACCGGTGCCGGGATCCCGGAGGAGCTGGTGCCGCACGTCTTCGACCGCGGTGTCTCCGTGCAGTCGTCGACCGGGCTGGGGCTGGCGCTGGCCCGGGCGCTCGTGGAGGCCGACGGCGGGCGGCTCGAGCTCTCCCGTGCCCGCCCGCCCACCTTCACGATCTTCCTGCCGCCCGCCCGGGCCGACGACGTCGTCGGGACGCCCCGGCCGGTCGGCACACCCCGCTAGCCCGGCTACGGTGCGGCCATGGCGGAGCGGACGGTCGAGGTGGGCGGCGGGATGCGGCTGCGGGTCACCGAGGAGGGCTCCGGGCCGCCGGTGATCCTCGCGCACGGCTTCCCCGAGCTGGCGTACTCCTGGCGGCACCAGCTGCCCGCGCTCGCGGCGGACGGCTACCGCGCGGTGGCGCCCGACCAGCGCGGGTACGGCGGCTCGTCGCGCCCGGAGCGCGTCGAGGACTACGACATCCACCACCTCACCGGCGATCTCGTCGCGCTGCTCGACGACCTCGGCGAGGAGCGCGCGGTGTACGTCGGGCACGACTGGGGCGCGGTGGTCGTGTGGAACCTGGCGCTGCTGCACCCGGAGCGGGTGGCGGGCGTGTGCGGGATGAGCGTGCCGTTCGTGCCGCGCGCCGAGCGGCCGCCGACGGAGATCTGGCGCGAGAAGCTCGCCGGGGGGTTCTTCTACATCCTGTACTTCCAGGAGCCGGGCCGCGCCGACGCGGAGATGGCGGAGGATCCGGCCCGCACGATGCGGGGCATGCTGACCGGACTGGTCGCCGGGGACGGCACGAGCCTGATCGGCCCGGACGACGGGCGTGGCGTCGTCGAGCGACTGCCGCAGCCCGAGTCGCTGCCGGAGTGGTTGAGCCAGGAGGAGCTGGACCACTACGCCGCGGAGTTCGCCCGGACCGGTTTCACCGGCGGGATCAACTGGTACCGCAACTTCGACCGCAACTGGGAACGCACGCCCGAGCTCGCGGGGGCGCACGTCGCGGCACCGAGCTTCTTCCTGGCCGGCGACGCGGACCCGGTGCTGCGGATGACGCCACCGGACCGGCAGGCCGAGTACCTGGACGACCTGCGCGGGCAGGTGCTGGTCGAGGGCGCGGGGCACTGGGTGCAGCAGGAGCGCCCGGCCGAGGTGAACGCGGCGCTGCTGGGCTTCCTGCGCGGGATCGGCTACTGACCGGCCGGCTACTGCCCCAGCTCGTCGACGTGCTCGGGCACGGTCACCTGGCGGCGCACGTTCTCGTCCGGGAAGACGAACCGGCGGAACGCCCACCACCGGAAGGCCATGCCCACGAGCGTGCCGAGGATCTGGCCGCTGACGAAGTCCGCGATCTCCTGGGTGAGCAGCGACACCTCGGGCACCTGCAGGTGGAAGAGGTAGCGCGAGGCCGCGAGGGGGGCGGAGTAGACGGCCACGCCGACGCCGCTGACGAGGAAGAACAGCGCCGCCTCGTGGTGGCGCTCACGTCCGCCGCGGGTCCGGAAGGACCACTCGCGGTTCAGCACGTAGGACACGATCGTGGCCACGAGCACCGCCATGATCTTCGCGGTGAGCGGCTTGGTGTCCAGCACGGTGCCCTTCAGCACCAGGAAGACCGCGGTGTCGATGATCCACGTCGTTCCGCCGACGAACGCGAACTTCAGCAGTTCTCGGTGCCTGATGGCGATGCCGCGGTACGGCTGGGGGATGCGCGCCAGCGCCGTCTCGACCAGGGACACTCGATCGATCGTGCCAGAGCGTTGCCGGGCACCGGGCTCCGGCCCGGCTCGCGCGCGTGTCGGTCGGTAGGCTTCCCCGACCGTGAGCACCTCTGCACCGCGCCGGGACTTCCCGGTGGTCGGGATGGTCGGCGGGGGCCAGCTGGCCCGGATGACGCACCAGGCCGCGATCGGGCTGGGCCAGTCGCTGCGGGTCCTGGCGGTCAAGCCGGACGAGCCCGCGCCGATGGTCGCCCCGGACGTCGTCCCCGGCGGCGCGGACGATCTGGGCGCCCTCGAGGCGCTCGCCGTCGGCTGCGACGCCGTGACCTTCGACCACGAGGGCGTGCCGCAGGAGCACCTGCGCGCGCTCGTCGCGAAGGGGGTGTCGGTGCGCCCGCATCCCGACGCTCTGCTGCACGCCCAGGACAAGCTCGTGATGCGCCGCCGGCTGTCCGCGATGGGGCTGCCGGTGCCCGCCTTCGCCGAGATCACCGCCCCGGAGCAGGTCGACGCGTTCGCCGCCGAGCACGGTTGGCCGGTCGTCCTCAAGGCCGCCCGCGGCGGCTACGACGGCCGCGGCGTCTGGTTCCTCCGCGAGGCCGACCCGGCGCTGGTGCGCGAGCTGCTGGCCGCGGGCACCCCGCTGCTGGTCGAGCAGGCGGTCGCGATGCGCCGCGAGCTGGCCGTCCAGGTCGCGCGGTCGCCGTTCGGGCAGGCCGCGGCGTGGCCCGTCGTCGAGACGGTGCAGGAGGCGGGCCAGTGCGTCGAGGTCCTGGCCCCCGCGCCCGGCCTGTCCGAGGAGTGCGCGATCGAGGCCCAGTCGCTCGCCCTGCGGATCGCGCAGGAGCTCGACGTGACCGGACTGCTCGCCGTCGAGCTGTTCGAGACGGGCACGGGGCTCGTGATCAACGAGCTGGCGATGCGCCCGCACAACTCCGGGCACTGGACGATCGAGGGCGCCCGGACCTCCCAGTTCGAGCAGCACCTGCGCGCGGTGCTCGACTACCCGCTCGGCACGACCACGATGACCGCGCCGGTCGTCGTCATGGCCAACGTGCTGGGAGCCGACGCGACGCCGGGGATGAGCGTCGACGAGCGCGTGCACCACCTCTTCGCGCGGTTCCCCGACGTCAAGGTGCACCTCTACGGCAAGGGCGAGCGACCGCTGCGCAAGGTCGGGCACGTGAACGTGCTCGGCGCCGACCTCGCGGAAGCCCGGCGCAAGGCCGTGCTCGCGGCGCACTGGCTCGCCACCGCGCAGTGGGACGACGGCTGGTCGGTGCACGAGGGGACGTCCGCGGAGGTCCCGACCGGGACGGGAGCACGGGTGTGAGCGCACGCGTCGGTGTGATCATGGGCAGCGACTCGGACTGGCCGGTGATGGAGGCCGCCGGCGCCGCCCTCGCCGAGTTCGGCGTGGGGTACGAGGTCGGCGTGTACTCCGCGCACCGCACCCCGCAGCGGATGCTCGACTACGCCCGGGAGGCGGCCGGCCGCGGCATCCAGGTGATCGTCGCCGGGGCCGGCGGTGCCGCCCACCTGCCCGGCATGGTGGCCGCCGCGACGCCGCTCCCGGTGATCGGCGTGCCGGTGCCGCTCAAGGTGCTGGACGGGCTGGACTCGCTGCTGTCCATCGTGCAGATGCCGGCCGGCGTGCCGGTCGCGACCGTCGCCGTGGGCAACGCGCGTAACGCCGGCCTGCTCGCCGTGCGCATCCTCGCCGCCGCCGATCCCGCGCTGCGGGAGCGGATGGAGGGCTTCCAGGCCTCGCTCGAGGAGATGGTGCTGGAGAAGGACGCGGCGCTGCGCACCACCGCGCTCGGCGAGCGCGCATGAGCACCGCGCTCGGGGAGCGCGCCTGGACAGGGCGATCGACCTGACGAGATCCTGATCACACCTCGAATCCCGTGGCGCGCGGCAGCCGGCCGGTCGTACTGTGGCGGTACACGAGAAGGGAGGTGGTCCGGCGTTGATGAGCTACAGGACTCGTGAGGTGGCTGTCCGCTAGCACCATTCAGGACGTCTTCCTGACGGCCAGTGGAAGCCGGTAGGTGCCGGCGAATCCCAGGCGGTCACCAGTGGTCCCCGGGCCCGAGCCCAGTCCAGCTCGGCGTGCGCGTCCCGCCTCCGGCGGGGTGCGGCCCGGGGATCACTCATGTCCGGGTCCGGTCGGGGCCCGCGGCGTCCTGCGGGCCGTGCGCGGCGGCGTCGGCGACGAGCTCGCGGAGCACCTGCTCGTCGACCTTCCCGAGCGAGGTGAACCGCACGCAGGACTTCCCGATCGACGCCCCCGGCAGCCGGTCGGCGTAGGTCTCGGCCAGGTACCGGCCGTCGAGGTACTCGTCGGGGCTCATCTCGCTCACCGGGCGATCGTGGCGTACCCGCCCGGGCGGGGCCTCGGCCGTCCGGCTCCCCAACCCGGTCGGGCTCAGCTCGTGCGGCGCTCCAGCGAGCGGGCCGCGCGCTCCAGCCGCCGCGCCACCTCCTCCAGGTCCGGCGCCTGCTCCAGCGGCAGCATGCCGGCGACCTTGCGGAAGTGCGCCCGGCAGGCCTCGGCGCCGGCGGCCGTGCCGCCGCCGGCCAGCCAGCGGCGCAACGCCTGGTTGTGCGCCGCCACGACCGCGGCCCCGGTCACCGCCGCCCGCAGGTCCCCGTCCTCGACCTCGGCGAGCCGGGCGGCGAGCTCCTTGGTGAAGAGCCGCCGATAGCGGTGCACCATCGCCGCCTCGCGGTCGCGCAGCGCAGGCACCTCGTGGACCAGCGTGAACCGCTTCCGGGCGGTCTCGGGATCGGACAGGTAGAGGTCGAACACCGTCTCCCCGGCGCGCAGGACGACCGACAGCAGTGGCTCGGTGGGGTGCGCCGTGGCGAAGACCTCGGCGATCCGCGCCAGTCCGCGCTCGTGGTCGGGGGACACCGCGTCCTCCTTGCCCCGGAAGTACCGGAAGAAGGTCCGCCGGCCGACGCCGGCGGCCGCCGCGATGTCGTCGACCGTCGTGTCGTCGTAGCCCCGCTCGGTGAACAGGTCCACCGCCGCCGTGACCAGCTCACGGCGCACCTCCGCGCGTCCCTCGGCCGAGCGGCCGCGGCGCGGGGTGATGTTCGACATGGCACGGAGGGTAGCAGCGGCGTTGTCGAGTGGCACGGAGTGCCGTTAGAGTGGGGTCACCGGACACACCGACGTGGGAGAACGATGCTGAACGCCGACTTCGACGCCTACCGGCTGAGCGAGGAGCACGAGGCGCTCCGCGACGCCGTGCGCGCACTCGCCGAGAAGGAGATCGCGCCGCACGCCGCGGAGGTGGACGAGCAGGCGCGCTTCCCTCACGAGGCCAGGGACGCGCTGGTCAAGGCCGGTTTTCAGGCCGTGCACATCCCGGAGGAGTACGGCGGGCAGGGGGCCGACGAGCTGGCCGCCTGCATCGTGATCGAGGAGGTCGCGCGGGTCTGCGCCTCGTCGTCGCTCATCCCGGCGGTCAACGGCCTGGGTTCTGTCCCGATCCTGCTCTCGGCCTCCGAGGAGCTGAAGCAGCAGGTCCTGCCGTCGATCGCGTCGGGCGAGGCGATGATCAGCTACGCGCTGTCGGAGCGCGAGGCGGGGTCCGACGCGGCCTCGATGAAGACCCGCGCCCGCCGCGACGGGGACGACTGGGTCCTCAACGGCACCAAGTGCTGGATCACCAACGCGGGCGAGTCGACCTGGTACACGGTCATGGCTGTGACCGACCCGGAGAAGAAGGCCAACGGCATCTCCGCCTTCGTCGTCCACTCCGACGACCCGGGCTTCGAGGTGGGCCCGAAGGAGCGCAAGCTCGGCATCGCCGGCTCGCCCACCCGGGAGATCTACTTCACCGACTGCCGCATCCCGGGCGACCGGCTGATCGGCGCGGAGGGCACCGGCTTCAAGACCGCCCTCGCCACGCTCGACCACACCCGCCCCACGATCGGCGCACAGGCCGTCGGCATCGCGCAGGGGGCGCTCGACCAGGCGATCGCCTACATCAAGGAGCGCAAGCAGTTCGGCAAGGCGATCGCGGACTTCCAGGGCATCCAGTTCATGGTCGCCGACATGGCGATGAAGGTGGAGGCCGCGCGACAGCTCGTCTACGTCGCGACCTCCCGCGCCGAGCGCGGCGAGAAGAACCTCGGCTTCATCTCCTCGGCGGCGAAGTGCCTCGCCTCCGACACCGCGATGCAGGTGACCGTCGACGCCGTGCAGCTCCTCGGCGGCGCCGGCTTCACCAGGGACTTCCCCGTCGAGCGGATGATGCGCGACGCCAAGATCACTCAGATCTACGAGGGCACCAACCAGGTGCAGCGCATGGTGATGGCACGCTCCCTCCTCCGCTGAGCGTTCGCGTCATGGAACCATGATGCGCACAATTGACGTTCGTCAGCGCATTATGGAACCCTGATGCTCAGGATCCGACATTCTGAGCGCGTTATGGTTCCATAGTGCGTGGGATTCGACGTTCTGAGTGCGTCAGGTTCCGTATCGCGTCAGAGGATGAAGCGGAAGAGGGGGGAGTCGGGCGGGATCCGCTCGATCCGTGGGGGAGCCGTCTCCATCCGGGCGAGCAGCGGCTCGAGATCGGCGGGGTCGCCGAGTTCGATCCCGACGAGTGCGGGGCCGGTCTCGCGGTTGCTGCGCTTGACGTACTCGAAGAGCGTGATGTCGTCGTCGGGCCCGAGGATGTCGTCGAGGAAGCGCCGGAGCGCCCCCGGCTCCTGCGGGAACTCCACGAGGAAGTAGTGCTTGCGGCCCTCCCACACGAGGGCGCGTTCGACGATGTCGGCGTAGCGGCTGACGTCGTTGTTGCCGCCGGAGAGCAGGCACACCGTCGTCGAGTCGCGCGGGATGTCCAGCTGCCCCAGCGCGGCGGGCGCGAGCGCGCCCGCGGGCTCGGCGATGATCCCGTCGGTCTGGTAGAGCGCGAGCATCTCGACGCAGATCCGGCCCTCGTCGACGGCCTCGACCGCGATCGACGCGTCCTGCACGATCGGGAAGGTGGTGTCGCCGACCCGGCGCACCGCGGCGCCGTCGACGAACGGCTCGACCTCGGCGAGGGTGGTCGGCTCGCCCTTCGCGAGGGCCGCCGCCATGCTGGCCGCCCCGGCGGGCTCGACCCCGATGATCCGGACCTCCGGGTGGCGTTCGCGCAGGTAGGCCACGGTGCCGGCGAGCAGTCCGCCGCCGCCGACCGGCACGATGATCTGGTCCGGCGGGTCCGCCAGCTGGCTCAGCACCTCGCGGGCGACCGTGCCCTGCCCGGCAACGGTGCGCGGGTCGTCGAAGGCCGGGACGAGGGTGGCGCCCGTCTGGGCCGCGTCGGCCGCGGCCGCCGCGGCGGCGTCGTCGTAGGTGTTGCCCACGACCACGACCTCCACGACCTTCCCGCCCAGCCGGGCGACCCGGTCCCGCTTCTGTCGGGGAGTGGTGCGGGGCAGGTAGACCCGGGCGGCGACGTGCAGCCGCGCGCAGGCGAAGGCGACGCCCTGGGCGTGGTTCCCGGCGCTCGCGCACACCACGCCGCGCGCGCGCTCCTCCGGCGCCAGCTGCGCGATGAGGTTGTAGGCCCCCCGGATCTTGTACGAGCGGACCGGCTGCAGGTCCTCGCGCTTGAGCCACACCTCACCGCCGACGGCGTCGGACAGCCGCGCCGAGATCTGCAGCGGGCTCGGCCCGATCACCGCGCGCAGCCGCCCCGCCGCACCGTCGACGTCGGAGGCGGTCACGCTCTGCGCGGGGGCGGTGGTCATCACCCCACCGTAGCCAGCCCACCGGCGCCGCTTCCCCCGAGCCCGGGGCCGCGGAGGGCGATGATCGACGTCCGGGACCGTCGGCGGCCGGCTATGGCCGCGGAGGGTCCGGAACGACGATCATGGTGGCCGCGCTCCCCGGGCGGACCGATGTCAGAGGCGGGTGGTGCAGTTCTCCGTCTCGTACTTGCGCTCCAGCCGGCCGCCATCGGCGTTCGCGACCTGGACCAGGGACGCGCCGGCCGAGAGGACGGCGAGCAGGCCGTCGACCAGGTCCTCACGCGTCGACCAGTCCCCGGTGGCGAGCACCCGGTCCGCCGCCGAGAGGCCGAGGTCGGCCGCGCGCGACGCCGCACGGGCGGCGACGTCCGCGGCCGGGATGCCGTCGAGGGCCGGGGCGTCGGCGGGCACCGGCTCCCACGGCACGAACTCGTCGCCGTGCAGCCGTACCTCGCTCGCGAAGTCGAGCACCCCGGCGGGCAGGCCCTCGATCCCGCGGCCGAAGGCGTCGAGGGACAGGGCGACCACCCCGTCGGCGGGGCCGGCGGCGAGTGCGAGGTCGAGCCGGCCCGCGTCGCACAGCACGAGGTCGGCGCCGGCGGGCTCGCCGACCACCTCGGCCCCGCACGACCACACCGCGAGCAGCACCGACGCCGTCTGCCAGTGGGCCGGAAGCAGCACCGCGACCGTGCCGGACGGCTCGAGGTCGCACTCGTCGCGCAGCAGGTTGGCCGCCTTGGCGACCCAGTTCGCGGTGGTGACCGCGGAGAGCTCGATGCGCTCGCCCGTGGCGTCGTCGTAGAAGGTGATCAGCGGTCGCGCGGGGGCGGTGGCGAGGATCGGGTCGAGCAGGGTGGCGGTCAGCGACACGGACGTCCTCTCCGCGTGGGAACTAGTCGATGCACGGTACGCCGCCCGCGTTGACCTCGGACGTCGGCGTGGGGCCCGGGGTCGCGGAGCCCCCGGTCCCCGTCGCGACGGGTGCGGTGGCCGCGGCGGACTGCGCGAAGTCGGTCCCGAGCAGCACCTGGACGTGTCCGGACCGCACGCCGTCGGTCTGCTCGACGCCGATCCCGCCCAGCTGTGCGGCCACGGCCTGCGCGGCCTCGTCGCCGTCGGCCCCGGCGTAGCGGACGACGGAGGTCGTGCGGCTCGGCGCGTTCTCCACCGCACCGCGCTGGTAGCCCGCCCCGCCGAGCCGGTCGGCCACCTGGGCGGCGAGGCCGGTGCCGCCGGACCCGTTGCCGACGTCGACGGTGACGGACGCCGGGTCCACCGTGGGCGCGGCCGGCGCCCCGGTCGGCTCGGGTTCCTCGTCCTTCGGCGCGGTCCGTTGCTCGATGAACTCCTGGACCTGTGCGGGATCGACCAGCACGACGTCGCCCCGTTCGTTGCTGGCCCCGCCCAGGGTGGGGACCGTGACGAAGTCGATGGCGCCGGCCGCGATGTCCGAGGCCTGCCGGGCGAACCCGAGCAGGTCCCAGCCCGAGTCGATGACCAGCGACTTCTCGGCGACGTCCAGGAGCGCGGAGAGCGTGCCGCCGTGGGTGAGGGTGCCGGTGGAGAGGATCTTGTCGGCGACGGCGGCGAGGAACACCTGCTGCCGGCGGATCCGGGACAGGTCGCCCTCCGGCAGGCCGTGCCGCTGCCGGACGAAGGCCAGCGCGTCCGCCCCCGAGATCGTCTGCGGCCCGGCCGGGAAGCGGGCGCCGGAGAACTCGTCGTCCACCGGCGCGGTGAGGCAGACGTCGACGCCGCCGATAGCCTGGGTCAGGTTGTAGAAGCCGAGCAGGTTGATCTCGGCGTAGTGGTCGATCGTCAGGCCGGTGAGGTTCTGGACCGTCTCGATCAGGGTCGTGCGGCCGGTGGCCGACGACTGCTGGTCGGCCTCCGTCTGCGGGACGCCGGACCGCACGAGTTCCTCGGCGGCGAGCGCCTTCGTGGCCGGGTAGGCGGCGTTGATCTTGTCCTTGCGGTAGCCGGGGATGTCGACGTAGCTGTCCCGCGGGATCGAGAAGGCGGTCGCGCTGCCGCCGTCGGCCGGGATGTGCAGCACGATGATCGTGTCGGAGTTGAGGACGCCGGACTCGGCGCCGCTGCGCAGCGTCCGGAGGACGTCGTCGGGCAGCGGGTTGCCCTGCGCGTCCGTGCGGCTGTCCACCCCGACGAGCAGGATGTTCTGGCCGCCGCCGGAGGAGCCGCCGGTGATGACGTTGGTCGTGGTCAGGCCCGCGGTGAGGTCGCGGTAGAGGCCCCACGCCGTGCCGGTGACCGCCACGACCAGTGCGGACAGCACGCACACCGTGATCCGGGCGCGGCGGACGAGCAGGCCGGCGGGGCGAGCGGGCGGTGGCCCGGTGGGCGGTCGCGGGCGCGCCGGCGGCGGGGTGCGCGGAGACCTCCGGGTGGGCGGACGGGTCGGGGCGGCGCCCCGCGCGACGTCCCGGGCGGTCCGGCCCGGCGGCTCGACGACGGTCCGGCGGACGGGTCGGCGCGGTTCGGTGCGGTCCGACGCGGGGCGACCGGCCGTGCCGGAGCGGGTGGTCGCCGTGCCGGAGCGGGTGGTCGCCGTGCCGGATCGGGTGGTCGCCGTGCCCGAGCCGGGGGTCTCGCGGCCCGAGCGGGTGCGGCCGCCCTCCCGGCTCGCGGCGCCGGACCGCTCCCGGGAGCTCGCGGCGCCGGACCGCTCCCGGGCGGCCGACCGGTCACCGGAGCCGCTGTCACGGGCCGGGGAGCCACCGGATCCGGGGCGCCCGGCGGACCCCGCCCGGCCCGACGCGGAGCCGTCGCGGCCGGCCGACCCACGGCTCTCGCCGGCGGAGGCGTCCGACCGCCCCGCCGAGCCGGTCGCGCGGGCCCGCGGGGGGCGGTCGGGGCCGCCGGCGGCCAGGCTGCCGCCCTCGCCGAACAGCGCGGAGGCACCGGCCCGGCGCTCGCGCCGCGGCCCGCCCGAGGAGGAGCGGCCACCGGACGTCGGGTCCACTCCACCTCCTCGTTCGTTCCGGACAGCGGGCCCGGATGCCGCGGCCGTCACCCGGCCGCCCCATAGGGTGCAGCATCCGCGGAGATGATCGCGGCGCGTCGCCCGGCGTGTCGGCGGACGGAGATCACCGTTGGGCGATTGTCCACCTCGGAGGGTGATCATTCTGGTTCGCCGCGTGATCATCCCGGTGATCGGCCGCTCCGTCCTGCCGGAGCACCGGCGGAGTGAGACCATTCACACCTCCACGTCGCGAGGGGCCCGCAATGACCGCACAGCCCGGCGAGGCCGCCCGGGCCGACGCCGTCCACCGCATCCCCGTACCGCCGCCGGAGGGCCCGCTCACGGCCGAGGGCCGGGCACTGCTGGACCAGCACCGGGCCCGGGAGGCGGTCGAGCCGCTGCGCCGCGCCGTCGCCGCTCGCGAGCCGGGCTCGGCCGACCTGCTGGTCCGCGCCTACCTGGACAGCGGCAGCTGGACGGCGGCCATCGAGTTCCTCGCACCGCTGCTGGAGCAGGGGCGCCTGGAGTTCGCCGGCCGGCTGGGCGTCGCGTTCGCGGAGCTGGGGGACCACTCGCGCGCCGAGCAGGTGCTGCGTCTCGCGGTGGCCCAGCGCGAGCTCCCGGCAGCCAACGACCTCGCCCTGCTGCTGCGCGACGGCGGCCGCTTCGCCGAGGCCGTCCGGGTCCTCACCGACGCCGCCGAGGCGGGTGACCGGCAGGCCCCCGACAACCTCGTCGCGCTGCACCTCGAGGCGGAGGACCTCGCCGCCGCGACCGAGGCCGCCGAGCGGTACGTCGACGAGCGGCGACCGGACACCCTCGTCGCGCTGGCGGACGTCCGGGCGGCGCAGGGCCGGGACGACGAGGCCGAGGCCCTCTACCGCCGCGCCGGGGAGCTCGGCGCCGTCCGTGCCCACACCGCCCACGCGGCGTTCCTCGTCGCCCGGGACGACCTCGACGGGGCCGAGCGCGAGTACCGCGAGGCCGAGCGGCACAACGAACCGGGCTGGGCCTGGACCATCGGCCGATTCCTGCTGGACACCGGCCGTCCCGAGGCGGCGCGCTGGTACCTCGAGATGGCGGTGACGTGGGGCGACCGCGCCGCCGCCGAGGCCCTCGCCGAACTCGACGGCGAGGATCCCGCCGACGACTGACCCGCGCACGGGCGCGCAGCGCGGCGGTCCCGGCACCGGTGGCGCGTGCAGGGCCGTTAGGGTGAGCCGCCATGGAGCCGGCGGTCCGCACGTACGGGGACGATCTCGCGGTCGTGACCGTCACGTACTCACCGGGCGACACGCTCGACGCGTTCCTCGACTCGCTCAAGGCCGCGACCGCGCGGCCGACCCGGGTGGTGCTGGCGGACAACGGGTCCGTCGACGGTGCCCCCGAGCGGGCGGCCGAGCGCGACGGCGTGGAGCTGCTGCGGATCGGGGAGAACGTCGGCTACGGCACGGCCGCCAACCGGGCCGTCGCGGGGCTGGGGCCCGAGGTGGGCTGGGTCGTCGTCGCCAACCCGGACCTGGTCTGGGGCGACGGCGCGATCGACACGCTCCTGGAGGCCGCCGCCCGCTGGCCCCGTGCCGGCGCGCTCGGCCCGCTGATCCGCGAGCCGGACGGGGCGGTCTACCCGTCGGCGCGGTTGCTGCCCTCGCTCGGCCACGGTGCCGGGCACGCGGTCCTGGGGCGGGTCTGGCCCGGTAACCCGTGGACCCGGACGTACCGCCAGGCCGCCACGGCGATCGGCGAGCGCACCGCGGGGTGGCTCTCCGGCTCGTGCCTCCTGGTGCGGCGCACGGCCTTCGACTCGGTGGACGGGTTCGACCCGCGCTACTTCATGTACTTCGAGGACGTCGACCTCGGCGACCGGCTCGGCCGGGCCGGCTGGCTCAACGTCTATGTCCCGACCGCCGAGGTGGTGCACACGGGCGGGGTGTCCACCTCGCGGCCGGAGGTGTCCGCGCGGATGCTGGCCGAGCACCACCGCAGCGCCCACCGCTACCTGGCGGACCGGCACCCGGGCGTCCGGTACGCCCCGGTCCGTGCCGCCGTGCGGGCGGGGCTGGCGGTCCGGGCGCGCGCAACGCGCGGGCGCACGTAGGCGTCACACCGAGGAGACCGGAGTCCGGCCCGGGGGGACCGGCCGGCTGACGAGAGGACCGTTCGTGCTGGACGACGTCGAGGCCGTCGTGCTCGTGGGGGGCAAGGGCACGCGTCTGCGCCCCCTCACCCTGTCGGCCCCGAAGCCGATGCTCCCCACGGCGGGCGTGCCGTTCCTGGCACACCTGCTCTCCCGGATCCGCGCCGCCGGCGTACGGCGCGTGGTGCTCGGCACCTCCTATCTCGCGGAGACGTTCGAGGAGCACTTCGGCAACGGGGAGTCGCTCGACCTCGAGCTCACCTACGTCGTGGAGGACCAGCCGCTGGGCACCGGCGGCGGGATCGCGAACGTCGCCGAGCACCTGACGACGGAGACCGTCATGGTCTTCAACGGCGACGTGTTGTGCGGCACCGACCTCACCGCCGTCGTCGACACCCACCGGCGGACCGACGCCGACGTCACCCTGCACCTGGTCCGCGTCCAGGATCCGCGCGCCTACGGGTGTGTGCCCACCGACGGCGCCGGGCGCGTGCTGGCGTTCCTGGAGAAGACCGAGGACCCGCCGACGGACCAGATCAACGCCGGCTGCTACGTCTTCCGCCGCTCGGTGATCGAGGACATCCCGCGGGGCCGGGTGGTGTCGGTGGAGCGCGAGACCTTCCCCGGCCTGCTCGAGGCGGGCGCGCGGGTGAGCGGGCACGTCGACAACGCCTACTGGCGCGACATGGGCACTCCCGCCGACCTGGTGCACGGCTCCGCCGACCTGGTCCGCGGCGTGGCGCCTTCGGCGGCGTTGCCCGGCCCCGCCGGCGAGTCGATCGTGCTGCCCGGGGCCACCGTGGCGGCGGACGCCTTCGTCTTCGGCGGCACCACGGTCGGGCGGGACGCGGTGATCGGTGCGGGCGCGAAGGTCGAGGGCTGCATGGTCTTCGACGGCGCGGTGATCGAGCCGCACGCGGTCGTGGAGAGCTCCGTGGTCGGGGCCGGCGCCCGGGTCGAGGCGGGTGCGCACGTGCGCGACGCGGTGATCGGCGACCGCGCGGTCGTCGGCGCGCACTGCGAGCTCAAGGGCGGCGTCCGGGTGTGGCCCGACGTGCAGCTGCCGCCGCACGGGGTCCGGTTCTCGGCCGACGTCTGACGCGCGGCTACCGTGTCCGCGTGATCGAGCGCGAGTGGCGGCCGGACTACCGGCTCGACCTCGCCGGGGTGCTCGCCCCGCTGCGCCGCGGGCGGGGGGACCCGTCCTGGCGCTCGGTCGGCGAGGGCTCCGCGATCTGGCGGGTCTCCACCACTCCCGACGGACCGGCGTCGGTCCGGATGTCCCGGCGCAGCGACGGCACGGTCGTCGCCGCCGGCTGGGGACCGGGCGCCCGGTGGGAGCTCGACGGCCTGCCCGCGCTGCTCGGTGCGCACGACGAGCCCGGGTCCTTCGTCGCCCGCCACCCGCTGATCGCCGACGCGGCCCGCCGGCAGCCCGGCATCCGGCTCGGCTCCACCCGACGGGTGTGGGACCAGCTGGTTCCGGCGATCCTCGAGCAGAAGGTCACCGGCATCGAGGCCCGGCGCTCCTGGCGGGAGCTCTGCTGGCGCTTCTCCGACCCCGCACCCGGTCCGGCCGGCGCGATGCCGCGCGGCATGCGCGTCCCGCCGACGCCCGCGCAGATCCGCTCGATCCCGGACTGGGAGTGGCACGAGGCCGGGGTGGACTCGGCGCGGCGGCGCGCGATCCTGGCCGCCGCCGCGGTCGCGCACCGGTTGGAGAGGGCGGTGGAGCTGGGCGGCGAGGAGGGCCGGATCCTGTTGCGCCGCATCCCCGGGATCGGCGTCTGGACCGCCGCCGAGGTGGCGCAGCGCGCCTGGGGCGACCCGGACGCCGTCAGCTTCGGGGACTTCCACATCCCCACGGTGGTCGGCTGGGCGCTCGTCGGCCGCCCGCTCGACGACCGCGGGATGCTCGAGGTGCTCGCCCCGTACGCGCCGCAGCGGCACCGGGCCGTGCGGTACGTGGAGCTCTCCGGCTTCCGCCGCCCGCGCTTCGGCCCGCGGTTCGGTCCCCGCGACTACCGCGGGATGTAGATCGTCGGGGGTCCGACGTAGCCTGGCGCCGTGAAGGTCACGGTCCTGGTCGGAGGCGTCGGCGGCGCCCGGTTCCTGCTCGGGGTGAAGGCCGCCCTCGGGCTGCCCGCGGTGGGGCCCGGCGAGGGCCCGCACGAGGTCACCGCCGTGGTCAACGTGGGCGACGACGTGTGGATGCACGGCCTGCGGATCTGTCCCGACCTCGACACCTGCATGTACACCCTGGGTGGCGGGATCGACGCCGAGCGCGGCTGGGGCCGGGCCGGGGAGACCTGGGCGGTGCGGGACGAGCTGGCGGCCTACGAGGCCGACCCGACCTGGTTCGGGCTCGGCGACCGGGACGTCGCCACGCACCTGGTCCGCACCCGGATGCTGCGCGCGGGCTACCCGCTCTCGCAGGTCACCGAGGCGCTCTGCCACCGGTGGCAGCCGGGCGTGCGGCTGCTGCCCGCCACGGACGACCGGGTCGAGACGCACGTGGTGATCGACAACCCGGACCGGGGGGAGGACGCGCCGCCGCAGGTCGCCGTGCACTTCCAGGAGTGGTGGGTGCGCCACCAGGCCAGGTTCCCGGCCCACCGGTTCGCGTCGGTGGGCGCGGACGAGGCGAAGGTCCTCCCGGCCGCGGCGCAGGCGATCGCCGACGCGGACGTGGTGCTGGTCGCGCCGTCGAACCCGGTCGTCAGCATCGGCACCATGATCCAGGTCCCGGGGATGCCGCAGGCCCTGGTCGGGACGAAGGCGAGGATCGTCGGGCTGTCGCCGATCGTGGGCGGGCGCCCGCTGCGCGGGATGGCCGACGCGTGCCTCTCCGCGATCGGCGTCGACACCACCGCCGAGGCCGTCGGCCGGCACTACGGCGGGCGGGCGAAGGGTGGCCTGCTCGACGGCTGGCTGGTCCACTCGGGCGACTCCGCCGAGGTCGAGGGCGCCGAGACCCGCGCGGTCCCGCTGCTGATGACGGACGTGGAGGCCACCGCGGAGATGGCACGCGCCGCGTTCGACCTGGCCGGGGTCACCCCGTGAGTGCGGTCCCGTCGCCGGTCCCCGACCACGGCGCCGCGGCAGGTCTGCGGATCCTGCCGGTCCCCGGCCTGCCGGAGTTCCGCCCGGGCGACGACGTGACCTCCGCGGTCGCCGCGGCCGCCCCCTGGTTGGAGTCCGGCGACGTCGTCGTGGTCACCAGCAAGATCTTCTCCAAGGCGGAGGGGCGGCTCGTCCCGGCGCCCGCGGATCCCGAGGAGCGCGACGAGCTGCGCCGCCGGCTCGTCGAGGGCGAGACCGAGCGGATCCTGGCGCGCCGCGGGAGGACGCTGATCGTCGCCTCCAAGCTCGGGATCGTGCAGGCCGCGGCCGGCGTCGACGGGTCGAACGTCCGGCGGGACGAGCTGGCCCTGCTGCCCGTCGACCCCGACGCGAGCGCCGCCCGGCTGCGGGAGGGTCTGCGCGAGCGGCTCGGCGTCGACGTGGCGGTCGTGGTCACGGACACGATGGGCCGCTCGTGGCGGGTCGGGCAGACGGACGTCGCGATCGGGTCCGCGGGGCTCACCGTGCTGCACCGCTACGGCGGCGCGGTCGACGCGGAGGGCAACGAGTTGCTGGTGACCGAGGTCGCCCTGGCCGACGAGGTGGCCGGCGCCGCGGACCTGGTCAAGGGCAAGCTCGCTGGCACCCCGGTGGCGGTGGTGCGCGGCCTCGGCGTGCGCGAGGACGGGTCGACCGCCCGCGACCTGGTCCGGCCGATCGACGAGGACCTGTTCTGGCTGGGCACCGAGGAGGCGCTCGCGCAGGGCCGGCGCGAGGCCGTGCTGCTGCGCCGCAGCGTCCGCGAGTTCGCGCCCGAGCAGGTGCCGGCCGACGCCGTGCGCCGGGCCGTCGGCGTCGCGCTGACCGCACCCGCGCCGCACCACAGCACGCCGTTCCGGTTCGTGTGGCTGCGCGACCGTGCGCGGCGCACCACCCTGCTCGACGCGCTGCGGGAGCGGTGGCGCGCCGACCTGGAGGCCGACGGACGCCCCGCCGACGAGATCGAGCGCCGCCTCGCCCGCGGCGACCTGCTGCGCCGGGCGCCGGAGCTGGTGCTGCCCTTCCGCACCGGGGACGGGGTGCACGACTACCCGGACGAGGTCCGCCGCGCGGCCGAGCGGGACATGTTCACCGTCGCCGGCGGCGCCGCCGTGCAGTCGCTGCTGGTGGCGCTGGCCGCCGAGGGCCTGGCCTCGTGCTGGGTCGGCTCCACGCTCTTCGCGCCGGAGGTGGTGCGCGCCGGGCTGGGGCTCGCCGAGGACTGGCAGCCGCTCGGCGCCGTCGCGCTCGGGGTGCCGCTCGAGGGCACCGGTCCGCGTCCGCCCGCCGACCCGGCGACCGGGCTGCTCGAATGGTGAGCCGGGTCCGGGCGACGGCCCCGGCCGTCGGGGAGGAGCCCGGATGGTGAGCCCGGCCGTGGCCGTGGAGGAGCTCCGCGCCTGGTCGCCGCCCGACGCCGGGCAGGCCGCGCTGCAGCAGGCGCTGATCGCCTTCTGCCTCGCCCGCCCGGGCGACGCGTGCGCGCGCGAGTGCGCCGCCGGGCACCTGACCGCGTCTGCGCTGGTGGTCGACGCAGCGGGGGAGCACACGCTGCTCACGCTGCACCCGCGGGTCGGACGCTGGATCCAGCTCGGCGGGCACTGCGAGCCGGGTGACGCCTCGCTGCGGGCCGCGGCCCTGCGGGAGGCGACCGAGGAGTCCGGGATCGCGGGGCTGGAGATCGCCGCGCACCCGTTGCACGTCGACGTCCACCCGGTGACCTGCTCGCTCGGTGTCCCGACCCGGCACCTCGACGTCCGCTACCTCGTGCGGGCCCCCGCCGGTGCGGTGCCCGCGATCAGCGACGAGTCGGTCGATCTCGCCTGGTGGCCGTACGACGGGCTGCCGCCGGGGTCGGACACCGTACCGGCGATGGTCGCGCTCGCCCGCGGCTGAGACGGACCCGGCCGCAAGGCCGCGGCCCCGGCCGGTTCGCCGCTGCGGGCCCGGCCGTCGCGGTCCGGGGGCGACCGGCGCGGCACGGCGGGTCAGCGCCAGAACAGCAGGAGGCCGTAGCCCGCGGCGGCGAACTGCGCGTCGCCGCCGATCAGGGCGAAGAGGAACTGCCCGACCCCGAACAGCACCCGCGCCACCCCGGGCACCCCGAGGATCAGCAGGAACAGCACGAGCGGCGCCCACGGGCGCACCGTGTGCCCGAACCGCTGGGCCTCGGGCGACAGGTAGGGCTCGAGCACGCCGTACCCGTCGAGGCCGGGCACCGGCAGGATGTTCAGCACGAACGCGAGGATCTGGATCAGCGCCAGGCAGGACAGCCCGACGGCCAGGCCTTCGTTGACCGGGAGGAAGATCACCACGAGGCTCAGCAGGATGCCGAGCACGAGGTTGGTGGCCGGGCCGGCGAACGACACGAACGAGCGAACCCGGCGGGTGCGCAGCGCCCCCTGGTTGATCCACACCGCCCCGCCCGGCAGCGGGATGCCGCCGAGCAGCAGGAACACCACCGGCAGCACGAAGGAGAGCCCCACGTTCGCGTACCGGCGGATGTCGAGGGTGAGATAGCCGCGGTTCTCGATGCTGTGGTCACCGCCGCGGTGCGCCGCGTAGGCGTGGCCGAACTCGTGCAGGCACAGCGACACGCACCACCCGCCGAGCACCAGCAGCACCACGCCCGTGGTGAGCAGGACGGTCGATCCCTGCAGCGCGGACTCGGTCCCGACGACGCAGAGCACCCCGCCGACGACCGTCACCGCCAGGAGCAGCAGGAACCACGGACTGATTCGGTTCAGGGCTCCGCGCACTTGACCATTCTGCCGAACGGGTGGCCGAAGGGGTGGACGCCGTCACCCGGTCGGCAGCCCCGGGTTGCGGTGACCCGGCCGACACCGCTGTACTTACAGCGGTGTCATTCGCCGGGCGCGGGGAGGTGGGCGAGTGGACGGTTTCACGGACACCGTGTTCGTCATGGGGGCGGGCACGATCGGCAATCCGATCGGAGCGACGGTGATCGCTCCGGAGCAATTCGGGATCGGCCCCTCGGAGGGGCTTCGCCTGATCGACACACTGGTCGACGGTCAGGACGACGGCGAGCAGGACTGGCAGGAGCGCGCACTGTGCGCGCAGACGGATCCCGAGGCGTTCTTCCCGGAGAAGGGTGGCTCGACCCGAGAGGCCAAACGGATCTGTGCGGGGTGCGAGGTCCGGGCGGAGTGCCTGGAGTACGCGCTGGCGCAGGACGAACGGTTCGGCATCTGGGGCGGGCTCTCCGAGCGGGAGCGCCGACGCCTCCGCCGGGCGGTCGGCTGAGACGGGGGATCCCCGACAAATCCGCTCCCGGCGCGCGCAGCGGCGCCGGGGGAGGACCACGAAAGGGCGGGCGACGTGGCCCACCCTCGTTCGAGCCCGGACACGTGTCCGGCTGCGTGCCCGCAGCCGGCGACGGTCCGGGCTCTTCCGCGTCCGGGGCCGGCCGCTCTCGCTCGGTCGGCCCCGTGCTCGGTCCGGCCGTGCTCGGTCCGGCCCGTGCTCGGTCCGCCCGTGCTCGGTCCGGCCCCGTGCTCAGTCCGCCCCGCCCTCGACCGCGTCGGGCTCGATGTTGAGGTACTCCGCCACCTGCTCCACCAGCACCTCGTGCAGCAGGTCGCCCAGGTCCGCCCCACCGCGGGCACGGGCCTCGAGCGGCCGCCGGTAGAGCACGATCCGGGCCCGCGAGGGCAACCCGGCCTGGTCGACGCCGGCGGGCACCAGCTGCGCGAGGGGCACGCCCGCGTCGGCGAGCACCCCGGTGCCCCACACGACCTCCTCGGGCGAGGTCCGCTCGACCTCCGGCACCTCGTCCACGGCCAGGTCCAGGTCGACCAGCTCGGGCCCCCAGCGCAGCTCGATCGGCTCGAGCGCCTCGAGCACGCGGGCGTCGAACCGCTCGGCCCGGGTGCGGAAGGAGGGCGTGGTCACCGGGTACAGCAGGCCGCGCAACCCCCGGCCCCGGCGGTCCCGCCGGCGGGGGGAGCGGCGCGGGATGCGGCGCGCGGTCGTCACCCGTCGAATAGTACGACCCACCCGGGCGCGGCCGTGCCGGTACGACGTGCGGCGGTGCCGTCCGTGCCCCTGCTCGGCTTCGCGGGCTCCGCCTCGGTTCCGATGGTCGGCTCCGTGGCCTCCGCCTCACGGCGCCGGGCGGGTGGGGACGCCCCCGCGCGTCGCAGCCGGGGACCGTCGGCGCGGGAGGCTATGGTCGGGGACGTGTTGAGTGTCCGGAGGTGTTCGCGGAGCGGCTGCACCGAGCTCGCGGTGGCCACTCTCACCTATGTCTACGCGGACTCGACCGCGGTCGTCGGGCCGCTCGCCACCCAGGCCGAGCCGCACACGTACGACCTGTGCACCGCGCACGCCCACCGGCTCACCGCCCCCCGCGGCTGGGAGGTCGTCCGCTTCGAGGGCGAGTTCGCGCCGCCGCAACACACGGACGACGACCTGACCGCCCTGGCCGAGGCCGTGCGCGAGGCCGGCCGGGCCGACCGGCCCTTCGAGGCCGCGCCCACGGTCACCGCGGGTCCCGGGGCCACGACGGGGCGCCGGGGTCACCTACGCGTGCTGCCCACGCCGCCCGAGGACTGAGCCGGCCCCGCCGGGCGCTCACCGCCCGTCGCCCGCCCGGTGCCCGTCGTGACGACCGTCCCGCGCGCCGTCGGGGCCTCCCGCTAGGCTTCGCTCCCGTGCCCGACCTGTCCCAGATCGTGAAGGCGTACGACATCCGCGGCGTCGTCGGCGAACAGCTCGACGCCGGCGTGGTGCGTGAGCTCGGCGCGGCGCTGGCCCGGCTGCTGCGTTCCGAGGACCCCGGGGTCACCGAGATCGCGGTGGGCCACGACATGCGGGACTCCTCGCCGGGCCTCGCCGCCGCCTTCGCCGAGGGCGTCACCGCCCAGGGGCTCGACGTCCTCGACATCGGCCTGGCCAGCACCGACATGCTCTACTTCGCCGCGGGCAGCCTCGGCGTGCCCGGCGCGATGTTCACCGCCAGCCACAACCCGGCGAAGTACAACGGCGTCAAGCTGTGCCGGGCGGGGGCGACCCCGATCGGGCAGGACACCGGGCTCGCCGTGATCCGCGAGGCCGTCGAACGGGGGGTGCCGGAGGGGCCGGGCGGCGGCACCGTGCGCCGGCGCGCGCTGCTCGCCGACTACGCCGCCCACCTGAGCGGCCTGGTCGACCTGTCCGGTGTCCGGCCGCTGCGCGTGGTGGTCGACGCCGGCAACGGCATGGGCGGCCACACGGTGCCCGAGGTCCTCGGGGGCCTCCCGCTCGACGTCGTGCCGCTGTACTTCGAGCTCGACGGCACCTTCCCGAACCACGAGGCGAACCCGCTCGACCCGGCGAACCTGGTCGACCTGCAGAAGGCCGTCGTCACGGAGGGGGCCGACCTCGGTCTCGCGTTCGACGGCGACGCGGACCGCTGCTTCGTGGTCGACGAGCGCGGCGAGCCGGTCAGCCCGAGCGCGATCACCGGGTTGGTGGCCGTCCGCGAGCTGGCCAGGACCCCGGGCGCTCCCGTGATCCACAACCTGATCACCTCGAAGGCCGTGCCGGAGATCGTCCGCGAGCACGGTGGCACCCCCGTGCGCACCCGGGTCGGCCACTCGTTCATCAAGCAGACGATGGCCGAGACCGGCGCGGTGTTCGGGGGCGAGCACTCGGCGCACTACTACTTCCGGGACTTCTGGAAGGCCGACTCCGGCATGCTCGCGGCGCTGCACGTGCTCGCCGCGCTGGGCGAGCAGCACGAGCCGCTGTCCGCGCTGATGGCGGCGTACGAGCGCTACCGCGCGAGCGGGGAGATCAACTCCACGGTGGCCGACCAGGCCGGCCGGGTCGCCGCGGTACGACAGACCTACGGGGCCCGCGAGGGCGTGGAGTTCGACGAGCTCGACGGCCTCACGGTCGCCCTGCCGGACGGCTCCTGGTTCAACCTGCGCGCCTCCAACACCGAGCCGCTGCTGCGGCTCAACGTCGAGGCAGCCGACGAGGCCGCCGTGGCGGCGCTCCGCGACGAGGTCCTCGCGATCGTCCGCGCCTGAGCGGCGTGTCCTCCCCGGTCGCGGCCGCGGAGGAGACCGCCCGCGCGGAGCCGATCGGGCGCCCGGCCGGGAGGATCGATCCCCGCTTCGCGGGTAGCCCGGACGGACCCGGCGCGCCCGCGCGCGCCCTGGCAGCATCAACGGCACGTGAGGTGAGGAGAACCGTGGCCGTACAGCTCGACCCCCAGCTGCTCGAGATCCTGGCCTGCCCGTCGGAGGACCACGCGCCCCTGACGCCGGTGGCGGACCAGCTCGTGTGCACCACCTGCGGGCGCCGCTACCCGGTGGTCGACGGCATCCCGGTGCTGCTGCTCGACGAAGCCCTCCCGCCGGCGACGACCCCGCCGCGGGGGGACGCGCTGCCGTCCGGGAACCCCGGAAACGCCGGGTGACGACCGTGCTCGACGACACCCTGCTCGGCGACCCGGCCGCGCTCGCCGCCGCGGACAAGGCCGGGGTGTTGCGCGCGGCCGCCACGGCGGGCGCCCAGGTCCGCTCCGCGGCGCAGGCCGCGGCCGAGGCGGGGATCGCCGACCTGGCCGGGCACCGGCCGCGCGCCCTGGTGTTCCTGCGGCGCCCCGGTTCGTCCGGTGCAGCGGCCGAGATCATCGGGGCCCTGCTCGGCCCGCTGTGCCCGGTCCCGGTCGTCGTGGCCGACGTCGTGCCCGGCTGGATCGGTCCGCTCGACGTCGTGCTGGCGCACTCGTCCGACCCGGCGGACGTCGAGCTGGCCGAGTCGGTGTCGCGGGCCGTCGGGCGGGCCGCCGAGGTGGTGCTGTCCGCGCCCGCCGAGGGCCCGGTGGCCTCCGCGGGTGCCGGCCGCGCCCGCTTCGTCGAGCCGCGGATCCCCGTGCCGCCGGCGCTGGACCTGCCGCGGGCGCTCGCCGTCGGGCTGACGGTCGTGTCCTCGCTGGGTCTGTGGCCCGGTGGCCTGGACCCGGCCCTCGACCCGTTGGCCGACGTGCTCGACGCCGAGGCCGAACGCAACCAGCCGAACCACGAGCCGTTCATGAACCCGGCGAAGTCGCTGGCGCTGCGCCTGGCCGAGCGCACTCCCCTGCTGTGGGGCGTGGACCAGGCCGCGACCGCCGTCGCCGGGCACGGGGCGACCGCGCTGGCCACCCACGCCGGGGTGGTGGCGCACGCCGCCGACATCGCGCAGGCCGCCTCCGCCACGGCCCTGCGCCGGGCCGTCGACCTGGCCGACCGCGGCGACGACATCTTCCGCGACCCGTTCGACGACCCGGGGCCGGACGCGCCGCCGGTCCGCGTCGTGCTGCTCGCGACCGCCGAGGAGGACCCGGGTCAGGTCGCGGTGCGCCGCACCGGCCGCGGGTGGCCCGCGGACCTGCAGCACCCCGTCGACGAGGTCCCCCGGGGCACCCGCGACGCGGTGCTGCTGCGGGCCGCGCTGCTGGCCTCCCGGCTGGAGATCGCCGCCGTCTACCTCGGCCTGGCCACCCGGGCCATCGAACCGGCCTGACGGGCCGGGTCCGACCGCCGCACGAAGCGAGGAAGTGCCTTGGAGCTGCTGGAGAACCCGGTTCGGCCGTACGCGTGGGGGTCGCGCACGGTCATCGCCGACCTGCTCGGCGAGTCGGTGCCGTCTCCGCATCCGCAGGCGGAGATGTGGTTGGGCGCGCACCCGGGCGACCCCTCGCGGATCGTGCACCCCGACGGGGCCCGCAGCTCGCTGCTCGAGGTGCTCACCGGCGACCCGGAGGGGCTGCTGGGTGCCGAGCGCAGCGCCCGCTGGGAGGGCAGGCTGCCGTTCCTGCTCAAGGTGCTCGCCGCGGACGAGCCGCTGAGCCTGCAGGCGCACCCCAGCCTCGACCAGGCGCGCGAGGGGTTCGCGCGGGAGAACGCCGCCGGCCTCGCGCTCGACGCCTCGGACCGCAACTACCGGGACGCCAACCACAAGCCCGAGCTGATCTGTGCGCTCACCGAGTTCCACGCGCTCGTCGGCTTCCGGGACCCGGTGGAGACCCTCGGGCTGCTCCGCGCGCTCGACGTGCCCGAGCTGGCCCCGCACGTCGAGCTGCTCGCGGCCCAGCCCGGCCCGGACGGCCTCCGTGCGCTGTTCACCACGTGGATCACCCTGCCCCAGGCGATGCTCGACGAGCTGGTGCCCGCGCTGCAGAAGGGCGCGGTCGCCCTCGCGGCACGGGCCAACCCGTCCGGTGGCGACTGGGCGCTGGAGGCGCGGACCGCCCTGGAGCTCTCCGAGCGCTACCCGGGCGACGCCGGCGTGCTCGCGGCCCTGCTGCTCAACCGGGTGGTGCTCGCCCCGGGCGAGGCCCTCTACCTGCCGGCCGGCAACCTGCACGCCTATCTGGCGGGCGCCGGCATCGAGCTGATGGCGAACTCGGACAACGTCCTGCGCGGCGGGCTCACGCCCAAGCACGTCGACGTCCCCGAGCTGCTGCGCGTCCTCGACTTCACCTCGGGGCCCCCGCCGGTGCACACCGGACAGCCCGAGGGTCCGTGGACGCGCTACGACACGCCCGCCGAGGAGTTCCTGCTGCGCCGCTGGGAGTCCGGGGACGGGCTCACCGGCAGCCTCCCCGTGCCGGACGGTGGCGCGCGGATCCTGTTGGCCACCGGCGGCAAGGCGTGCGTCCGCGCCGGGGCGGAGGTCCTGCAGCTGCCCAAGGGGGCGGCGTTGTTCCTGGCGGCCGCCGACTCCGGCGTCGAGGTGGAGAGCGCGGCCCCGGGCACCCGGCTCTACCTCGCGAGCGACGGGTTGTGACGGCCCTCGGGTGAGTCCGACCGCGCCGGATATCCTTCCGCCGCGCAATTCGGACTCAGGGGGCGAACGTGTCGGCACACGGCGGTACCAAGGCCATTCTCGCGGCGCTCGCGGCGAACGCCGGCATCGCACTCGCGAAGTTCGTCGGCTACCTCGTCACGGGCTCGTCGTCGATGCTCGCGGAGGCCGTGCACTCGGTCGCCGACACGGCCAACCAGGGCCTGCTCCTGCTCGGCGGCCGCACCGCGCGCCGGGCCGCGACCCCCGAGCACCCCTTCGGCTACGGCCGCGACCGGTACTTCTACTCGTTCGTCGTGGCGCTGCTGCTGTTCACGCTCGGCTCGGTCTTCGCGATCTACGAGGGCATCCACAAGCTGGAGTCGCCCGAGCCGCTGACGTCTCCGCTCGTCGCCGTGGTGATCCTCGTGGTGGCGATCGGCCTGGAGGGCTTCTCCTTCCGCACCGCGATGAAGGAGTCCCGCCCGCTCAAGGGCGACGGCACGTGGTGGCAGTTCATCCGGCAGGCCAAGGTGCCGGAGCTGCCGGTCGTGCTGCTGGAGGACACCGGTGCGCTCGTCGGCCTGGTGCTGGCCCTCGGGGGCGTCGGCCTCTCGGTCCTCACCGGCGACCCGGTCTGGGACGCCGTCGGCACACTCTGCATCGGCACGCTGCTCGGTGTCATCGCGATCATCCTCATCATCGAGATGAAGAGCCTGCTGATCGGCGAGGGCGCCGCGCGGCCGGTGCTGTCGCGGATCGTCGGCGAGCTCGAACAGGGACCGGAGATCGAGCGCGTCATCCACATCAAGACCCAGTACCTCGGCCCGGAGGAGCTGCTGGTCGCGGCGAAGCTGGCGCTGGCGCCCGGGTCGCCGGTGGAGGTCGTGGCCCGGGCGATCGACGCGGCGGAGGCGCGGGTGCGCGTGGCCGTGCCGGAGGCCCGGGTGATCTACCTCGAGCCGGACCTCGACCGCTCGCGGCTGCCGCAGGCCTGACCCGGGCTCACCCGCCGAGCTCCCCACCGGCCAGCCGGCCGGCGGTCCAGCGCATCTCCTCGGTCATCAGCGCCAGGGCCCGCTCGGCGACGACGGCCTCGATCGCGGCGCCGAGCAGCGGCACCCGGACCTCGACCTCGCCGTCGATGTGCAGGGCGCTCCCCGCCGGGTCGGCCGCGATCCTCAGGTCGCCCTCGGCCCGTGCCGGAGCCCCCGCGGCGCTGAGGGTGAACGCGCCCTCGGCCTGCACCTCGCCGATCCGCCACCGTTCCTCCCGCTCGAGGACCAGAGCGCCGGCGAGGAAGCGGCGGACCGACGCCGGCAGCGCCTCCGCGGGCACCCCCTGCCGCAGGACGACGTGCAGCCGGTCGCCCTCGCGCTCGAACGTGCGGAGCCCGGCCCCGGGCCCGCCCACGGCGAGCAGCCGATCGGCGTAGAGGTCGCGGTCCAGCAGCCGCGCGACGGCGTCGCGCGGCGGCAGTGCGAAGGTCCGGTCGAGGCGCAACGGGGTCGACACGACCCCACGGTAGGGCCGCGGCCCGGTCTCCGGTGCGGGTCGGGACCCGTCAGTAGTCCCGCCGCGGCCGGACGTGGTCGAAGATCAGGCTGGTCTGAGTGTTGGCGATCTGCTCGCGACCGTTGAGCGCCACCACGAAGTCCCGCAGCGCGGCGGAGTCGGCCGTCGCGACGTGCAGCAGGTAGTCGTCCACGCCGGCGAGGAAGAAGCAGTCCCGCACCTCCGGCAGCGAGGTCACGAACTCCTCGAACTCCCGCATCCGGCGCCGCGCCGCGGCCTGCAGCCGCACCGACACCATCGCCTGCAGCGGGCGGCCGGTCGCCGCCGGGTCGACGTCGGCGTGGAAGCCCCTGATCACGCCGCGCTGGCGCAGCGCCCGGACCCGGGTGAGGCAGGTGGACGGGGCGATCCCGACGCGTTCGGCGAGCGCGTTGTTGGGTATCCGGGCATCGCGTTCGAGTTCCGCGAGGATCGCACGGTCGACCGGGTCGAGCGGCGGCCGCACATCGTTCGGCCGGCCGACCCTCGGCGTCCGGTCGTTCGTCGATCCTTCGGACATGAGCGTAAACTACAGAATCTCCTGCGGTTCGGTTCCTCTGGTGATGCTGTTTCTTCGATACTCGGCGCCGACAGTCCGTCGCTCAGCCGGTCAGCAGGAGGAGGGGAGGACGGGTCATGCGGATCGCGGTGCCGCGCGAGGTCAAGGACAACGAGTTCCGGGTCGCCCTGACGCCCGCGGGCGTGCACGAGCTGGTGCGGCGCGGTCACGAGGTCCTCGTCGAGCAGGGGGCGGGCCTGGGCTCGTCGATCCCGGACCAGGAGTTCAAGGCCGCCGGTGCGCAGCTGCTCGCCGACGCCGACGCCGTCTGGGGCTCCACCGAGCTGCTGCTCAAGGTCAAGGAGCCGGTGCAGAGCGAGTACCACCGGCTGCGCGGTGACCTGACGCTGTTCACCTACCTGCACCTGGCCGCGTCCCGGCCGTGTACGGACGCGCTGCTGTCCGCGGGCACCACCGCGATCGCCTACGAGACCGTCCGCACCGCCGACGGGAGGCTGCCGCTGCTCGCCCCGATGAGCGAGGTGGCGGGCCGGCTCGCGCCGCAGGTCGGCGCGTACCACCTGTTGAGCGCGGCCGGGGGGCGCGGTGTGCTGATGGGCGGTGTGCCCGGCGCGCCGCGGGCGCACGTCGTGGTGCTCGGGGCCGGGGTGTCCGGGTCGCACGCCACGCAGATCGCGGTCGGGATGGGGGCGCGGGTGACCGTGCTGGACCTCGACGTCGACAAGCTGCGCGCGCTCGACGCCCGCTATGGCGGGCGGGTCGAGACCGTGCACTCCACCGCGTACGCGGTCGAGCACGCGGTGCTCGACGCGGACCTGGTGATCGGTGCGGTGCTGGTGCCCGGCGCGAAGGCCCCGACGCTGGTGTCCGACGAGCTGGTGGCGCGGATGAAGCCGGGCGCGGTGCTCGTCGACATCGCCGTCGACCAGGGCGGCTGCTTCGAAGACACCAGGCCGACCACGCACGCCGACCCGACCTACCGCGTGCACGAGACCGTCTTCTACTGCGTGGCCAACATGCCCGGCGCCGTGCCGCACACCTCCACCCACGCGTTGACCAGCGTCACGCTGCCCTACATCACCCGGCTGGCCGACCAGGGCTGGCGCGCGGCGCTGCGCGGCGACGCCGCCCTGGCCCAGGGCCTGTCCACGCACGCCGGCGCGCTGACCAACACCGAGGTCGCCCGCGCCCACGGTCTCGAGGCCCGCGCGGTCGCCGAGGTCCTGGGCTGAGGCGTGTGCCGACGGCGCGCGCCCGTGCGGGAGTCGGCACGGAGTCGTCGCTCGTGACCCGCTCGCCAGCGCATGCCGGACGCGTTACGCGGTCGTAATCTCCCTGCCCATGACGAGCGTGCCCGACCGGCGGGGGATCTGGCGCACGAAGACCGTCGAGCAGTCCATCCAGGACACGGACGAACCGGACACCAAGCTCCGGAAGGACCTCACGACCTGGGATCTCATCGTCTTCGGGGTCGCGGTCGTGGTCGGCGCCGGCATCTTCACGCTCGCGGCGAGCACGGCCGGCACGGTCGCCGGGCCGTCGGTCTCGCTCGCCTTCGTCCTCGCCGCGATCGCCTGTGGTCTCGCCGCGCTCTGCTACGCCGAGTTCGCCTCGACGGTGCCGGTCGCCGGCAGTGCCTACACGTTCTCCTACGCCACCTTCGGTGAGCTGGTCGCCTGGATCATCGGGTGGGATCTGGTCCTGGAGTTCGCCGTCGGCTCGGCCGTGGTGTCCAAGGCCTGGTCGAAGTACCTGAACCAGGTGCTGTCGGTGGCCGGTCTGGACGTGCCGACCTCCTTCTCCCTCGGCGGCTTCTTCGCCTTCGACTGGGGCGCCCTGCTGCTGGTCGCGGTCCTCGGGACGCTGCTGGCGATCGGCACCAAGCTCTCCAGCCGGGTCAGCGCGGTGTTCACCGTGATCAAGGTCGGCATCGTGCTGCTGGTGATCGTGGTCGGCCTCGCCTACGTGAAGGCCGAGAACTACACCCCGTTCGTCCCGCCGGCGGCGCCCGGCGGCGAGGGCGAGTCGGGGTTCACCCAGTCCCTGCTGTCGCTGTTCGGGGGCGGGGCGAGCAGCACCTTCGGCATCTACGGGCTGCTGGCCGCGGCGTCGCTGGTGTTCTTCGCGTTCATCGGGTTCGACGTCGTCGCGACCACCGCCGAGGAGACCCGCGACCCGCAGCGGTCGCTGCCGCGAGGCATCTTCGGCTCGCTCGCCATCGTGACCGTGCTCTACGTGGCCGTCGCCCTCGTGCTCACCGGGATGGTGAGTTACACCCGGCTCGACGAGAACTCCACCCTCGCCACGGCGTTCGGCGAGCTGGGGGTGACCTGGGCCGAGGCGATCATCTCGGTCGGCGCGCTCGTGGGCCTCACCACGGTGGTCATGGTGCTGATGCTCGGCCAGATCCGCGTGCTGTTCGCGATGTCGCGCGACGGCCTGCTCCCCGGCGGGCTCGCGAGGACCGGCGGCCACGGCACCCCGGTCCGGGCGACCCTGCTGGTCGGCAACCGTGGTCGCACTCGTCGCCACCCTCTTCCCGGCCGGGGCGCTGGAGGAGATGGTCAACATCGGCACCCTGTTCGCGTTCGTGCTGGTGTCGATGGGCGTGATCATCCTGCGCCGCACGCGCCCGGACCTGCACCGCGCCTTCCGGACCCCGTGGGTGCCGGTGCTCCCGATCCTGTCCGTGCTCGCGTGCCTGTGGCTGATGCTCAACCTGAGCGTCGAGACGTGGCTGCGGTTCTTCGGGTGGATGGTGCTGGGCTTCCTCGTCTACTTCCTCTACGGCCGCTCGCACTCCCGGCTCGGCCGCCGCCAGGCCGAGGACGCAACCCCGCGGTAACAGCGCCTCACACGGACGTGTTCCGGGGGAAACGTCCCGGACACCGCTCCTCGCTTGACTGTCCTCCGTGACGGAGCAGGAGCTGGACGGGAGGCACCATCCCGTCGTCGTGATCGGCGGCGGGCAGGCGGGCCTGTCCGTGAGTCGGCTCCTCGCCCGCGAGGGCATCGGGCACGTCGTCCTCGAGCGGGACCGCGTCGCGACCGAGTGGCGGACCCGCCGC
>NZ_JBJZON010000029.1:0-83182 GCF_047200735.1 Pseudonocardia oceanicola
TTGATGTTGGCGTTGACGTGGAAGACGTTGCCCGGGTCGTACTCCGCCTTGATCCGCGCGAGCCGCTCGAACTTCCGCTGCCCGTACGCCGAGCGCAGGGCGTCCTCCGGGGTCTCGGCCATCAGGTTCACGTACGCGCCCGAGCCGAGTGCGGCCGGGCGCAGCGCGTCCCACGTCCCGCGGACCCACTGCCGGTCGACCGCCATGGTCGCGGAGTCCGGCGCGATCGCCTCGATGGCGATCACGTAACGCAGGTCGCGCGGGCCGCCGAACGCCGTGTCGTCGTCGCCGACCTCCGCGTAGGCGCCGCCCATCGGGAAGACCAGCACCTCGGACATCGGCGAGGTCATGCCCGGCAGGCGCTCGGTCAGGGTGTCGATCACCTCGTCCGGCATCGCGTCGAGGTACAGCCCCTTCGTGTACGAGTGGATGCCCCAGGGCGACGCCTCGTCCAGCATCTGCTGCAGCCCGACGTACGGGATCGGCGTGACCACCTCGAACAGCGGGTCGAGCTCCTCCCGGAGGGGTGCCACCGCGGCCCCGTGCTCCTCGGCGGTGCCGAAGCCGATCACGATCACGCCGACGCCGCGCCGGAAGTGGTGCTCCGGCGCGACCGCCGGGAGCGGCGGGGCGGAGATGCAGGCGATGCCCGAACTCGTGCGGTCGGGAAGACCGTCGAAGAGGTCCCGCGCCGTCCGGAGGGCGTGAGCCGCGCGCTCCTGCTCCACGAACAGCAGCCCCAGGTGCACCATCGGCCCGACCGGGTGCAGGCGGAACTCGAACTGCGTGACCACGCCGAAGTTACCGCCGCCCCCACGGACGGCCCAGAACAGGTCCGGGTGCTCCGTCGCGCTCGCCCGCACGCACCGGCCGTCGGCCAGGACGACCTCGGCCGACTCGAGGTTGTCGATCGACAGGCCGTGCAGCCGCGTCAGCCAGCCGAATCCGCCGCCGAGCGTCAGCCCGCCGACCCCGGTGTGGCTCACGGTGCCGGCCGGCGTCGCCAGGCCGAACTCCTGCGTGGCCGCGTCGAGCTGCGCCAGCTTCGCGCCCCCACCGCACCGGGCGCGGCGCGCCACCGGGTCGACGACCACGGAGTCCAGCGGACTCAGGTCGATCATCAGGCCGCGCTCCGGCACCGCCGCGCCCCAGTAGCCGTGCCCCCCTCCGCGCACCGCCACCTCGAGGCCCTCCTCGCGGGCGTACGCGAGAGCGGCGGCCACGTCCTCGGGGCCGGTGCAGCGCGCGATCACCGCGGGCCGCTTGTCGATCTCCCCGTTCCAGACGGACCGGGCCTCGTCGTAGCCCTCGTCCCCCGGCAGGAGGACCGGACCGCTCGTCCGTGCCCGCAGCGCCTCGACGTCGTACCGTGCCGTGCTCGTCATTCGCCCCTCCTCGGTCTCGGACCCCCACCCGGAGGGAAGAGCGTGTGGCGTCGGCCACCGATACCCCGAGAACGCCGAACGGCGCCCCTCCCCGTGGAAGGGACGCCGTCGGTCGGTCCCGGATCGTGGGTGCAGGTCAGGCGGCGGCGTGCTGCTCCGCCGGCTCGAGCGCGATCTCGAGGACCTCGCTCACGTCGGCGACCGGGTGCACCCGGAGCGCGCCGCGGACCGACTCCGGCAGGTCGTCGAGGTCGGGCTCGTTGCGCTTCGGGATGATCACGTCGCTCAGGCCCGCCCGGTGCGCGGCCAGCAGCTTCTGCTTGACCCCGCCGATCGGGAGCACCTTGCCCTGCAGCGTGACCTCGCCGGTCATGCCGACCGACGACCGCACCGGACGCCCGCTCGCCAACGAGGCCAGCGCCGTGGTCATCGTGACGCCTGCCGACGGGCCGTCCTTCGGCACCGCCCCGGCGGGGACGTGCACGTGCAGCTTCCTCGACGCCAGGTCACCCGCCAGCCCGCGCGAGCGCAGGTAGGACAGGGCGATCGACACCGACTCGGTCATGACCTCACCGAGCTGGCCGGTGATCGTCAGCCCGGGGTCGCCGTCCATCTTGGTGGCCTCGATGAACAGGACGTCGCCACCCGCGCCGGTCACGGCCAGGCCGGTCGCCACGCCCGGGACGGACGTGCGCTCCGCCGACTCAGGGGTGAACCTCGGCCGGCCCAGGTACTTGACCAGGGTGTCGGCGTCGACGTGGATCGGCGCCTCGGTGCCGGAGTCCAGCGCGACGGCGGCCTTGCGCAGGACCTTCGCCAGGCCCCGCTCCAGCTGCCGTACGCCCGCCTCACGGGTGTACTCGGCGGCGATCATGCCCAGCGCGACCTCGGAGAACTCGACGTCCGTCGGCTCCAGGCCGGCCTTCTCGACCTGCCGCGGCAGCAGGTGGTCGCGGGCGATCGCGATCTTCTCCTGCTCCGTGTAACCGTCGAGGGTGACGACCTCCATCCGGTCCGCGAGCGGCCCGGGGATGGCCTCGCCGACGTTCGCGGTCGCGAGGAACAACACGTTCGACAGGTCGAGGTCCACCTCGAGGTAGTGGTCGCGGAACGTGTGGTTCTGCGCCGGGTCGAGCACCTCGAGCAGGGCCGCGGACGGGTCGCCGCGGTAGTCGCTGCCGACCTTGTCGATCTCGTCGAGCAGCACGACGGGGTTCATCGTGCCGGCCTCGCGGATCGCGCGGACGATGCGGCCGGGCAGCGCGCCGACGTAGGTGCGCCGGTGGCCGCGGATCTCCGCCTCGTCGCGCACGCCGCCGAGGGCGACGCGGACGAACGTGCGGCCGAGCGCGCGCGCCACGGACTCGCCCAGCGACGTCTTGCCGACGCCGGGCGGGCCGACGAGCGCCAGCACGGCACCCGAGCCCCGGCCACCGACGGTGTCCAGCCCCTTGCGGGTGCGCCGCGAGCGGACGGCGAGGAACTCGACCAGCCGCTCCTTGACGTCGTCGAGCCCGGCGTGGTCGGCGTCGAGGATCCGCCGGGCCTCGACCAGGTCGTCGGTGTCGACGGTGATCTCGTTCCACGGCATGTCGAGGATCGTGTCGAGCCAGGTGCGGATCCAGCCGGACTCCGGGCTCTGGTCGCTCGCCCGCTCCAGCTTGCCGACCTCGGTCAACGCGGCCTTGCGGACGTGCTCGGGAAGGTCGGCGGCCTCCACGCGGGCGCGGTAGTCGTCCTCCTCGTCGCCGTCGCCCTCGCCGAGCTCCTTCCGGATCGCCGCGAGCTGCTGGCGCAGCAGGAACTCGCGCTGCTGCTTCTCCATGCCCTCCCGGACGTCCTGCGAGATCTTCTCGGTGACCTCCTGCTCGGCGACGTGCTCCTTCGTCCACTCGAGGAGCCTCTCCAGCCGGCGGGTCACGTCGGTCTCGGCGAGCAGCTCCAGCTTGTGGGCGTTGTCGAGCCAGCTCGCCCAGCCGGCCAGATCGGCCAGCTGTCCCGGGTCCGTCGTCTGCTGGACGGAGTCGATCACCTGCCACGCGTTGCGCTGCTGCAGGATCCCGATCACCAGGGCCTTGTACTCCTTGGCCAGCTCCTGGGTACGGCCGGTGACGGCCCCGTCGTCGACCGTCTCGGCCTCGACCCACAGGGCCGAGCCCGGCCCGGTCACGCCCGAGCCGATGCGGGCCCGCGTCTCACCGCGGACCACGGCGGCGCGCTCCCCGTTCGGGAGCCTGCCGATCTGTTCCAGGACCGCGACCACACCGATCGCGGCGTACTTCCCGTCGAGGCGGGGGACGACCAGGACCTTCTTCTCCGCGGTACCCGCGGAGTCGACGGCCGCCTGAACCTCCGGAGCGTCGAGCCGGACGGGCACCACCATGCCGGGCAGCACCACCGAGTCGGTCAGCGGAAGCACCGGCAGCTTCAGCGTCTGTGTCATGCCCGGGTCAACGCTTACATCGTAAGCCTCATTCCAGCGTTCAACTATGTCCGCTGTCGGCGAACGCAGGAACCTTGAGCAGGGGCGGCTCAGGCCGGCCGGGCAAGGCCCTCCAGGACCTCGGCTCCCGGCAGGGCGGTGAGCACTTTGCCGGGGACCGCGAGCTTGGAACCCCGCAGCCCGCTGCCCACGACGACCGCCGCGGCGGTCGCGGCCTCGGGTGCGATCAGCAGCGGCCAACCCTCGGGCAGGCCGAGCGGGGTGATCCCGCCGTACTCCATGCCGGTGAGCTCCACGGCCTCGGCCATCGGGGCGAACGAGGCCTTGCGGACGTCCAGCCTGCGCTTGACCACGCCGTTGACGTCCGCCCGCGTGGTCGCGAGGACCAGGCAGGCGGCGTACCGGACCTCGCCGGCGCGCTTACCCGACACGACCACGCAGTTCGCGGAGAACTCGGGCGGGGAGGAGTAGGCCTCGCAGAAGGCGGCGGTGTCGGCCAGGTCGGGGTCGATCTCCGCGACCAGCACACCGCTCGCGTCGGGCAGCCGCGACAGCGCCTTGACGACGGGTTCGGCGAGCAGTTCGGGGTGGTCGGCGGCGGGGAGCGGGGTCAGGCTGCCGAGCACGCTCACCAGTTGTTGCCACCCCGGGAGGCGGCGACGACGGCCGGCCTGACGTCGACCAGGTAGACCAGCATCGCGACGGTACCGGCCAGCCAGAACAGCGTGAGCTCGCTGCGCAGCCCCTGGAAGGAGGCAACGACACCGAGCAGGCTGGGCGAGGAGATCACCCCGAAGATCGGGATGACCAGCAGGAACAGCGCCGCTGCACCGGTGATGCCCAGCCAGGCGTTCTTGGTCAGCTTGCTGGCCGCCTGGAAGGCGTCGGCACGCTGGCGGACGGCGTGCACGAAGGCGTAACCCGAGCACGCCGCGACCACGATGCCGATCACGCACAGCACCAGGCGGTCGAGCATGGTGAACACGTTCACCGGTCCAGACTACGTGCGGCGGCGGGATCAGGACATACCCGCACACCGTGAGCGGTGTCCCTGCAGAGACCGACGGCCCCGGAGCGAGGTGCTCCGGGGCCGTCGGGACGCGGGTGCGTCAGCTGTCGGACTTGGCCGAGCCGGTGCGCCGGGTGGCCGGCTTGCGGGTGGCGTCCTTCGGGGCGGTCTTCGCCGGGGCCGCGGCCTTCGCCGCCGGGGTCTCGCTCCTCGGCGCGGTCTCGGTCCTCGGGGCGGGCTCGGTCTTCGGGGCGGTGCGGCTCGCCGCGCGGCGGGTGGTGCTGCGCGTGGTGGCGGCGGCCTCGTCACCGGCCTCGTCGACGGCCTGCGCGGCGTCCCGGCCCGCCTCGGCGACAGCCCTCGACGCGTCCGCGGAGACCTCGGTGACGGTCTCGGCGACCTCGTCGGCGGCCCGCTGGGTGCGGACGGCGACCTTCTCGCCGACCGAGCGGGTCTGGCGGGTCAGCGTGGCGAGGGCCTTCTCCGCGGCGTCGTGCGCGTCGTCGACGAAGGCGTCCACCCGGGCGTCGAACTTGCCGGTGAGCTCCTCGACCTGACCGAAGGCCTGCTTGACCTGCGGCTGCCTGCGGATCTCGGTCCACGTGCCCGCACCGTGGCGGGCCAGGTCGGCGTAGGCCTTCTCCGCCCGGGCGCGCCACAGCTCGACGAGCTTGCGCAGCTCCTCGCTGGTCAGCTTGCCGCGCAGGTCCTGGATCTCGCCGGGCAGGTCGGAGGCGAGCTTCTGCGCGGCCTCGGCCTGCGCGGTCGCGGCGGTCCTCGCGTTGGTGTAGGCACCGAGGATGCTCGAGTAGGCGTACTCGCCGGCACCCAGCACGGCCAGCAGCGGCGTCTTGACGGTCTCCGCCTGCTCGGCGGCGGACTTGGCAGCCTGCTCGCGGACCTTGCGGACGTCCGCGGCGGTCGGCAGCGACACGGCCATGGTGATCACTTCCTCTGTTCGGTCGGGACGTCGGGATCGACCTGTAGGTCGTTCTCCCGCCGGAAGGACTGGTAGATGTCGAGCAGAACCTGCTTCTGACGCTCCGTGAGAGAGGCGTCCGAGAGGACCGCGTCGGTGACGACGCTGGCGGGCCGCTCCTCGAGGATCCCCGCCTTGACGTAGAGCGCCTCGGCGGAGATCCGCAGCCCCTTCGCGATCTGCTGCAGGATCTCGGCCGACGGTTTGCGGAGCCCGCGCTCGATCTGGCTGAGGTACGGGTTGCTGACGCCGGCCGTCCGGGCGAGCTGCCGCAGCGAGACCTGGGCGGCCTCCCGTTGGGAGCGGATGTAGGAGCCGATGTCGTCCACGGTCTTCTCGACGACGTGACCGACCTGGCCCACGGCCTGGTCGATCAACGGCTTGTCCTCCGACATGCGCTCACCTCCCCCGTACACGATCGACGCTACGGACCCCTGCTAGCTCGTGCAAGCGATCTGCTTGCGCTGGTGGCGTGGGCCTCGTCACGATCGTCGACGGTCGGCGGACGACGGTGGGCGGGTGACGGGCGAGTTGTCTCCTCGCGTCCGTCCCACTCGAGGCGTCAGAAGACCAGCTGGGAGACGGTGTAGATCACCAGCCCGGCCAGCGCGCCGACGACGGTGCCGTTGATCCGGATGAACTGCAGGTCGCGGCCGACCTGCAGCTCGATCTTGCGGGAGGTCTCCTCCGCGTCCCAGCGGGCGACGGTGTCCGTGATCAGCGTGGTGATCTCGCGCCGGTAGTGCCGCACCACGTAGCCCGCGGCGTCGGCGAGCCAGCCGTCGAGGCGGGCCCGCAGTTCGGCGTCGCCGGACAGCCGGGCGCCGAGCGAGACCAGCCCGTCGCGCACCCGCGCCCGCAGCTCGCTCGACGGGTCCTCCGCGGCGTCGAGGATCATGGTCTTGACCACGCCCCAGGCCTGCCCGATGAACTTCTGCACGTCGGGGTGGTCGACGATCTGCTGCTTGATCTGCTCCGCCCGCGCGATCGTCTTCGGGTCGCTCTGCAGGTCGCGGGCGAACTCGGCGAGGAAGCGGTCGACGGCGTGCCGCAGCGGGTGCTCCGGGTCGGTCTTGACCGCCCACGCGTACCCCTGGACCTCGTGGAACAGCTTGTCGGCGACCAGGTCGTCGACGAACCGCGGCGTCCACATCGGGGCGCGGTCGTGCACGACCCGCAACACCATCTCCTGGTTGGCCGTGACCCAGTCGTAGGCGCGGTCGCAGACGAGGTCGACCAGGTGGCGGTGGGCGCCGTCGTCGAGGATCCCCTCGAGGATCTTGCCGAGCGGCGGCCCGACCTCCTTCTCCAGCAGCTTGCGGACCAGGACCTGCTCGATCAGGTCCTGGACGACGTCGTCGCGCAGCACGGTGACCAGGCCGCGGGCCGCGGTCGCCAGCTCGGCGGTGATCCGCTCGGCGTTCTGCGGCTGCCCGATCCAGCTGCCGACCCGGTGCGACACCTCGACGCGGCCGAGCTTCTCGCGGACCACGTCCTCGGACAGGAAGTTCTCGCCGACGAAGTCGCCGAGGCTGTCGCCGATCGTGTCCTTCTTGCGCGGGATGATCGCGGTGTGCGGGATCGGCAGGCCGAGCGGCCGCTTGAACAGCGCCGTGACCGCGAACCAGTCCGCCAGCGCGCCGACCATCCCGGCCTCGGCGGCGGCACGCACATAGCCCGCCCACGCCTGGCCCTGCAGCTCCAGGTACCGCATGACGAAGAAGACGACCGTCGCGCCGAACAGGAACCCGGTGGCGACGAGCTTCATCCTGCGCAGGTCGCGGCGCTTCTGGGCCTCGGCCTCCGGGCCGAGGCCCAGCCCGGCCGGGATGCTGCTGCCGCCGGCGGGCCGCGACGGCGCGGTGGCGAGGGCACGGTCGGAACTCACGGGTTCATAGTGCCCGTCGACCGAAGCCGGCGTGGCGGCGAACCTGAGAAACGGCTTCCCCGAGATGGCGACGGCCGGGTCCGACGGTCATCCGCCGGACCCGGCCGGGTCCTGGGGAGCGGCTCAGCCCTGGCGGCCGGCCCGCACGACCGGCTCCGGCTGCCGCACCGGCGCGGACCGCCGGCGGACGGCGGCCTGCACGGCCTCGACGATCAGCGCGGCCTCGGGCACCTCGTAGCCGGTGAAGGAGGGGCGCACCCGCCACTGGACCCAGCCGTCGGGCCGTTCGGTCGGCGGGGCGAGCACCCCGATGCCGTCCGTGTGGAGCACCACGTCCGTGTGCAGGGACAGCTCCGCGGGCAGCTCGTGGTTCGGGGTCATCGGGAACCACCACGTGTCCTGCGGGGTCGCGGCGACCGGGACGACCATCCCGCGGTCACGCAGCGTGGCGCACACCTGACGGCCGATCTCCGCGGGGACCTCGATCACGTCGAGCACGGTCCCGGTGTCGAGCAGGACTTCCGAACCCGGGCCCGGCACCAGCGGCCACCCGTGCTCGACGTACTCGACGGCGGCCGCCCGCAGCTCCGCGCCGTAGACGGCCCGGTAGCTGTCCCACCACGACATCCGGCTCATCTCCTCTTCCGTACCGCTCACCCGTGACCCGGCGTGCCCTCCCGGGCATCGCTCACATCACATGCAACACCATCGGCGGGCCCGGGGTTCGCGTTAACCGGTCGCTCGCGGTGACCGCACGGGACCCAGAGGTGAGTGGCCCGGACCACCGCCCACCGGCCGGTCACCCGCCGGTGGGCAGCGGCCGACCGGTCGGCGGCCGGGGCCCGGCGGCTACTCCGTTCGAGGTTGCGACCGATCGGCGCACGGGTGCACGGCGAACGGCCGTGCGGCGATGATGGGGCCATGCTGCTCGTCACCGGCGCCACCGGGTTCCTGGGAAGCACGCTCGTCGCCCTGTCGGCGCGTCGCGACCGGCCGGTGCGCGCGCTGGTGCGCGATGCCGCCCGGGCGGCCGCCGTACTGCCCGAAGGCGTCCCGACGGCCCTCGGGCGGCTCGACGACGCGGGCTCGCTCGAGGCCGCGTTGAACGACGTCGACGGGGTTCTGCACCTGGCCGGGCTGGTCGGCGGCGCCCCGGAGGCGATCCGGGCCGCGAACGTCGACGGGACCCGGGCCCTGCTCGCGGCGATGCGCCGAGCCGGGGTGCGCCGCCTCGTGCACGTGAGCAGCAGCGCGGCGGTGATGGACGCGTCGGGACTGGTCGGCGAGCGGTCTCCCGGCCCGCCCGTCCTCACCGACCCCTACTCGCGGGCCAAGGCCGAGGCCGACGCACTGGTGCTCGACGCCGAGGGGATCGACGCGTCGATCGCGGTGCCGGTCAGCATCTACGGCCCCAGCCCGGCCGGACCGCAGAGCTACAACGGGCTGTTGCGGTCGCTGACGCGCGGGGAGATCACCGAGGTCGTCGACGCCCCGATCGGCTGGGTGCTGGCGGAGGACTGCGCGGAGGGCGTGCTGCTCGCCCTGGACCGCGGCGAACCGGGGCGCCGGTACGTGCTGTGCGGGGAGGTGGCGCCGTTCGGCCGGGTGCTGAACCGGGCCGCCGAGTTGCTCGACACCCCGCACCGGGTCCGGGCTCTCCCGCCGGGCTCCGAGCTCGGGCCCGACGCCTCGACCTTCGCCCGGCGTTCGGAGATCTACGGCAGGTTCCCGCCGGTCCACGTCGACGACGCGGGCGCCCGCGCGCTCGGCTTCGCCCCACGCGGGATCGAGGATGGCCTGGCGCTGACCTGCGCCTGGCTGAAGGACCTCTAGAAACGCCGCTGCCGGCGACCCCGAGGGGGTCACCGGCAGCGGGAAGACTCAGATTCCGCTCAGAGCGGGGTCACCGAGTCGGCCTGCGGGCCCTTGGCGCCCTGGCTGGCCTCGAAGGAGACGCGCTGGTTCTCCTCGAGGGTCCGGAAGCCGTTGCTCTGGATGGCCGAGTAGTGGACGAAGACGTCCGGCCCGTTGTCGTCGGTGGCGATGAAGCCGAAGCCCTTCTCGGCGTTGAACCACTTGACGGTGCCCTGCGGCATAGCTTTTTTCTCCCACACACTGAACGGATCCGGCCGACATGCCGACGGCCGGAGGTTGCGCGGAGCCCGGCGGCGGAAGAGGAGAGGTCCCCGACCACACGTGCGGAACCCGCTGTCACACGTTCCACGCACGCTGTCTCAACGATCGAGGAAAGACACGACTGCAACCGGGGCGAACGCTACCACGGTCCGGTGTGGCGCCGGTCGACGATCTTCCGACCGCCTGTGCGACGTGTCCGCAATCCGGCCTTGTCCGGTTCGTTGCGCTACCGTGACCTACGGCCGCGATCGCGACGGGTCGGCAGGGCGGACACGACAGCAGATCGCGTGGCGGACCCCCGCCGCCGCGACGAGGCCGGAGCCGGTCCTCCCCCGACCGCCCCCTCGATGTGTGAAGGCGCGCCAGTATGACCAGCCTCGCCCCCGACCGCCCGCAGAGTCGTGCCGCCGAGCCGGCCACCGAAGGCCGTCGCTCGACCCTCGAACACGTGCTCGTCATCGCGTTCATGATCGTCCCGCTGCTGGCCGTCGCGGCCGCGGTCCCCGTTGCCTGGGGATGGGGGCTCGGTTGGGTCGACGTGGCCCTCTTCGTCGTGTTCTACATGGTCAGCGGGCTGGGCGTGACGGTCGGCTACCACCGGCACTTCACGCATGGCTCCTTCAAGGCGCGCCGCGGGCTGCGGGTCGCGCTCGCCGCCGCGGGCTCGCTGGCCCTGCAGGGCAGCGTCGTGTCCTGGGTCGCCGACCACCGCCGGCACCACGCCTACTCCGACAAGGACGGCGACCCGCACTCGCCGTGGCTGTTCGGCACCGGGCCGAAGGCGCTGGTCAAGGGCTTCTGGCACTCGCACATGGGCTGGCTGCTCGAACGGGACAAGACCAACGCCCGCCGCTTCGCCCCCGACCTGCTCGCCGACGCCCCGGTCCGGCGGATCGGCGACAACTTCCTGTGGTTCGCCCTCACCAGCCTGCTGCTGCCGGGCCTGCTCGGTGGGCTGCTGACCTGGTCGATCGGCGGCGCACTGACCGCATTGTTCTGGGCCGGTCTCGTGCGGGTGGCCCTGCTGCACCACGTCACCTGGTCGATCAACTCGGTGTGCCACATCTGGGGCGACCGCCCCTTCGCCGCGCGCGACCGGTCGGCCAACGTCTGGTGGCTGGCCCTGCTCTCGTTCGGCGAGTCCTGGCACAACCTCCACCACGCCGACCCCACCTGCGCCCGGCACGGCGCCAAGCCCGGGCAGGTCGACATCTCCGCCCGACTGATCCGCATCTTCGAGGTGTTCGGGTGGGCACACTCCGTGCGCTGGCCGACCACCCGCCGCCTCGACCGGCTCTCGCGCCCCACCGCCGTCGAGCACGCCGCGTGATCGATCGGGGCGCCGCGCTCCACGGTCGGTGACGTCGCGCCCGACCGGGTGAGGGTGATCGCAGTCGTACGCCCTCGGGTGACGTCGGCTCGTGCTCGGCCGGGCGGGTCGTCGCCCGCCCGTGGGACGACGGCCGGGTGTGCCACCCGGATCGGGGTCGCCGGTTCGAGTTGCTGGACCCGATCGCTCTCACACAGCGTGAGTGCGGTAACGGCGGCCCCGAGGTGGGGCTCTGGTCAGCACGGACGCAGCCTTCGCATGATTCGCCCGTCCCGCCGGGTGATCATCAGGAGGCTTGCCGTGCGGAAGAAGATCGCGCTCTCGCTCGTCGCGGTGGCGACCGGCGGCAGCGTCGCCGTCCTCGGAGCGGGGACGGCGTCCGCCGCACCCGTCGCGGACCAGCTGCCCCCCGTCGCCGCGCCGGCCGTCCCTGCGGTACCGGTAGCACCCGTCGTGCCGGCCGTGCCGGAGACGCCGGTGGGCGGCCTGCTCAACGACGTCCTGCAGGGCCTGCAGGGTCTCCTCCCCGGCCTGCTCGGCGGGGTGGTCCCGCCGGACCCGACGGCCGTGGTCCCCGTGCCGGTGGCCGTTCCGTCCGACGCCGCGGCCCTCCCGGTGGCCGCCGACCCCGCCGCGGCTTTGGTGGTGGCGGATCCGGCCGCCCTTCCGGTGGCGGCCGACCCCGCTGCCGCCGTCCCGGCGGTGGGTGACCCGGCGGCGGCTGACCCGGCCGCGGCGGCTCCGGCGGTGGGCGCCCCGGCTGCCGCTGCTCCGGCCGCTCAGCAGGAGGTCACCGCCGCCGACCCCGCGCAGCTCCCGCCGCTGCCGGCCCCCCCGGCCGTGCCCGACCCGGGCGCCGCACTCCCCGTCGACCCGGCCCTGCCCGTCGACCCGGCCCTGCCCGTCGACGCCCCCGCGGTCCCCGCACTCCCGGCCGACCCCGCGCTGCCCGCGGTGCCCAACCCGGCCCTCCCGCCGGTCCCCGACCCCGGTGCGCTGCCGGTCGACCCGGCGCTGCCGGTCGACGCCCCGGCCGTCCCGGCACCGCCCGCCGCCCCGGCCCTCCCCGCGGTCCCCGACCCGGCCCTCCCGCCGGTCCCGGACCCCGCGGCTGCGGTGCCCGCCCCGGCGCCCGCAGCCCCGGGCGACACCGCTCCGACGACCCCGGTCGGCTGAGCGAGACCCGCACACCTCGTGGCCCGGTCGCCCGGCTCCTCGGCGACCGGGCCGCGTCACGTCCGCACTCTAGAACGCGGTGCTGTGGTGGCGGCTGGCCCGGCGTCGGCGTGGCCACTCGCAGGCCTCGCCAACGGCTATGCACCGAAAACCGCGCTGGTGAGTCGCACCATGATCACCGCCTGCGGTATCTACCGGCCACCTGCGGCCGCCCTGCACCGCAACCAGCGGTCATCGCTTCACGATCGCCACGAGCGTGCGGAGACGGTCGCCCGAGCAGCCCTCACGCACCGCCCGCAGCGATCACTAGCCGACCAGTGGCGCCGGCCCGAGCGACTCGCGGGAGGTCACAGCGCGACTCGCGGGAGGTCACAGCGCGACTCGCGGTGGCACAACTCCCGACTCGCGGTCAGCTCACGCGGGTGTCGGCGAAGCCGTTCGCCAGGGCGTGCATGACCTCGTCGAGGAGGTCCCGGAGCTCGACGTTCTCGGAACGGAGCCACTGCTCGTAGGCCGAGAGGGCGGCGCCGAGGCAGACGTGGCCGAGGGTGCGCGGGAGCAGGGCGGTGGCGGGCTGCCCCAGCCGCTCCCCCGCGTAGTCCGCGACCACCCGCCGCCACTCCGCGTACCGCAGCGTCGAGTGGGCCTGCAGCGTCGGCGTCTCCAGGATCAGCCGCAGCCGCTGCCGGTGCCACGGCTGCTCGTCCGCCGGGACGTCGTTGAAGTCGAGGACCGTGGCGCGGATGCCCTCCATGACCGGCACGTCCGCAGGCAGCGCGGCGAACCGCTCCCGCATGCGGTCGAGCATCTCGTCGAACGCACCCCACGGGACGTCGTTCTTCGAGGCGTAGTAGCGGAAGAAGGTGCGCCGGCCGATCCCGGCGGCGTGCGCGACGTCGTCGACCGTGGTGGTGTCGAAGCCGCGCTCGCTGAACAGGTCCAGGGCGATGTGCTCGATCTCCGAGCGGCTCGTCACCGGTCGGCGCCCGGCGCGACGCGTGCCCGCCCCGGGATCGTCAGCAACAGCGGACATCGACCCTTCCTCCGCCCGGGGACGCCGGGCTAACGTCCGGTGAGACCGGGCTCACGCGGCACCCGTCGTCGAGGTCATCGTACGACCGGGCACGGCGTTACCTGCCCGGTGCAGTGCGGCCGGTCGTCTACCCACCGGTCGACAGCCGAAGGCGACGACGCCGGGAGGAGCAACACGTGGGCAAGCTGGAGGGCAAGGTCGCCCTGGTGACCGGAGCCGCGCGCGGACAGGGACGCAGCCACGCGCTGCGGCTCGCCGAGGAGGGCGCGGACATCATCGCCGTCGACATCTGCGCGCAGGTGGAGACGGTCGCCTACCCCATGTCGTCCAGGGCGGACCTGGACGAGACGGTCGCGGAGGTCGAGAAGCTCGACCGCCGGATCGTGGCCCACGTGGCCGACGTCCGCGACGAGAAGGCCCTGAACGCGGCGGTGGCGGACGGGGCCGCGGCCCTCGGCGGCGTCGACATCGTGCTGGCGAACGCCGGCATCGCGTCGATCGGCACGGCCGAGGACGGGAACGAGGCCGCCGTCTTCCGCACCCTGATCGACATCAACCTGACGGGCGTCTGGAACACCGTGCACGCGGCCGCGCCCACCATGATCGAGCAGGGCCGGGGCGGCGCGATCGTGCTGACCAGCTCCACCCAGGGCCTCACCGGCCGGGGCGGCGACGGCAGCGGCGCGATGGACGGGTACTGCGCGGCCAAGCACGGCGTCGTCGGGCTGATGCGGACGTTCGCGCACTGGCTGGCGCCGCACAACATCCGGGTCAACTCCGTGCACCCGACCGGCGTCAACACGCCGATGATCGTGAACCCGGTCGTCGAGAAGTTCCTGGCCGAGTCCGCGGACGTCGGCGACGCCCTGGCGAACCTCATGGACGTCCCGGTGATCGAGGCGCGGGACGTCAGCAACGCCATCGCCTGGCTGGTGTCCGACGAGGGCCGCTACGTCACCGGCACGACCCTGCCCGTCGACGCCGGGTTCACGGTCCGATGACCGGGCGCGTCGAGGGGAAGGTCGCGTTCGTCACCGGCGCCGCCCGCAACCAGGGCCGCAGCCACGCGCTCCGGCTCGCGCAGGAGGGCGCGGACATCATCGCCGTCGACATCTGCGAGCCGGTGAAGAGCATCGAGATGTACCCGCCGGCCACCGAGGAGGAGCTGGCGGAGACCGCGCGGCTGATCGAGGAGCTGGACCGGCGGGTGCTCACCACCAAGGCCGACGTCCGGGACCCCGACGCGCTGCAGGCCGCGGTCGACGCCGGGGTCGCCGAGCTCGGACGGCTGGACATCGTGTGCGCCAACGCCGGCGTCTTCGAGATCCAGCCGGCGCTCGAGCTCACCGACGCCGCATGGCGCGAGATGATCGACATCAACCTCACCGGCGTCTGGAACACCTGCCGGGCCGCGCTGCCCCACCTGGTCGAGGGCGGCCGCGGCGGTTCGATCGTGATCACCAGCTCCACCGCGGGGCTCAAGGGCACGCCCAACACGGTGCACTACACGGCGGCCAAGCACGGCGTCGTCGGGATCATGCGGACGATCGCGAACGAGTTCGCGGCGCACTCCATCCGCTGCAACACGGTGCACCCGACGGGCGTCGACACGGTCATGATCCAGAACGAGAAGACCTGGGGCCTGTTCGACCCGGAGAACCCGAACCCGACCCGGGAGTCCGCCGCCCCGATCTTCGAGTCGACGAACGCGCTGCCGGTGCCGTGGGTCGAGCCGATCGACATCTCCAACGCGATCCTCTTCCTCGCCTCGGACGAGGCCCGCTACATCACGGGGGTGACGCTGCCGGTCGACGCCGGCTACACGGTCAAATGAGCTCCCCCAGCGGCCGGTAGGAGGAGGCGCGCTCCGCGGCGGTCCACGCCGCGAGCGTCCGGGGCGCCGAGTGCCCGCCCTCGGCGCCCCGGACGCCGGGGGCGGGCACGGGCAAAGGTCACGCGGGGTCCTCGCGAGATCACGGGGCGCGTCGACGACCGTCCCCCGACGGTGCCCGTCCTGCCGCCGGGCCACCGGATACGGACGGGTCGCCGATACGCACCTGATTTTGTCGGGGGGAGCGGGCACACTCTCGGGGTGAGGCCGGAGACTCCCACCCCGGCCCGCCGAGCCGAGGGGGGACCCGGGTCATGAGCGCGACGACGACCACGTCGGCCGCGGTGTCGACGCCACCGGACCGCGCGGAGCTGGAGGCGCAGCTCGAGCGCTTCCGCGGCGAGCTGACCGGCTACAGCTACCGCATGCTCGGCTCCTCGTTCGAGGCCGAGGACGCGGTGCAGGAGACGATGATCAGGGCCTGGCGGGCCCTGGACAAGTTCGACGGGCGCTCCTCGCTGCGCTCGTGGGTGTACCGCATCGCCACGAACGTCTGCATCGACGCGCTCAACGGGCGCAAACGCCGGGCGGTGCCGATGGACTTCGGGGGCCCGTCCGAGCCGAGGGTGGAGAACCTGCGCGAGCCGCTGCCGGACGACACGTGGCTCGAGCCGATGCCCGACGCGCGGGTCACCCCGTCGGGGTCGGACCCGGCGGACACCGCGGTGGCCCGGGAGTCGATCCGCCTCGCGTTCGTGGCGGCGCTGCAACACCTGCCGCCGAAGCAGCGGGTCGTGCTGATCCTGCGCGAGGTGCTGTGCTGGAAGGCGGCCGAGGTGGCCGAGCTGCTCGGCACGTCGGTGGCGTCGGTCAACAGTGCCCTGCAGCGGGCGCGGGCCACGCTCGACGACCGCGGGATCGGCGAGGCGGACGAGGCGGCGGCCTCCCCGCCGCCCGAGGACCACGTGGAGCTGCTCGCCAAGTACGTGGCCGCGTTCGAGAGCTACGACATGCAAGCGCTGGTGGCGCTGTTGCACGAGGACGCCGAGCAGAACATGCCGCCGCTCGAGCTCTGGCTCAAGGGCCGGGACGACATCCTCGCCTGGATGCTGGGTCCGGGTGCGGAGTGCCGCGGTTCGCGGATGCTGCCGACCTCGGCCAACGGCGCTCCGGCGTTCGGGCAGTACCGCCTGCACCCGGACGGCGTGCACCGGCCGTGGGGCCTGCAGGTGCTGCGGATCGAGGACGACCGGATCGCCGGGATCAGCACGTTCCTCGACGCCAAGCTGTTCGAGTTCTTCGGGTTGCCGATGGAGCTCCCGCCCGGCTCCTGAGCCGTTTCCGCGACACCGACGAAAACGCCTGGGGCGCGACGGGGAGAGGGCCGAGAACGCAGGGACGCACCGGACCCGGGAAATCGGGTCCGGTGCGTCATCCCCGGTGGGACGCTGAGTTCAGCGCGTCACTTCTGCCAGATGCCCTGGACGTCCCCGGCGTCGCACGAGGTGCTGTTCGGGGCGGCGTCGTTGACGGCCTGGCCGCCCAGGATGCCCAGCACGCTGAGGGCCGCGTCGACGTCCACGCCGCAGACGTTGACGTTCTTGAGGACCTCGGCGTCGTTCAGCGCGTTCACGGCGATGAGGCCGTTGGCGGACGAGCCGCCGTCGCTGATCACACCGACGTTCTTGATGTCCTTGTCGGCCTCGTGGTGGCCGTGGCCCTTCTCACCGGCGAACGCGAGCGGGGACACCGCAACGAGGCTCGCAGCGACGCCGACGGTGACGATCCCAGCCTTCTTCAGCACAGTGCTTCTCCTGTTACGTACGGGGATCCGATTGGTGGACCCATCGTGTTTCAGCGTGTGACTTGGGGAGCCCCGCTGATGACGGAAAAGCTATCCGGCCCCCGACCGAACTACCGAGCCATCTACCACCATCGTGTGAATGGTATTACTTTCGGTGAGGATATTGCTCTCTTCCGGCATGGTCCGCTGCGAATGTCAACCTCATCCATCCGCAGGTGGTCACTCTTTGAAGTGAATCATGACCCGTTCGGCCGCATATCCTTTGGCAGTGTCACGCTTCGTGACGAAGGCTTCCCGACACGGGGATGAGTGCACCCCGATCGGGCACGGCTCCCGAATCCGCAACACAGCGCTCCGGCCGGGTGGAGGTGCCGCCGGTGGACGAGATGCGGTCACCTAGTGCGACCGAGCACACAACTGCGCGCGCCCTGTTCATGGGCCTGCTCGTGGTGGTCACCGCCCTGCTGGCCCGCGAGTTCGGCGGCCGCCGGGGCGCCCAGGCCCTGGCGGCGGGCTGCGTCGCGGTCTCGGCGATCGTGCTGCAGACCGGCCACCTGCTCTCGACCACCACGTGCGACCTGCTCGTGTGGGCGGTGACCGCCCGGCTCGCGGTGCGGGCGTTGCCCACGGGCGGGCCCGCGGTGGCTGCTCGTCGGGCTCGCCGCGGGCATCGGGCTGCAGAACCCCCCGTCGCCTGCGCGGTGCTGGCGGTGCTCGTCATGGCCACCGGCGGCAAGCCCTACTACCTCTGCGGGCTCTACCCCGTGCTGCTGGCCGCGGGCGCGGCCCCGGTCCTGCGCTGGGCGCGGGCCGGGCGGGCCGGCCTGCTCGCCGGTGCCCTCGCGCTGAGCGCGCTGACCAACGCCGTGCTGATGCTGCCCGTCGTGCCGGTCGCCGAGCTGAAGAACACCCCGGTCACGGCGATGGTGGCCGACGTCGGGTGAGACGGTGGGGTGGCCGGAGTTCGTCGCGACGGTCGCCGAAGTGGTCGCCGCGCAACCACCCGGGACCGTGCTGCTGACGGGCAACGACGGCGAGGCCGGGGCGGTGCAGCGGTTCGCGCCGAATGTCCCGGTGGTCAGCGGGCACAACTCCTACGCCGACTGGGGGCCGCCGCCCGACGACACCTCCGTCGTCGTGGCCGTCGGCCACGGACCCACGGCCCTGCGGCAATGGTTCATCTCGGTGGAGCCGGCCGCGGTGATCGACAACGGCGTGGGCCTCGACAACCAGGAGCAGGGCCGGACCGTGTGGGTGTGCCGGGACCCCGTGGCGAGCTGGACCGCGCTGTGGCCGCGGATCCGGCACGTCGGCTGATCAGGCCTTCCGGACCCGGCCGCGCGGCTTCCACACGGACAGCACGGTGGCCACGACCAGCAGGGCGACCGACACGCTCGGCGGCATGAACAGCCGCGGGACCTCGACGGCATCGGGCAGGCCCGCGGCGAGGGCCCGACCGTGCCGCCCGGCGTCCTCCAGCCCGGGTCGCAGCAGCACCACGATCAGGGTCACGAGCAGCAGGTTCATCACCAGCTTGATCGCCACCCACCAGTGCCGGACCAGCCCCCAGCGCGTGACCAACCCCAGCGCGGTCCCGCTGACCAGACTCAGCAGCGCCACGGTGAGCAGCGGCCAGAACAGCAGCGGCAGCACCTGATGGCAGGCCGCGGTCCACGACGGGTCGAACATCGGCACGAGGACCAGGACCGCGAGGGCGACGTCGAGACCGATCCAGGCCGCCGTCGCGACGACGTGCACCACGAGCAGGCCCAGGCGCACTCGGCGCGGCACGGGCAGGCGGATCGGGTCGCGCCCGGCGCGCGGGCGGGCGGTCACGGTCGTCATGTCCCCTCCTCGGTGCGGTGTCCCGAGGGTCGCAGCGCAGGGGCGCGGGCGAATCGGGCGACGGCGGGCACGGGCTCTACCGCACCGGTCGCGGGTCGACGGGCCGCCGTACTCCCGCCGCGGTACGGGCCGGCGCTGACCGTCGAGGGTGAGCCGGACTCCTACGTCGCCCGGGCGTCGTCGGACCCGGACCCGGACCCCGCAGAGCCGGCTGAGGCGCTCGAGCGCTGGTTCGGCGCCCCGGCGGCCGTCGTCGCCCGACGGGCCCGCCAGTTGTCGACCTTCCGCCGGGCCAGCCCGTGGGCCTCGACGATCAGCTCGTAGATCAGGCCGGCGGTGCGCGGTCCCGGGTTGAGCACGCAGATCCAGTGCTGCGACGCGTAGACCGGGTGCGGCAGGAACACGTCGTCGGCGGTGAGGTCCGTGCCGAGATCGAGCTGCCCGTAGCGGGCCTTCGACACCTCGACATTGAGCCGGTACACGCCGGGGCGGTCCATGTCCGAGACGTCGTCGTAGCGGTCGCCGGTCACGATCGTGGCGAAGGGCTGCTCCCGCTCGTCGGGCAGGGCGCCCTCGGGATCGTGGACGAAGAACAGGTCTCCGGCGGCCTCGAGCACCACCGCCCCGGGGCAGGTCGTGAGGATCGTCCGGCTCAGCTCGTCGCTGTCCATGTCTTCGACCGTGTCGTTGAAGTCCGCGTTGAGACTCGGCGAGATGACCGGCGGCGGGTGCGGGAGGCTCCGCCCGGCGGCGGGTGCGTGAGGTTGGTCGCGATCAGCGGTCGTGGGCCGGACGAGTCGATGTCCGACCGCGCCGGTCCACGACGGGAGATCATGGCCCGGAAAGAAGAAGCGGCCCGCGCAGGACGCAAGCCATGGGAGAAGGTGTGGCCAGGGGCGGGGTCGAACCGCCGACCTTCCGCTTTTCAGGCACGGTCGCGCGTGATCCCTGAGTCCGTAGGCGTTCAGCGCGTCCCGCTGACCTGCATCGGCGTCCCGATCCGTGCGCCTGGTACCGACCCCGTTGCTACAGCTTCGGCTACAGCTGCACCTCGCTGACCTAGCGCTCTCCCACCTGCTCACTCCGGGGCCTTGCCCGTCGTCCTGGCCGCCTCATCGACCGGGTCGGCCGTGTCAAGGCTGGAACACCGCGGCGCCGGTCCCGCCCCTTCCTCTCAGGGTGCTCAATCCTCGGGAGCCTGGGCGGGGCCGGTGTCGTGGTGCGCGAAGCGGCCTTGATGCGGTCGGCCCGGTCGTTGACGATTGGCATGGACGAGCTGGCGCTTCTGTCGGCCCGGAGCCTTCTGCGTCTCCCCCGGTTCTGGTCCTGGCGCTGCCCGGGCGCGCCGGCCGGGAGCGGAGCGGCAAGGCCGAGCGCGCATGGAGGGCTGCGCCCCGGCCCGCCAGGGCCGGCTTGAAGACGTACAGAAAGTTCTCCGCAGCCAGAGACGGACACTGTCTGTGAAGCGACCGACCGTCCGGAGCGATACCAGTCCTCCCGAAGACGTGTCGCGCGCGACTGTCCGTAGGCGCTCTGACACGATCATGCACCAGCTCTAGAACGACTCCTGGAGGCAACGAGTGCACCGTGCAGTCCGTGGCGAGGATGACAAGCCAGCGTTCATGATCGAGGTCGTGCCCGGTGAGGCCGCGGACGTCAGCGCGCTCCGCGGACGAAGGCCACCCGCCGCCGACGATCTGATCGACCTCGATGCGGTGGGCGACACGATCGTCCAGGCTTGCCAGCAGGTCGTCTCAAAGGTGACGTCGGGCCTGAAAGCTGCCCGCCCTGATGAGCTTGAGCTGACCTTCGGAGTCTCCCTGAGCGCGGAGGGTGGAATCCCCTTGATCACCAAAGCTTCCGGCGAGGCAACCTTCGAGGTCCGCGCTCAGTGGAACTTCGACGACGATGAGACTGGTAAGAAGTAGAGCGATCGACGTGGTACCGTTACCACGACAGACTTAAAGCCTGGTCAGGGCGCAGCTTGCTCTGGTAAGCTGCGCCCATGGGCGGTCGGGGCGAGCAGGTAAAGCTTGATCCAACAGAGAAGGTCATCGTTGACGTCCTGCGCGTGGGCTTGGCAGCCGACAGCGCAGGGCTCCGACAACTCTGCCGACGGCTGATCCGAACCCCGCCCCGCGACAGCTCCCATCCTGAGTCCCTGCGGGCTGAACTACAGGCCGTCTTGACGGCGGCCCCCACACCGGCTAGCGCTGGGCTGCGGTGGGCTGCGTCGCCCACGAACGCGACCAAGACAGAAGCTCCGTCACCTCGACGTCGCCGCCTCACCGATGAGGTCACTACCCCTCCGTCGGGACTGCTGTGGACCAGTAGCCCCGCTCTTCACCAACCAATACTTAACGCTCGGACGACCGAGGCAGTTAACCAATTCATTGCCGAGCAGACTGCTCATTCCAGCCTAGAAGCCGCTGGCTTGAGCCCTTCTCGAAGCGCCCTGCTGATTGGCCCACCCGGCGTCGGTAAGACACTTTCGGCGTCGTACATTGCTGCGCGACTTGACCTCGAACTAAAAACTGTCGACTTGGCAGCAATGATGTCGAGCTACCTGGGCCGGACAGGCCAAAACCTAGCTACTGCACTCGAAGAGGCGGGCCGAGATAGATGCGTGCTCCTCCTCGACGAATTCGATGCCCTCGCCAAACGGCGATCTGACGAGGCAGATGTTGGTGAGCTTAAGCGCCTCGTTAATGTCCTTCTGCAGCAGCTTGATCACAAACACAGTTCAAATAGCAGCATTCTCCTCGCCGCGACCAACCATCCCGAACTATTAGATCGGGCAGTCATGCGGCGGTTTGACACAATTATCGAGTTCGATTTACCGAGCGCGTTAGAACGATTGGCCCTCATTAAGGCTCTTCCCACCGTCCAGTTCGCTGGATTGTCAGAAGGTGCAGTTGAAGCTCTCGCGGTTGCAACCGAGGGTGAGTCTCATTCGACTTGCGAGTCCCTAATCAAGGCAGTCGCGCGGAAGTCAATTATCAGCACTGGTTCAACGGCGGGACTAGAGGATCGCCTAGTTGCTTGGTCATCTACTCGGCTTCGCGAAGCGGCGGCGCTCGACCATAAGACTCGTGACAGGCTGGTCTGGATTTTTGTGCGCCAGCTCGGCTACTCTCTCAGAAGGACCGGCGAGCTGCTGGGGATTACACATCCAACCGTCAGCAAGTCATTGGCGGCGTTCGAGGCTCTACTCGACAAGAGCGAACCAAAAGCCGCTACCACGGACTAAGCAGGGGATCGTAAGGGATGACTGAACCCAGCGGTCAGAGCACCGGTGGTCGGATTCTCGTCAACGGTGAGCAAATGGCCGAAGTGGTCGATCGAGCGCGGGGCGGTGGTGAGAAGTACCATCCGTATACATTTGAGCAGACACAAGCTCGCCTTGGTTCGCAGACGGCGGCTCTTGCTACCCAGGCTCGCACGATCTCTGTCGACCTGAGAGCAGACCGAGTCGTGTTCGAAGCCAAACTACTGCCGAACTATCTCGCCAACTCATACTTCCCTGATCGTCTAGCTGACCTACTCGATCTTGTACCCCTTGGGTCGAGGCCAGCAACGGGAACGCTCCGCGTACCGAGTGGATCGAGCGTCCAGCCCACCAAGACACTCATCGTCGCATCGGACGAGCGGGGACTCGACCGGTTGAACCTACTCATACAGAACGGCCCCAGGACTCGTAGCGAGCAAGCGGCGGCTGATGAGCTGCGTCAGTTTGAGCTGCTGCGGCTCCCGACTGTAGAAGAGATTCTTGGCCGTGCGCCTGAAGCGCCATCCGATAACGCCGTTGACCTTACCCTCTACGAGGCTGTTCTCCATCCGGACCCCGACTCCACTTCTAGTACGTCGCGACGGCGCCTATCGTCCGACACGTACCAGAAATTCGTCGCGCTCGTGAACCGGCACGGCGGAGAAGTGATCGAGCAGCAAGCCGATGTAGTAGGCGGATTGACATTCGTTCCCGTCCGCCTTCACGAGGACGAACTCGAAGCTGTTGCGGCCTTCAATCCGCTGCGCTCGCTTCGACGGATGCCGCGAATTCGACCTGTTCCTGCATTCGGCCTCCGATCAGCTACCCGGGTTAATACATCGCCTCCGCCTCCGCCAGACCCTTCTGCGCCCGAGGTCCTAGTTTTCGACGCAGGAGTTGACGGCAGTTCACCGCTGTTCAGCGGTGCGGTATCGACAGAGGATCTTACGAGCAAGACACCAGCCCCAGGCTGCCTTCACCACGGGAGTGCCGTGACGGCGGCGATCCTCTTCGGAGAGGTCGCCCCTGGCCAGCAGCTTGATCAGCCTAAGGCGCAGGTTCGGCATTTTCGCGCTATTCCCGGCCATGATACGGATGTCTCAGAGTTGTACTGGCTGCTCGATCGGATAAAGGAGAAGGTTGAGGACAGTAACGCCGGGATCGTAAATCTGAGCTTGGGTCCAGAAGTGGCCGTTGAAGACGAAGAGCCACACCGATGGACTGCTGTTCTCGATGAGCTAGCCTACGAGCGCGATGTCCTCTTCGTATCCGCAGCCGGGAATAATGGCGAAAGCGATCAAGCGCTCGGCTTGAATCGTGTGCAAGTTCCCGGCGATATGGTGAACGGCTTGACTATCGGGGCTTGCGACACCTCGGAGCACGCAGAGGAATGGACGCGCCCGGCTTACAGTGCCGTGGGTCCAGGGCGCGCCGGGTTACGCATTTCACCTTCCGTTGTTGCGTTTGGCGGTTCCGATGAAAATCCATTCAACCGCATGTACAGCGACGGCCGGATCACGTACGACTGCGGCACCAGCTACTCTGCGCCGCTTGTTGTTCATAATCTAGCGAAGCTAGCGACTGAACTCGGCGATAGATCCAACGCAGCGACGTTGCGAGCTTTTGCTGCCCACTTCGCAGAGCCACATTCGGTCCTACCCAAGTTGGAAGTTGGGCACGGGCGGATTCATTCGAATTTTGCAGGCAATCTCGACTGCGCGGCTAACGAAGTGACCGTTCTTTACCAAGGGGTCATCGAAAGTGGCGAGGTGATCGCCTACCAGCTCCCGGTTCCTGAGCAGCTCGATCGCGGGAAGGTGCAGATTCGCTGGACGTTGTCGTACCTCTCCCCTACCGACCCTACCGAAGCCGCAGAGTATACGAAAATCGGCTTGGAGTCGACTCTGCGACCGCATGCAGCAATGTACAGCTTCCGAGACCCTGAAGACGCAAAGACACAGCGCAAGGTTGACATCCTCAATGATCAGGCGGAGGTCGCTGAGCTCCTAAAGATCGGTTGGCGTCAAAGTCAGAACCCCGTATCGCGGTCGAAAGGCTCTCGTGCGACCGAGGCGTCGCTGCGAGCAGATGGGAAGTGGGAGACCCTTGCCTGCTTGAACGACTCGATGCTCGCAAAATCTCTGTGGCGGCCACGGCTGGACATTAGCCAGATATCGCGCGAAGGAGGTACGTTGGCGCGAGATTCCGCTCCACCGCTGGAGTTTGCGTTGTTGGTGACCGTTAGGTCTCAAGCTGGCCTGCCGGTCTACACGCAGACATTGAGCGAGTTCCCCATCCTTGCCGCGCTGCCTGTCGCTACCGAGGTCGAGGTGGAACTGTGATTGCGCAAATCGCAACCTTCCCGGTATAATTCACGTATGCGTGGACTTGGCGACACCATGTCGATAGGCGAACGCATTGCGTTTTTCCGGGCTCGGCGCGGTTACACCCAGACGCAACTTGCGAATCTGATAGGGCGTCGGACCGACTGGCTCAGCAAAATTGAGCGCGGCGAACGACAACTTCGTAACGTCGAACTTCTCACTGCACTCGCCCGCGTTCTCAGGATTTCACTAACCGACCTAATGGGCCAGCCTGTTCTACTTGAAGATGCGCAAGAAAGGGATGATATCCCGGCGATCCGCGACGCATTGATGTCTCCCCATCAACTGTCAAGGACGCTTTTCTCTGAGCGCGGCGAGCGGACTGGCGGCGCGGAAGCTGGTAGGTCCGGAAGACTTATCGAGTTCGCGTGGTCGTCTTATCAAACAGGTCGAATAAGTGACGTCGTGGCTGCTCTCCCTCGGCTCATCCGCGACGCGCAGGAGTTGGAGCGGGAGGCTCGCGGGTCGGCCGCAGCTTCCGCGACGTCCTGGGCAGTTTCAGCTCGTGTGCACCACCTGGCGGCGACGACTCTGAGCAAGGTCGGCGAGGCTGACCTGTCGTGGATCGCAGCCGAGCGTGCGATGCGGGCAGCCGACGAGTCCGGAGATCCGCTGGTGCTTGCGTCTGCGGCTCGCGCCGCAACTCACGCGCTCCTGGCGGTTGGACGGTACGAGGATGCGCTTAGCCTCGGCGAGACGGCTGCGCGTTGGTTGGCTCCTCGCGTAGCCGACGGCGACCCGGAGGCGTTGAGCCTGTTCGGCATGCTGCACCTGCGAACAGCAGTCGCGGCGGCACGGCACCAGGACCGAGCGACTGCGGCGGAGCTTCTCGGGCGGGCTGCTCGGGCTGCAGAACAGCTCGGGGTGGACGCGAACTACTGGCAAACCGGCTTCGGCCCGACCAACGTCGAGCTGCACCGCCTCTCTGCCGGCCTCGACCTCGGCGACGTCGCTTGGGTCGCCGAGCACGGGCAGAAGGTCCGCGCGGAGGACCTGCCCGTCGAGCGGCGCGTCACGCACATGATCGACGTCGCTCGGGCGCTGTCCTACCTCGCGAAAGACACAGAGGCCCTCGACCTCCTGCTCAATGCCGAGAGGCGGGCGCCGGCTCTCGTGCGGCACAGTGCTTCCGTGCGGGAGATGGTCAAGGACATGCATCGGCGGTCCCCGGTGACGGGCGGCTCGCGCTCGTCCGAGCTGCTGGCGTTCGCGCAGCGCTGCCGGGCGGTGGCGTGAGTCGCGGAACGATCGGGCTCATCGCCTGCGCCGCCGGCGGGGCCGAGACCATCCGGGCTGACTTCGTCGAGCCGGCCATCGAGCGCGGCTGGGACGTCGCGATCACGCTCACCCCGACCGCGGCGACCTGGCTGGAGGAGAGCGGCGAGGCGGCCAAGCTCGAACAGCTCACCGGGCACCTCGTGCGCAGCTCCCCACGGATGCCCGGCCAGAAGAGCCCGCACCCCCCGATCTCCTGCTACGTCGTCGCGCCGGCCACCGCCAACGTCGTCGCCAAGCTCGCGCTCGGGATCTCCGACAACCAGGCCCTCACGACGGTCAACGAGGCCATCGGGGGCGGTGTCGTCCCGGTGGTCGTCTTTCCGCGGGTCAACGCCGCGCACACTCGTCACCCCGCCTGGGAATCGCATCTGGCGGCCCTGAGGGCTGCTGGGGTACACCTGGTGACCGGCGAGGACGTCTGGCCGCTCTACGAGCCGCGGGAGGCCCCGCCCGGTCGCCCGCTCCCGTGGTCGACCATCCTGGACCTAATCGAGCAGGTCACTGCGGCAACGCGGTAGCACTCCCCCACACCGCGCAACCCCTCCCAGAACAGACCCGGACAGTTTGTCCGGGTCCTTTCGCTGTTCCGGGCTTCTCCTGGTCAGGCACCACTCAGTGCCACGCGAACAGGAGACCAGCCGTGCGACTGCTGATCGACACCACTCACATGACCTTCACCGTCGGCCGTCCCTTCGACCGCCGTCTCGACGACAACGGCGTGCACCGCCTCGACCGCCGCACCGGCGCCCCGCTCTGGGCCACTCAGCTCGTCGTGATGGACGCCGAAGGCGCCGACACCGTCACCGTGACCATCGCCGCGCCGGAGCCGCCGCACCTGCAGCAGGGCCAGCCGGTCAGCCTCGTCGGGCTGGTCGCGATGCCGTGGGCACACAACGGTCGCAACGGCGTCGCCTACCGCGCCGACGAGGTCCGTCCCGTCGCCGCCGCCAAGAGCGCGTGATGCGTACCGCGAAGCAGCGGGGCCGGCTCATGGTGCGCTCGCACTCCGACCGGCTCGTCCGCTCCGAACCCTTCGAGGTCTTCACCCGCCCGCAGCGCTCGCTCCCGGCCCGGCTCCTCGGGCTGGTGATCCGCTGGCGCGCCGAGCTCCTCGTCCTCGGCCTCCTGCTCACCGCGTGGGTCTGGCTCACCAAGCAGATGCCCACCTGGGCCGCGGGGACCACTCTCGGCGGCACCGTCCTGGTCCTCATGATCTGGCCGGCGTCCCGCCGCTACCTCGTCCACCGCGGCTACTCGGTCATGGTCCGGCACCGGCTGCGCTCGACCTTCGTGGAGCGGCGCGTCATGAACTACTCGGGCAACCTGCCGCTGCTGCTGTGGGCCCGCCCGACGCCGGTCGGCGAACGCATCTGGGTGCTGCTCCGCGCCGGGATCGACCCGCAGGACATCGAGGTAGCCGCGTCCTACTACGCCGTGTCCGGCTGGGCTCGGGACGCCCGGGTGGTCCCGAATCAACGGCTGGCCGCGATCGTCGTGGTCGAAACCGTCCGCCGCGACCCGCTCACCGGGCCTGCCGTCGTCTCGCCGCTGAGCCGCTCGCACCTCGTCCCGGTCCCGCCGCTGGAGGAGGCCGGCCATGCGTAGGCGCCCGCATCAGCTCGGTCCGTTGTCGATCTATGACCCGATCTATCTGGGCATCGACGAGAACGCCTGCCCGGTCGACATCACGCTGATCTACAAGAACCTCCTGGCCGCCGGGGAGCCCGGCGCGGGCAAGTCCGGGGCGCTGAACAACCTGGTCGCCCACGCCGCGCTCGCCGACGACTGCCGGCTCTGGCTGATGGACGGCAAGCGCGTTGAGCTGGGCCTGTGGCGCGATCGTGCCGAGGTGTTCGTGGGCTCCTCGCTCGACGACGCGATCGAGCGGCTCCGCGAGCTGCAGACCGAGATGGACGCCCGCTACGACCACCTCGACGGCTGGAAGCTCCGGAAGATCAGCCGCGGAGACGGCCACCAGCCGATCATGCTGGTGATCGACGAACTCGCCTACTTCTCCGCCACCGCCGGAGACAAGCGCACCCGCGAGACCTTCTCGCTGCTGCTCCGCGATGTCATCGCCCGAGGCCGGGCCGCCGGGATAATCGTCGTCGCCGCCACTCAGCGCCCGTCCGCGGACATCATCCCGACCTCGCTGCGGGACCTGTTCGGCTACCGGCTCGCGTTCCGCTGCACCACCGAGACCAGCTCGGACATCGTGCTCGGGCACGGCTGGCACTCCCGCGGCTTCGACGCCTCGCAGATTGACCCCACCACGGCCGGCGTCGGGCTGCTACTCGCCGAGGGCGGCATCCCGCGCCGGATGCGCTGCGCCTACCTGTCCGACGTCGAGATCAGCCGCATCGCCGGCCACCCGGACAGCGGGAGCGCGGCATGACCGAGCCGATCGACGTCCCGCCCCTGCGGCTGCGACCGCCCTACGACCAGCCCGACGTTATGCGGCACCAGATCTTCGGCTTCGAGACCGCCGACGAGTGGCGGTCCCGCATCCACATCGACAACCGGGCCGCCCTGCTCGAACACCTCGACGGCATCCCGCTCGGCGACTACGACCACCGCATCATCGACTGGCTGGCGCGCTGGGACGTCCCGACGATCGCCGTGGTCGCCTCTCTGCTGCGCCGTGCTTGGTGGGCCGGACACGGCTCGGTCTGCGAGGCGCACCGGCCATGAGCATCACGCAGGAGACGCTCGTCGACGAGCTGGTCCGCCGGGCCGGCTCGCCCGACTTCGACCGGTGGCGCGGCCACATCAACGCGGCCGCGGGCTGCTCGCACCCGATCCGGCTCGCCGGCGAGATCCACCGCGTGGAAACCGCGACCGGGCGGATCATCGGCAGCACCGCGACCGCGGACATGCCCGACGGCGTGATCTACGTGCCCTGCGGCAATCGCCGCGCCACCGTGTGCCCCTCCTGCGCCGAGACCTACCGCGCCGACACCTTCCAGCTCGTCCGCGCCGGGCTGGCCGGGGGCAAGGGCGTCCCGCCCACCGTCGCCGAGCACCCATGCGTGTTCCTCACCGGCACCGCCCCCTCCTTCGGCCCGGTCCACGCCCACCACCGCGACGGCCGCCCGTGCCGACCCCGCCGCGCCCCCGAGACCTGCCCGCACGGCGTCGTCCTCGACTGTCGCACCCGCCACCGCGACGACGACCCGCAGGTGGGCCGGCCGCTCTGCCTGGACTGCTACGACCACGCCCACCAGGCCGTCTGGAACGGCTACGCCGGCGAGCTGTGGCGCCGCACCACCAATACCGCCAACCGCGCCCTGCGCCGGCTCGGGGAGCGCTACGGCGCCCGTCTGCGGCTCTCCTACGCCAAGGTGGCCGAGTTCCAGCGCCGCGGGGTCGCGCACATCCACGCCATGGTCCGGCTCGACGGCGTCGACCCGCTCGATCTCGACAAGATCATCGCCCCGCCCTTCGGCATCGGTGCCGGGCACCTCGCGCAGCTGCTCGCCGAGGCCATGCGCGCGACGTCGTTCACCACCCCGCCGCACCCGGACCGCAAGCAGGGCTGGGAGATCGCCTGGGGTGCCCAGCTCGAACCCCGACAGGTCCGGCTCACCGTCCGCGACCTCGACGACCGCGGCGAGATCACCACGGGCGCCGTCGCCGGCTACCTCGCCAAGTACGCCACCAAGGCCACCGAGATCACCGGGCATGCCTCCAAACGCCTGGACGAGGAGACCGTAAGGATCCACGGGGTCCGGTCCACCCACTCCGGCCGGCTCATCCGCGCCTGCTGGGACCTCGGCACCCCGCCCACCGATGTCCGCCAGGTCCAGGACGCGTGGATCCGCGACGGCGGCGATCCGCTCGACCCGGACTCACCCCTCGGCCGCTGGAATGCCGGCTACGGCCGCTTACGCCGCTGGGCGCACATGCTCGGCTTCGGCGGCCACTTCTCCACCAAGAGCCGCCGCTACTCCACCACCCTCGGTGCCCTCCGGCAGGCCCGCCGCGACTGGCGACGCGCCCAGCTCCGCGACACCGGCCCCGAGGACGAGCGCCAGGATCTCGACGACGACGAGACCACCGTCGTCATCAACTCCCTCGCTTTCGCCGGCATCGGCTGGCACACCACCGCCGACGCCCTGCTCGCCAACACCGCGGCGGCCAAAGCTCGCGCGCAACGGCTCACCGCCCGCGAGGAACTGTCCATCACCAGCTGAGAGGGGAACGTCATGGAACGCCTGCTGCTGACGGCCCAGGAGGCCGCCCAGGCCTTGGGGGTCAGCCGGACGAAGGTCTACGACCTCATGCGCTCGGGCCGGCTGCGCTCGGTCAAGATCGGCGGGAGCCGCCGTATCCCGGTCGATGCCCTCGCCGAGCTCGTCGACGAGCTCGCGGAGGCCAGCTGATGGCCGGCAAGAACCTGAACGGCCAGGGCTCGGTCTATCAGCGCAAACAGGACGGCATGTGGATCGGCGCCGCCTACGTCCTCACCACCACGGGTCATCGGAAGCGGATCACGGTGTCGAGCCGCGACCCGGACGAGGCTCGCAGAGCGCTGACCCGCAAGATCGCCGACTCCGACGCCGGCATCCCGGTCGCCGCGCAGACCTGGACCGTCGCCCAGTACCTCGCGTACTGGCTGGAGCACATCGTCAAGCCGCGCCGGCCGAAGACCTACCAGGGCTACGAGGGCGTGGTCCGGCGCTACCTGACCCCGATCCTGGGCCGGAAGAAGCTGCACCGGCTCACCGCGCCGGACGTCAAGATGATGATGACCAGGCTCCGTACCGAGTGCCGGTGCTGCGCGGACGGGACCGACGCCGCGCGGGACGAGGAAGACCGGAAGTGTTGCGCCATCGGCGACTGCTGCCACCACGTGCTCTCGGTTCGAACGGTCCAGTTCGTGCACGCCGTGCTGCGCAACGCGCTCCAGAACGCCGTGCGGGAGGAGATGATCCCGCGCAACGTCGCCAAACTCGTGCAGGTCGAGACCCCGCGCTACCGGATCAACCGCGGCCTCTCGTTGGAGCAGGCCAAGCACCTGCTGACCGCGGCGAAGGGCGACCGGCTCCACGCGCTCTACGTCCTGGCGCTCTACCTCGGCATGCGCCGCGCCGAGCTGCTCGGGCTGCGGTGGGTCGACGTCGACCTCGAGGAGGGCACCCTTGAGATCGTCCAGACGCTGCAACGGGTCGAAGGCCGGCTCCAGTTCCTGCCGCCGAAGACCGACAGCTCGGCACGGACGGTCCCGCTCATCGCGGCCGCCGCCCAGGCGTTGAAGGATCACCGCATCGCCCAGCACAAGGAACGGCTGCAAGCGGGTTTCGGCTGGACGGACACCGGCCTCGTGTTCACCAGCCGGGTCGGGACGCCACTGGAGCCGGACAACCTGCGCCGATCCTGGTACCCGCTGCGCAAGAAGATCGACGCCGAGGGAACCCGCTTCCACGACCTCCGGCACAGCTGCGTGACGCTGCTGCTCGGGCTCGGGGTACCGCCGCACGTGGTCCAGGAGATCGTCGGCCACGCGGACATGAGTGTGACGCTCGGCATCTACGCGCACGTGTCGTTGAAGGACAAGCGCGAGGCTCTGGCGCTGCTGCAGGAGCGGATCGGATGACCCGGTTGCTACAGCGACTGCTACAGCTGGGCGTCTTGGGGAGAGCCAGGCTCAGAGAAGGGCCTGGTGAGAAGGTGTGGCCAGGGGCGGGGTCGAACCGCCGACCTTCCGCTTTTCAGGCGGACGCTCGTACCAACTGAGCTACCTGGCCCTGGCTCCGGAGGAACCGAGAGAGTGGAGCGACCCAGACGGGACTCGAACCCGCGACCTTCGCCGTGACAGGGCGACGCGCTAACCAACTGCGCCACTGGGCCTTGCTGTATGCACTTACCGTACCCCCAACGGGATTCGAACCCGCGCTGCCGCCTTGAAAGGGCGGAGTCCTAGGCCGCTAGACGATGGGGGCTCGGATCACCGCTGGTGTTCCTCGACCTCCAACGGCTGTCCGTTGGGAGCGAGGAAAGCATATGACACGCCCTCGCGCCGCCCCAAATCGCCCCCCACTTACGGCGTTCACGCAGGTCAGACGCGGTGCCGAGCCGCCGATCCGGCCCGTTCGGGCCGGTCGGCGGCTCGTGTGACCTGCGGTACACCTTCAGCGGCACACCGGCGGGGGCAGATCGGGGTTGGCGGAGACCAGGCCGAGCATGTCGAGCAGCAGCCGGAGGTCGTCCGGGTCCTGCGAGTTCTCCGCGACCACGAGCCGGGCGCGCTGCACCTCGTCGTCGGAGACCCGGTAGGCGTCGGCGGCACTGCGTGGACCGGGGATGGATCCGGAGGTCCGATCGTCGCCGCCGTTGGCGAGCCCGTTGACGGAACTGCCCCGCACGCTGTCGATCCCACTCAACGACATCTCCCCTTCGGTCGCGACCCCTGGCGACCCGGGGCACCCCAGGGCGGAGGCAGGCACGGTGGAACGCGCGGCCGCCGATCCCCCGACCGGCGCCGCGTCCGTGACCGACGCACTCCCTGCGGCCACCCCCGTGGCCGTGGCCGGAACGTTACCCATCCGAGACCGGCACCGCATGCCCCTTCCCGGGTGAGGGCGACGACGGTGCGTCACACGATCGGCACCGAGCGAACACCCGGCAGGCACCCCGCCCCTCGTACCCCGGAGGGGTATGGTGGCCGGGCGAGAGCGAACACCACGGGCGACACAGGGAGGAACGCGATGCCCGGTTACTCCGGCGCCCGCGAGGCCCATCTCCGCCGGCTGCGGCGCATCGAGGGCCAGGTCCGCGGCCTGCAGCGCATGGTGACCGACGACGTGTACTGCATCGACGTGCTCACCCAGGTCTCCGCGGCCACCCGGGCGCTGCAGTCCTTCGCGCTCGAGCTGCTCTCCGACCACATGGCGGGGTGCGTCGTCGACGCGGCCCGCAACGACCCGGAGGAGGGCGCGGCGAAGGTGAAGGAAGCGGCCGACGCCATCGCCCGCCTCGTCAGGTCCTGACCCAGCAGACCGACCCGCACGGAAGGCTCCCCCACCCCATGAGCGTCGAGACCCCGTTCCGTACCACCGTCACCGTCGTCGGCATGACCTGCGCGCACTGCACCAGCTCGGTGCAGGAGGAGGTCGGCGAGGTCGCCGGCGTCCGCTCGGTCGACGTCGACCTGGCCAGCGGGGCGGTCACCGTGACCGCCGACCGCGAGATCGGCCGCGAGGAGATCGAGGCCGCGGTCGCCGAGGCCGGCTACTCCCTGGCCTGACCCGCCACGGCCGAACGGCACCCCGATCGGGGGTGCCGTTCGTGCGTCCGGGTGACGGTTCGCCGCTACCCTCCCCGCATGGCCGGCTTCCGGGAACGACGCCCGTCGCGCCACGGCGCGCCCCCTCGCAGGGCCGCGGGGCCCGAGCGGGACCAGCACGACCCGGAGCTCGACTCCTACCTGGCCGCCCTCGCGCCGGACGTCGAGCCGGGCGCCACCGAGACCACGGGCCGGTTCGGGAGCGCCCAGGTCTTCCCGCTCCGGCTACCCGCGCTGCGCATCGAGCAGCTCCGCCGGGTGGCCGAGGAGCGCGGGACGTCCCCCGGCGCGCTGGCCAGGGAATGGGTGCTCGAGCGGCTGGAACAGGAGGACGCCCCGACCGGGCCGATGCCCGTCACCGCCGCCGAGGCGGGCCGGCGGGCACAGCTGCGCCTGCGCCGTCGCCGCTGACCCTCGGCCCGGACCGCAGCGCACCCGTCGGCACGGACCTCTCACCGCGGCGCCGAGACCAGCACCCTCGTCGCGTCGTCCGCGGCCAGGCACGGGCTACCGGTGAGCCGCGCGGGGTCGACGGCAGCTGCCAGCGCCTGGTACCCCGCCGCCGAGAGGTGCAGCCCGTCGCCGGAGTCGAACGCGGGCGCGAGCCGCGTCGGATCGGCCGGGTCGCCGACCGCGGCCGCGAAGTCGAAGACCCCGTCGGCGCGCGCCGGTCCGTACGTGCGGATCCATCGGTTGACCGCCTCCCGCTGCACCACGGCGGACGGCGTGCCGTGCGCCCCGGCAGTCGAGGGGGTCACCGTGGTGAGGAAGATCCGGCGGCCGTCGGCGCGGGCCCGGTCCGCGTAGTCGATCAGCCCGGCGACGATCTCCCCGGCGTCCCGGCCGGCGGCCAGGTCGTTCGTCCCGATGTGCAGGACGACGTCCGCCGCGCCCGGCACCGAGGCCACGTCCGCGCCGTACCGGGCCGCCGGGGCCTCCCCGACCCCGCCGCCGAGCAGCTGGTTCGCCGAGATCCCGGCGTTGAGCACGGACATGGCGAGGCCGCCGCTCAGCCGCCCGGCCAGGGCGTCGGACCACCGGTCGTCGCGGTCGGTGCCGCTGCCGACCCCGTCGGTGATCGAGTCCCCGACGAGGACCACGGCGTTCTCGGCCCGCGGGACCAGGACGTCGACCCCGGTGAGCACGAACCACGAGGAGACCGCCCGGGTGAACGGCGCGGGATCGACGGAGTCGACGACGTCGCCGGGCCCGGAGACGTACGAGGTCTGCAGCGCCACGGGGTGGACCGCGACCCGGTCCGGCTCCACCGGCAGGTGGAGGCTGACCGCGAGCGGGGTGCCGCGCTGGGCGACGAAGGCCAGCGGGTCGCTGGCGAGCTCGCGCCCCGGCGGGACGACGACGGCGGGCGCCCCCGCGAACAGGACCGGCCGCACCGTGCCGGGCACGAGTGCCGCCCCGGAACCCGCCTCGGCCGCCGATGCCGCGTCGATCCGCAGGGGCTGCGTGCCGAACCTGTTCGAGACCCGGATCCGGACCTGGGACCCGGTGGCCTGCGGCCGCACCAGCATGCGCAGCGTGCGCCCGCCCAGGTCCGCCGGCCCGCCCGCCAGCGGGCTGGTGCGCCACGCCGCGACCCAGGCCGGCCCGCACGGAACCGGGTCGGGGCCGCTCTCGGCGCCCGCTGCACCGGTCGATCCCAGCGGCAGCAGCGCGACGGCCACACCGAGCACGGCCGCGGCGGCCACCAGGCCTGCCACGAGTCCCCGGCCACCCCGGAACCGGTGCAGAGCGCTCACCGACACCCCTTCGCCGACAGCGGATCACCCGACCGGTACCTGCCGGCGGGGCGCGATCCTCACCCGAACGAACGATTTCGCTTGCCGCTCGGCCTATCGTCCATCCGAGTGGTGACGTTACGTCGGCAATTCATGACCCTCCGTCGCCTCACCGAAGGGCCAGTTTCACCGCCCACGCGAGGCCGGTTCGGCCTAGGGTCGGGGCCGGGAGCGCGAGGACGTTCGAGGTCGGGAGGCCGGTGTGGGCGCGTACGAGGACGTTTTCCGGGCCAGCGTGGAGGACCGGGAGGGGTTCTGGCTGCGGGCGGCGGAGGCGCTCGACTGGCACACGGCGCCGACCAAGGCCCTGGACGACGAGAACCCTCCCTTCTACCGCTGGTTCCCGGACGGGGAGATCAACGTCGCGCACAACGCGCTGGACCGCCACGTCGACGCCGGCCGTGGCGAGCAGGCCGCGCTGATCTACGACTCGCCGGTCACCGACACCAAGCGGACCTACACCTACGCCCGGCTGCGCGACGAGGTCGCCACCTTCGCCGGGGTGCTGCGCGACCTCGGGGTGAGCGTCGGGGACCGCGTGGTGATCTACATGCCGATGGTGCCCGAGGCGGCGATCGCGATGCTGGCCTGCGCCCGGCTCGGCGCCGTGCATTCGGTGGTGTTCGGCGGGTTCGCGGCCAAGGAGCTCGCCGTGCGGATCGACGACGCCACGCCGAAGGTCGTCGTGTCGGCCTCGTGCGGCATCGAGGGCACGCGGGTGATCGAGTACAAGCCGCTGCTGGACAAGGCGATCGAGCTCTCCGCGCACAAGCCCGACAAGCAGGTCGTCCTGCAGCGCCCGCAGGCCGGGGCATCGATGGGCCCGCAGGACGTCGACTGGGCCGACGCCGTCGCCAAGGCCTCCCCCGCGGACCCGGTGCCGGTGCGCTCCACCGACCCGCTGTATGTGCTCTACACCTCCGGCACCACCGGCAAGCCCAAGGGCGTGGTCCGCGACGGCGGCGGCTACGCCACGGCGCTGGCCTGGTCGATGCCCAACGTCTACGACGTCTCGGCGGGGCAGACGATCTTCACCGCGTCCGACGTCGGGTGGGTGGTCGGGCACTCCTACATCGTGTACGCGCCGCTGCTGGCCGGGGCGACCACCGTGCTCTACGAGGGCAAGCCGGTCGGCACCCCCGACGCCGGACAGTTCTGGCGGGTCATGTCCGAGTACGGCGTGCGCTCCATGTTCACCGCGCCCACCGCGTTCCGGGCGTTGAAGAAGGAGGACCCGAACGGCGAGTACGCGCGCAAGTACGACCTGTCCGGGCTCAAGTACCTGTTCCTGGCCGGGGAACGGCTGGATCCGGAGACCTACCGCTGGGCCTCCGAGCTGCTCGGGATCCCGGTGATCGACCACTGGTGGCAGACCGAGACCGGCTGGCCGATCGTGGCCAACCCGGTCGGCATCGAGCTGCTGGAGATCAAGCCCGGCTCGCCGACCCGCCCGCTGCCCGGGTGGGACATCCAGGTCCTCGACGCCGAGGGCCGCCGGGTGCCGGCCGGCGAGGACGGCGCGATCGTCGCCAGGCTCCCGCTGCCACCGGGGGCCTTCCCCACCCTGTGGAACGACGACGAGCGGTTCGTGCGGTCCTACATGTCCGCATTCGAGGGCTACTACCTCACCGGCGACGGCGGCCGCATCGACGACGACGGCTACGTGTTCGTCATGGGCCGCACGGACGACGTGATCAACGTGGCCGGGCACCGGCTGTCCACCGGCGGGATGGAGGAGGTCCTGGCCTCGCACCCGGACGTCGCCGAGTGCGCGGTCATCGGCGTCACCGACCAGATGAAGGGCCAGGTCCCGCGCGGGTTCGTGGTCCTCAAGGCGGGCGTGGACGCCTCCACCGAGGGCTACGAGGACAAGCTGCGCGCCGAGCTGGTCCAGATGGTGCGCGACCAGGTCGGCGCGGTGGCCTCGCTGAAGGAGGTCGCGATCGTTCCGGCGCTGCCCAAGACCCGCTCCGGGAAGATCCTGCGCAAGACCATGCGCGGCATCGCCGACGGCGCCGACGAGCCGGTGCCCTCCACCATCGACGACGCCTCGGTCCTCGACACCCTCCGCCCGGTGCTCCGCAAGGAGTAGTGCGCGTACGTACCAAAGATGGATGAGACGGGGTAATGCGGAGGTATCTCTCGCGATAGACGTTTCGGCCGCCGAGAAGCCCGGCGGCCGGAACCACCGTCGAGAGGACATCGATGCCCACTCGTGCCGCCGCACGTTCCCTGGTCCGTACCGCCACGCTGCTGACCTCGGTCTCCGCCGCGCTGCTGTTCGGCGCCACCGCGCCCGCTCTGGCGCAGCCCGCGGCCGGCGACCGGAACTGCTCCGACTTCGACACCTGGCGCGCGGCGCAGGACTTCTTCGAGGCCGCCGGCTCCGGCGATTGGCACAACCTGGACGAGGACGGGGACGGGATCGCCTGCGAGACCCTCGACGGCGCTCCCGGGTCCACCCCGACCACCACGCCCGACCCCACTCCGACCACGACTCCGACGCCGACCACGCCCCCGTCGCACGACGACGACCGCGACGACCGCGACGACCGGGACCACGACGGCCGCGACCGCGACGACCGGGACCACGACGGCCGCGACCACGACGGCCGGGACCGCGGCAACGACGGCCGGGACGACCACCGGGACGGCGGCCGGGACGACCACCGGGACGGCGGGCGGAACGACCACCGGGACGGCGGGCGGAACGACCGCGACCACGCCGACGGCCGCGGCGGGGACCGCGAGGCCACGACCCACGAGGACGACGCGACGACGGTCGAGGAGGCCGCCGTCGTCGTGACCGGCGACCGGGACTGCGCCGACTTCGCCACCCAGGCCGAGGCCCAGGCCGTGCTGCTGGCCGACCTCTCGGACCCCGAGCGGCTCGACGCCGACTCCGACGGGGTCGCCTGCGAGGACCACTTCGGCACCGAGGGCCGCCAGGTCGCGGTCTTCCCGGTCGGCGGCGTCGCGACGGGCGGGGCCGGCCTCCGATGAGCACCACCCGGATCCCGTCGCCCGCGGGCCGGTTCCGACGGCTCGCGGCCGGCCTCCTCGCCGGGGCCGCCCTGGTCGTCCTCGTCGGCTGCAGCGGCCCCGAGGCGGCGCAGACCGAGCGGCCGGCGCCGCCGATCCCGGCTGCGGCCGCTCCCGCCGCTACGGCCCCCCTGGCCGCGTCGGTGCCCGAGCGGCTCCAGGTCCCGTCGATCGGCGTCGCGTCCGGCCCGCTGGTGAAGCTGGGCCTGACCGCCGACGGCGCCCTCGAGGTGCCCGCCGATGCCACGACCGTCGGCTGGTTCGGCCTCGGGCCGACGCCCGGTGCGACCGGGCCGGCGGTACTGGCGGCGCACGTCGACTACGGCGGCGTGCCCGGCACCTTCACCCGCCTGTCGGCGGTGGCCGTGGGCGACGAGATCCGGGTGGCCCGCGCCGACGGCACCACCGCCCTGTTCACCACCTACCGGGTGGCGCAGTACGCGAAGTCCGCCTTCCCGACCGAGGAGGTCTACGGCGACACCCCGGGTGCCGAGCTGCGCCTCATCACCTGCGGCGGTGCCTTCGACGGCGCGACCCGCTCCTACGCGGACAACGTCGTCGTCTACGCCCGCCTGACCGGCACGGTCTGAACGGCCGGTGATCCGCGGTCCGGCAGCGAACGGTCGGAGTCCGATCGTTCCGCTGCCCGGACGTGGACCACGAGCGCCTCCCGCCCCCGCCCGTTCGGCGGCACGATCGCGCCGTTCACCCGAACGTGTAACACCCGGGTCCCGGGGCCGCGATGAGGGAGCGACGGCACGCTCCCCCACGCCCGTCGCACCCCACCGGAGAGGACTCCGCCTCCGATGCGTCACCCGATCCGCGCACGGCTGCCCGCGCTGCTGGCGGCCGGCCTGGCCGTGGCGGCCGTCGGTGGCCTGGCCGGCGCCGCGCTCGTCGTCGACACCGGGCCGCCGGCGGCCCCCGTGCTGGCCGCCGAGTTCCACGTCGCGCCGGCCACCGAGCCCGGCGGCGAGCATGCCGCCCCACCCGTCTGGCCCACGGCCCTGCACCGCTCCGCGGGCGTGCCCCGGACGCCCGTCACCACGCCACCGGTGCCCGCCCCGCTCGCCCTGGCCGGCGCCGTCCAGGCCGCCGCAGCCGCCCGTACGGAGGCCGGCAGTTCCTCCTGCCCGAGCACGCGCGCGGCCGCGCCGCGCCTGCCGGGCAGCACGTCCAGGAAAGGGTGTCCTGAGTCACCCGCCACCGGCCCCGCGGGTCCACCATTGACGCCATGAAGGTTCACGTGGACTTCGACCTGTGTGAGAGCAACGCGCTGTGCATGGCCGCCGCACCGGAGGTGTTCGAGGTGCGCGACGACGACTTCCTCTACATCCTCGACGAGAACCCGCCGGAGGAACTGCGCGGCAAGGTCGAGGAGGCGGTCCGGGCCTGCCCGAAGGCCGCCATCACCCTCGAGGGCTAGGAGGCTAGCCGCAGTTCGCTGTGTGATCTTCCGATCGGCTTCGATCTTGCGAAGTCGTCGGAGGATCTTGAGGCGTGGGCCGGTGGCCTGGACGGGTTGTTCGGGCTGCTGGCTGGCCGGTTCTTCCGTGCGGAGCCACGGTGGCGGGCGCGGGCGTATGTGCGGGGGTTGCTGGCCCCGCTGGCCGGGAAGAACGAGTGGACGCTGGCCGAGGTGGCCGGCGACTCGACCCCGGATGGGAGGCAGCGGCACCACAACGCCGCCACCTGGGACCCCGACGGAGTCCGTGACGACGTGCGGGACCACGTGGTCGAGCACCTCGGCGAGCCGGGCGGGGTGCTGATCCTCGACGAGACCGGGTTCCTGAAGAGGGGCAGCAAGTCCGCCGGTGTGCAGCGCCAGTACTCCGGCACCGCGGGGCGGATGGAGAACTGCCAGCTCGGGGTGTTTCTGGCCTACGCCACCGGCAAGGGCCGCACCCTGATCGACCGCGAGCTCTACCTGCCCCGGTCCTGGATCTCGGATCGGGAACGCTGCCGGGAGGCGGCCGCTGGTTGCTGGTGCGCCGCCAGATCCTCACCGCTGAGCAGCTAGGCCGGCACGGAGCCGGAGCTGGCCCACTACCTGTGCGCCGCCCGCCAGGCACCACCGGCGCCGACCTCATCCTGGTCGCCGGCACCCGCTCGGCCCATCGAGAAATGCTTCCAGACCGCGAAGAACGAAGTCGGACTCGACCCTTTCCACAGTGACCCGCGGGCGGGCGCCGCGGCCAACGAGGCCCTGATCATCTACCCGCGGGGCTGGACGCCGAGGACGTAACCCGCGTCGGCTGCTGCGCCGAAGGGCTCCCACGCCGGAGCTTCTCCTCGCACGACGACGCGTGTCAGCCCCTCGACGTCGGCGAACTTCCCCACATCGGCCCGGCCGGCGATCACGTGTCGGGCGTCGCCCCTGGCGATGCGGTCGCGCAGGTCCGCCGCCCGAGCGCGGTCGTCGTGGGCATGATGGCCGCCCCCAGCTTCATGACCACCAGCATCGCCTCCCAGAGCTCGACCTGGTTGCCCAGCATCAACAGCACACCGTCCCCGCGCCGGACACCGACCCCGGCCAGGGAGCGGACGACGCCGTTCGACCGGCGGCGCATCTCGTCGAGGGTGGAACGCGCGACCGAACCGTCCTCCTCGGCGATGACGAGGGTGGTCCGGTCGACTCCGTCGGCGATCGGGTCGAACCGGTCATGTGCCCAGCTGAACGGGGCGTCGACGGTGGGCCACTCGAACTCGGCGACCGCGTTCTCGTTCCCGCGGGCGCCCAGCAGGACGTCCCGCGCGGCACGGTACCGCTCGTGGCTGCTGCTCATGTGTCCTTCTGGGACGAGCGGGGCGTGAGAGGTGGGCCGAGCGGGCGCCGGGTTCCCTGTCAGCCCTCGGTCGGAGCGACTGCATCGCGCAGCAGCCCGGTGGCGGCGTGGCAGTTGACGTACTCGTAGTACTGGTCGTGGGCGTCGAAGACCGAGACCTCGTGGTAGAGCCGCAGCTTCTCCAGGCTCGCGACGACCCTGAAGAACGTCGTGAAGATCCGCAGGTGCGTCGGGTGGGACTCGGACCAGCGCTCCAGCAGGTCCATCGAGCGCCAGTGGCCGATGTCGTAGCTCTTGTCGATCGGGTTGCCGTCGAGGTCGCAGTAGCGGACGTAGCGGTTGCTGTAGCAGCCCACCTCGGCGCCGTGGTCCCGCAGGAAGTCCATGCCCGCGCGCAGCACCGGCTCGATCTCGCCGAGATAGAGCTCCCGCTCCTCGGGGCCCGCGTCCGCCCAGTCCTGGCCGGAGCGGATCAGGGTGAGGTTGTCGTGCGCCCGGACGACGACCCGGCCCTCCCCCGACGCGGCCAGGGCCCCCTCGGCGCTCATCCGGCTCGTCTGTGACAGCGGCACCCGGTCCCGCATCGAGCCCCAGTAGCCGTGTTCCAGGATCTCCCCGCTCACCCCGTCCATCACCGCGCCGACGCCGGGGAAGTCCTCAGTGAACGCGTAGAGCGTCTCGAACTGGTCGGCCCGCGGCCGCACGATCTCCCGGAACACGCCGACGTCACCGCTCAGCCGGTCGTCGGAGGCCCACCAGGCCTCGGTGCCCGCGGCGTAGCGCTCGTAGACGGCGGGATCGCGCCAGTAGCCGACCGCGATGTAGTTGTCGTACCCCTGCGCGTCGGTGTGGTGGGTGACGTCGTACTCCGCCGGGGCGTCGGCGCCGGCGAAGGAGCCGACGAGGTGTCGCAGCGTCTGCAGCGCCTCGTCCCGGTGCTCCTCGGTGCACTGGACGCCGAGGTAGGCCATCACGACCTGGGTGAGGTCCCGCCCGGCGCGGGCGACGAACATCGGGAACGGGGGTTGGTAGTCGTCGGCGACGCGCCGGGACAGGCTGCGGGGGCACTGCAGGTGGGTGTCGATGGCGGACTCGATGGTCATGTGCGCTCCTGCCGGTTCGGGTGAGCCGGAACGCTAGGCACCCGGCGAGACGCCGCGTGTGCGCTGCGCGCCAGGAACCCGACCCTGCGTGCCGTGTCGGAAGTCCCGCGGGCTGCAGCCGTACTCGTCGCGGAAGGCACGGGCGAACACCGTGGGCTCGGAGAAGCAGTACCGCGCCGCGAGGACGGCGATGGGCCGCTCCGGGAACGCGGTGAGCTCGGCCCGCGCCCGTTCCAGCCTGCGGTAGCGGATCCAGCGGGCGAGGCTGCGGGGATGGTCGGCGAAGAGCCGGTGCAGGCTGCGCAGCGACAGGTGACAGGCCCGGGCGATCACGGCGGGACAGAGCGTGGGATCGTCGAGCCGCAGCTCGATGAAGTCGAGCACCTGCCGCAGCAGGTCCGACGGAGCATGGAGACCGACCGCCGCGAGCACGAGCTCGGCGACCCGGTCCGCGAGCAGCCTGCCCTCGGCCCCGGCGACCGGTCCGGTCCGGATCAGCTCCGTCAACGCCGCCTTGGCCACGAGCGCGCTCGCGCCCTCGCGCACGGGCAGAGCGGTGAGCGCAGGGAGCCGGCGCGGGTCCACGGGCACGGCGTCCCGGGGCCAGGTGAAGACGTCCATCCGCCAGTCGCCGGCCATCGTCCACCTGAAGGGGCGGGTGGTGTCGTAGACGACGAAGGAGCCCGGTGCCACGCGCGCCTCGCGGCCGTCCTGGTCGAGCTGGACCACCCCGGCCCGCACGAGCCCGACCTGCAGCCGGTCCTCGCCGTGCCGGGCTATCAGGCCCGAGGTACGCCGGAAGGTCTGTGCGACGGACCGCACGTCCGCCACCCCCAGTGGCCCGACGGCGTGGGAGCGGACCCGTCCGCGCACGCCGGGACCGTCGCCGGGCCGGATGTCGAGCGCGACGAACCGGTCCCGGATCAGGTCCTGCCAGCCGGGCAGGTCCCGGACCCGCTGTTCCACCGCCACCTCCGGGGTGCCGCGCGGCACCGGGACAGGTGCCGCGCGGCGGGTCGGTCACCCGCGAGCGGGCGAGACGGCCACGGGCTCGCGGTGCGCCTCGTGGTGGTTCGCGTTCTTCGGGATCGCCAGGACCTCGCGGGTGCGGGAGTCGACGTCGGCGGCGGAGAGCACGCCGTTGTCCGCGAGCACGGTCTCCAGCGCCGTCAGCCAATGCTCGTAGTAGCTCCACGGCTCACCGGCGCCGCCCGCCTCCCACTGCTTGATCGCCTGGATCAGGGAGAGCTGGAACTCGCTCCACTCGTACCTGCCGTTGTGGTACGCCGCGACGGCCATCGCGAACGCGCGCAGCTCCCACGGCTCGGCGAACATCCGCTCGTCCACCCCGCCGCCCGGCAGGTCGCAGACCAGGGCCTCGACCCGGCGCCGGGCGTCCCCGAGCTCGGTCGCGTCCGGGCGGATCACGGGGTACCCACCGGTCCGACGCCGATCATCGAGTCCCGGGTGACGAGCGCGGCGAGCTCGAACGCGCCGAGGTCCTCGGTCCCGGCCGGGCGCTGCGGCAGCACCCAGTAGCGCAGCTCGGAGCTGGAGTCCCAGATCCGCACCTCGACGTCGTCCGGGATCGGGAAACCGAAGTCCTCGGCGAGCACCTTCCGCGGCTCACGGACGATCCGCGAGCGGTACGCGGGCGCCTTGTACCAGTTGGGCGGCAGCCCGAGCACCGGCCAGGGATAGCAGGAGCACAGCGTGCACACGATGGCGTTGTGGACGGTGTCGGTGTTCTCGACGACCACCATCTCCTCACCCTGCAGTCCGCCGATGCCCATCTCGGCGCAGGCCGCGGAGGCGTCGGCGAGCAGCCGCGCCTTGAACTCCGCGTCGGTCCAGGCGCGGGCGACGACCTGTGCGCCGAGCTGTGGGCCGACCTCGTTCTCGTAGATCTCGGCGAGGCGGTCGATCGCCTCGGTGGTCATGATCCCCTTCTCGATCAGCATGGCCTCGAGGGCCTTGACCCGAGCGGTGATCTCCTCCTGCGTGCGCAGGGGCGTGTCGGTGGGCTGAGCCATCGGAGGTCCTCTCAGGACGCGAGGGTGAGGTAGGGCTCCCACACGTCGAAGTAGACGGTGTTGTTCGGTTCGGCGGTCTCCGGGCCCCACAGCTCCTCGGCGGTGAAGCGCACGGTGTAGAGGTGCTCCGGGGCCTCGGGTCCGTCGTTGCCGGCGCTGTCCGGGTAGATGGCCGCACCGTGGGCGCCGGTGATCTCCCCGGTGCGTCCGCGGATGTACCGGGCACGGCGGGTGTGCCCGCGGGGACTGTCCGCACCGATGGTGACCCGGTCGCCGACCTTGAACCGGGGGACCTTGTCCGTCGGCCGGTTCGCGGGTGCGCCGCTCTTCACGACGGCGTCGACGAACGCGAGCAGCTCCGGGTCCTCGCGCCGGGGCAGCGGTGCGTCGGGGTTTTCCAGGTAGAACTTGGTGCGCTGCTCGAGCTCGGCGAGGTCGATCACACCCTTCGCCGAACCGCGCGACTCCACCACGTGTACCCAGTGCTCGTAGTAGTTGGACAGCAGGTAGTCGGCCGGCTCCATCTGCTCGATGCTGTGCCGGAAGGAGTCCACGCCGAAGAACCCCGCCCGGAAGCAGTTGGAGAACATGGCGAACGCGGCCTTCTCCCACTCGGCGCGGAAGACCGGCTCGTTCTCCACGGTCTGGACCTTGCCCATCCCGTCGGTACCGCCCAGATCGAAGACGCCGTTCATGCAGAGGCTCCCGTCGTCGCCCGGGGCGCGGGGAACCCGCCCCGGGCTTGCTCGTAGGTGTGTGCAACGCGCAGCACGGTCGCGTCGTCGAAGTGCTTGCCGACCATCATCAGCCCGGCGGGCAGCCCGCCGACCAGGTCCGTGGGGACGCTGCAGGCCGGGTGGCCGGTGACGTCGAACGGGGCGGTGTTGGCGATCATCGACAGCGCGGTGTCGAGGTAGGTGCCCAGGTCGGCGTCCGGGGGTGGGATCTCGCGGGCGGTGTAGGGCAGCGTCGGCATGACCAGCACGTCGTGCTCGGCCAGCGCCGCGTCGTAGGCTGCGCGCACCTCGGGCACGAGGTTCTGTGCCATCGCGTAGTACGCACCGCCTCCCACCGCGAACGTGTGCCTGCCGGACATCGCGACGAGCTTGACCGTCCTGGACAGCTCGGCACCATGTTCGGCACGTCCGCGCCGGTAATGGGCGATCAGCTCCGGGTCGTAGAGCCCGGACCAGTTCATCCCGTAGGCGTTTCCGTCCACCATCTGGTGGGCGGCCCCCTCGGTCGCGATCACGTTCCAGACGTGCATCGCGTCGAGGTGCCAGGGGATCGAGACCTCCTCGGCGGTGAGGCCCGCCGAGCGCAGGACCTCGACGGCGGCACGCACCGCCGCGTCGACGTCCGGATCGGAGTTCGGGTGCCCGAACCCCTCCGTGACGACGCCGACCCGCAGGCCGGCGGCGGACTCCGCCAGGGCGGCGGAGTGATCCACCGGGTCGACCGACGTCGGCTGGCGGGGGTCCTGGCCGTCGGGCCCGGCCAGGACGTCGAGCATCAGGGCTGCGTCGGCGACCGTGCGGGTGATCGGACCGAGGTGGTCGATCGTGGTCTCGATCGGGAAGGCGCCGGTGTAGGGCACCAGGCCGAACGTCGGCTTGTGTCCGACGGTCCCGCAGAAGGAGCTGGGGATCCGGACCGAGCCGCCCTGGTCACCGCCGAGCGCCAGGTCGACCTCGCCGGTCGCGACCAGCACCGCGCTGCCCGACGACGAGCCGCCGGCGTTGCGCGCAGGGTCCCACGGGTTGAGCACGGGGTGCGGCGTCGAGGTGAAGCTGCCACCGGAGAAGCAGAGGTCCTCGCAGACCGCCTTGCCGGTGATCACCGCGCCCGCACCGAGCAGGCGCTGGACCGCGGTCGCGTCCCGCGTCGGGACGAAGCCCTCGACGGTGGCCGACCCGTTCGTCATCGGCACGCCTGCGACCGAGACGTTGTCCTTGATCGCCACCGTGCGCCCGGCGAGCGGGCCGTCGGTGGCACCGCGGATCTCGGTGGTCACGGCCCAGGCGTGCAGCGGGTGCTCGCCCGCCTGCCAGTCCCGCACGGGAGCGGACGGGGCGGTGCGGAGGTAGAGCGCCTCCACGGCGTCGGAGGAGGCGAACGTGGCCGTGACGGCGGGCGCGAACTCGGCGAGCTCGGCATCGGAGAGTCCCAGGTCGGCGCCCAGCTCGGCCAGCCGCGCGGGATCGGGTGTGGGAACAGCCATGGAGCCTCCATCAGCGGACGAGATGCCGGCGAATCTACGGAGGCGCGTCCGTCATGTCAACGATTCGCGACATGTTGACTTGTTACGAGGAGGTGACGACGCGGAGGTCGGTCCCGACCGCCTCGGCGACGTGGATCCGCTGACCGACGACACCGTTGCCGTCGAGCGTGACCGTGCCGCGCGGGAGCTCGACACGGACGTCGTGCATGGCACGGGCCACGGCGTGCGGCTCGTCGGTGCCCGCGCGGACGGCCGCGGCGAACCACATCTGGACACCCTCGAACACGGACTCGCTCAAGGTCGACACCGGTGGTGCCCACCGACCGAAGCGCGCGCGATAGCGGCTGAGCAGTGTGGAGTTGCCCTCGGTGTCCAGGGACTCGACGTAGCCGGACACGGTGTGCAGGCCCCTCGTGGCCTCGGGGCCGATCCGGGCGAGCGTGGACTCGTCCATGGCCGGGGCGAGGGTGAGGCACCGCTGATGGAGGCCGCGGTTGTGGCACTGACGCTGGAACGCGGCGGCGTCCGCGCCGACGAACGTGGACAGCAGGAGGTCGGCGCCGGACCGCTCGACGGCCTCGATGATCCCCGCGAAGTCGCTGGTCCCGAGCGGCGTCAGCCGCTCGCCGACGAGACGCCCGCCGAGCCGGGGAAGCACGTCGCGGGCGGCCGTGTGCGTGCCGCGCGGCCAGCAGTAGTCGTTGCCCGCGAGGAACCAGCGGCGCCCGCCCGCGGCCTGCATCATCGGGCCGGCCGCCGCGGCGAGCTGGTCGGCCGGCCGCTCACCGAGCTGGATCCGCAGGCCCCCGGCGAGGCCGCCCTCGTTCATCAGCGTCTGCACGAGCAGGACGTCGGCGTCCGCCATGGCCCGGGACACGGCGACGAAGGTGGCCGACGTCGTCGCGACCAGGATGGTCCGGCAGCCGGCGGCGGCGAGCCTGCGGGCCTCGCGGGCGCCGGTGGCGGGATCGGTGGCGTCGTCGCCGATCAGGAGGTCGACGGGGCGGCCACGCAGCCCGCCGTCGGCGTTGATCCCCTCCAGGGCGAGCGCGGCCATGTTGTCCGAGGCGGCGGCGAAGAGATTGCCCGGCCCGGACTTCGAGGTCAGCAGGCCGAGCGCCGGGTTTTCACACGGGGCGTTGCGCAGGACGTGTCCGCGCCGCCGCAGCAGCCACTCCAGTCCTTGCTGGTCCAGCTCGGACTGCAGGCGGACCTGCGTCCCGGTGCCGTGCGCGGAGAACCGCAACACTGTGCGGCCCCGCCACGGTTGGTCGTGGACGATCTCGATCAACCGGCCCGCGGCGACCGCGCCGATCCGGCCGAGGATCTCGACGGGCGCGGAGTCCGGGTCGAGCGGCGCGCGCAGTGTCACCGCCGCGCCGGGAGCCACCCGGTCGCACAGGGCGTCGAACACCCAGCCCGCGCCGGCACCCGCGCCGAACAGGCCGAACACGACGCGCGGTGGCGCGGAGACCTCTTCCCGCGCGGTCAGCGTGAGGACGGACATCGGGCCCCCAGAAGTGTGCGGAAGCGGCAGATTCTGCCTGTCAGGCAGTGCCCGGACCGTGCACTGCGTGCCGACTTCGCGGCTCTTCGTCCGGTACGGCGTCGCTCACCGACTGCAGGCCGGCGCGGAAGACCTGGTGGAGCAGAGTGAGGACGTCTCGCGCCGAGCCCGCGGGGTCGATCGAGTAGTAGCGGAAGCGGCCCTCGCGACGCTCCCCGACCAGGCCGGCGACGCGCAGCACCTTGAGATGCGTCGACACGGCGGTGCGCCCCACGCTGGTGATGCGCGCGGCGATCGCGCCCGCGCTGCACTCGTCCTCCGCCGCGAGCACGCCGAGGATTTCTCGCCGGACAGGATCGGCCAGGGCATCGAACGCCAGGTTCGCGTCCACGGCACCTCCCGATCTGTCACTCATCACTGACACGATAGCGGACGGATCGTTCCTCGGAACCTGAACACGTCAGCGCATCCTGATGCGACGAAAGGGCGGGGCCGCCGCCCTTCGTGGTCTCGCGCCTAGCTCAAGCTAGTAGTCGCGACCGGTTGCCCGGCCCGGGACCCAGCGGCGAGGATCGGCGGATGGACCCCGTCTGGACCACGCCGCTGACGCCGCTGAGCTTCCTGGGCCGCTCGGCCGAGGTGTACCCGGACAAGACCGCGATCGTCCACGACGACCGCCGTCGGACCTACGCGGAGTTCGCCGCGGAGGCGACCCGGGTGGCGCACGGCCTGCGCGGCTCCGGCGTCGAGCGCGGGGACCGGGTGGCGTACCTGCTGCCCAACGTGCCCGAGATGCTGGTCGCGCACTTCGCCGTGCCGCTCGCCGGGGCGGTCCTGGTCGCGATCAACACACGGCTGTCGACCGAGGAGATCCGCTACATCCTGGACCACTCGGGGTCGAAGGTGCTCGTGGTCGACGCCGCGCTGTACCCCCAGGTCGAGCCGGTGGCGCGGGAGCTGAAGACCGTCGAGGAGATCATCACGGTGGTCGACCCGGCGAGCCCGGGCGACGGCATCGGCTCCGGTGTGCGCTACGACGACCTGCTCGCCCGCGGCGCGGACGACCCGCTGCCCTGGGAGGTCGCCGACGAGGACTCGACGATCTCGATCAACTACACCTCCGGCACCACCGGCAAGCCCAAGGGCGTGCAGTACTCGCACCGCGGCGCGTATCTGAACTCCTTCGGCGAGATCGTGCACTCCGCGCACACGCCGGACAGCGTCTACCTCTGGACGCTGCCGATGTTCCACTGCAACGGCTGGTGCACCCCCTGGGCGCTCACCGGCATCGGGGGCACTCACGTCTGCCTGCGGGAGGTCCGCGGAGACCGGATCTGGCAGCTCATCGACGAGCACCGGGTCACCCACCTCAACGGGGCACCCACCGTCGTCACCACGATCATGCGGGCGGAGCAGGCGACGAAGCTGGACTACCCGCTCGTCGTCACCACCGCGGGAGCCCCGCCGAGCCCGACGACGATCCTGCAGATGGAGCGGATGGGCTTCCGGATCGTGCACGTCTACGGGCTCACCGAGACCTACGGGCCCTACTCCGTCAACCAGTACCAGCGTGCCTGGGATGGCCTCGAGCCCGAGGAGCGCGCGCGGCTGCAGGCCCGGCAGGGCGTCGGGATGCTGCAGACCGACCGGGTGCGCGTCGTCGACAAGAACATGCGCGACGTGCCGCGGGACGGGGCGACGATGGGCGAGATCGTCATGCGCGGCAACAACGTGATGACCGGCTACTACGAGGACCCGGCGGGCACCGAGAAGGCGTTCGAGGGCGGCTGGTTCCACTCCGGCGACCTGGGCGTGATGCACCCGGACGGCTACGTGGAGCTGCGCGACCGCGCCAAGGACATCGTGATCTCCGGCGGCGAGAACATCTCGACGGTCGAGGTCGAGCAGGCCGTCGTCTCGCACCCGGCGGTCCTCGAGGCCGCGGTGATCGGCGTCCCGGACGAGCAGTGGGGCGAGCGGCCCAAGGCCTTCGTCGTGCTCGCTCCCGGCGGCGAGGCCACGCCCGAGGAGCTGATCGAGCACGTGAAGTCGAAGATCGCCCGCTACAAGGCCCCGCGGGACGTCGAGATCGTCGACGAGCTGCCCAAGACCTCCACGGGCAAGATCCAGAAGTTCGAGCTCCGGGCCCGCCCCACCCCGTGAGCGCCGGCTGACCCCAGCGAGGGCGTAGGCACTCTCGACCCGACGGACCGGCGAGTTCGTCACGTATCGCCGAACCCCGGGCGGAGGTCGGTTAGCGTTGCTCATCGTGAGCCGCGAACAGTCTGCCTTCCGCGTGGGAGCCGGCGCGGTCGTGATCACCACCTCGACCGTGCTGCCGATCTTCCTCACCGGCGCGCTCGCGGTGCAGATCTCGGCCGAGCTGGGCTTCGACCCGGCGGGGCTCGGCCTGGTCGTGGCGCTGTACTTCGGTGTCTCGGCGCTGGTGTCGCTGCCGGTCGGCAAGATCGTCGAACGCCTGGGCTCCGGCCGCACGAGTCGGATCGCGGTGCTCGGCGCGGCCACGTTCATGCTGCTCACCGCCGGTCTCGCGCGGAACTACGCCTCGCTGGTCGCGATCCTGCTCTGCGGCGCGTGGTGCAACGTCATGGGCCAGCTCTCCTCGAACCTCACCCTGGCCCGGTCGATGCCGGCGGCGCGGATGGGCCTGTCCTTCGGGGTCAAGCAGGCCTCGGTGCCGCTCGCCACGCTGCTGGCCGGCGTCGCGGTCCCGATGGTGGCGCTCACGATCGGCTGGCGGTGGGCCTACGTCATCGGCGCGGCGCTGGCGCTGACCTCGCTCGCCGCCGCCCCGCTCGGCTCCGGCCCCGGCCCCCGGGACCGGGCGGTCCCCGAGGACCGGGCCACGGCCGCGCTGTCGGTCATCGGCGCAGCCGCCGGCCTGGGTGCGGCCTCGGCGACCGGGCTGGGCATCTTCCTCGTGGCCTCGGCCGTGGACCGCGGTGTGGACCCCGGCCCGGCCGGTCTGGTCCTGACCCTCGGCAGCGTCGTCGGACTGCTCATGCGGATGCTGCACGGCTGGCTCGCCGACCGGCGAACCGGCGGGCACGTCGCCGTGGTCGCCGGCTGCCTGCTGCTCGGCGCGATCGGGCTCGTGCTGCTCGCGGTGCCAGGGCCGGTCGCGCTGGTCGTCGGCACGGTCCTCGGCTTCGGTCTCGGCTGGTCGTGGCCGGGCCTGCTGCAGTTCGCCGTGGTGCGCCTGAATCCCTCGGCCCCCGCGGCGGCGACGGCGATCGTGCAGGTCGGTGTGTACGCGGGCGGGTTCCTCGGGCCGGTCGGCTTCGGCTTCCTGGCCGCGCACACCTCCTTCACCACGGCGTGGCTCGCGGCCGCGGCGGCGATGGTGGTCGCCGGCGTCGGGGTCCTGCTGGGCCGCCGGATGCTCCTGTCCCATGCACGGAGGCCGGCCGTGAGCGCCGAGCGCGCCGGCGCCCGGCGCTCACGGGTCAGCGGCTGAGGCGCAGTCCCTCGTAGCCCCGCTCGGCCACCTCGTCGCAGGCGGCGAAGTAGTTGTTCGCGCCGCCGAACCACACGTTCACCACGTGCGCCTTGCCCGGGATGTTCGCCCCCGTGAACCACGAGTGGACGCCTTCGCCGAGCGTCAGCAGCGTCGGCTCGACGGCCTCCTGGACCCGCCGGCCCCAGTCGGCCTCCGCCTCCTCGGTCGCCTCGACGGTCCGCAGGCCCTGGGCGCGGGCGTGGTCGAGGGCGTTGCCGATCCACTCGACGTTCTTCTCGATGCACACCGGCAGGTTCGCGAACGGGCTCATCGGGCCGGAGATCATGAACAGGTTCGGGAAGCCCGCGACGGTCAGCCCGAGGTAGGTCTTCGGCGCGTCCAGCCACTTCTCCTTGAGCGTCAGCCCGTCCCGACCGCGCACGTCGATCGCCGTGTGCGCGCCCGTGACGGCGTCGAACCCGGTGGCGAGGACGAGGACGTCGAACTCGTGGTCGCGGTCCGCGGTCCGCACACCCGTCGCCGTGATCTCCCGGATCGGCGCGCCCTTCGCCGAGACGTCGACGAGCGTGACGTTCTCCCGGTTGTAGGCCTCGTAGTAGTCGTGCCCGGCGGGTGGGCGCTTGCCCGAGTACGGGTATCCGCGGGGCGAGAGCAGTTCGGCGACCTCCTGGTCGTGCACGGTCTCCCGGATCTTCGCGCGGATGAACTCGGCGGCGGCCTCGTTGGCGTCGGGATCGAGGATGAGGTCGTCGAACGTCTCGAACAGGAACCGGAAGCCGCCGCGGGACCAGCCGTCGGAGAAGATCCGCTGCCGCTCCTGTTCGTCGACCGCCATCGCGGGCCCGTTCCCCGGATCGAACGGCATGGCGAACGAGTGGTTGCGCGCCTTCTCGAGGATCTCGTAGTGCCGGGCCTTGAGATCGGCGATCTCGTCCGGCTCCAGCGGCCGGTTCTGCGCCGGGACGACGTAGTTCGGGGTGCGCTGGAAGACCGTCAGCTCCGCGGCCTGCTCCGCGATGATCGGGATCGCCTGCACGCCCGTGGCACCGGTGCCGATGATCCCGACCCGCTTGCCGGTGAGGTCGACGCCCTCCGCGGGCCAGCGGCAGGTCAGGTACAGGTCGCCGGCGAAGGAGTCGAGGCCCGGGAAGTCCGGCACATGCGGATGGGTGAGGAAGCCGAGCCCGGTGACGACCCACTTCGCCCGCAGCAGCTCGCCCGAGTCGGTGGTGACGTCCCAGCCGTCCTCGCGGAACTCCATGGCCGTCACGCGGGTGGCGAAGGTGATGTCGCTGCGCAGGTCGAACTTGTCCGCGACGAAGTCCAGGTAGCGCAGCATCTCCGGCTGGCCGGGGTAGCGCTCGGACCAGGTCCACTCCTCGACGAGCTCCTTGCTGAAGGAGAGCTGGTAGTAGTAGCACTCGCTGTCGGTCCGGGCGCCCGGGTAGCGGTTCCAGAACCACGTCCCGCCGACGCCGCTGCCGGCCTCGATCACCCGCGTGCGCAGGCCGGACTCGCGGGCGCGGTGCAGCATCGCCAGCCCGGCGAAGCCCGCCCCGACGATCACCAGGTCCAGGTCGTCGTCCATCAGTTCCCCTCCTCGAGGCCCAGGCGCGGGCGGAGCCAGGCCGCCATCGCCCTGATCGTGGCGTCCGCCTCGGGCGCGCGGCCCGCGGAAAACGGGTAGACGTGCTGCATCTCCGGGACGACCTCGAGCGTCGAGTCCACCCCGGCCTCGCGGGCCCGCTCGTGGAACTGCTCGGCGTTGTCCAGGAGGGTCTCGTGGCCGCCGGCGCACAGGTACAACGGCGGCAGCCCGGCCGGGTCGGCGTGCAGCGGGTTCGCGAGCGGGTCCCGCCGGTCGCCGCCCTCGCCGAGGAACATCCCCGACATCCCGTGCAGGATCTCCTTGCTGACCAGGGCGTCCGTGTCGGCGTTGGCGTCGAGGGTCTTGCCGACGTGCTCCATGTCCAGCCAGGGGGACATCGGCAGGATCGCCGCGGGCAGCGGGTCGCCGTCCGCGCGCAGCTTGAGCACCGTGGAGATCGCGAGGTTGCCACCCGCCGAGTCGCCGGCCGTCGCGATGTGCCCTGGCTCGACCCCCTCCGCGAGCAGCCACCGATAGGCCGCGACGGCATCCTCGAGCTGGGCCGGGTAGGGGTGCTCGGGGGCCAGCCGGTAGTCCAGCACCAGGGCGCGGGCCCCGACGGCCTTGGCCAGGTGCCCGGCGATCTTGCGGTGCGTCGCCGTGGATCCGACGACGAAGCCGCCGCCGTGCAGGTAGAGGAGCACCCGGTCGTCCGCCGCGTCGAGGGGCAGGCACCAGAGGGCGGGCACGCCCCCGGCCACGGTCTCCTCGTAGGTCACCCCCGTCGGCTCCGCGGTGGGCAGGTGCCACTCCTCGAACAGGTTCCGCAAGGTCGGCAGGTCCATCTCGGGGGCCGCGCCCATCCGGTCGGTCCAGCTCTGGTAGATCGTCCGCAGCTCCGCGGACTCCGCGCTCGCCATGGCCGGGAAGCATGCGGGCCGGTCCGGGACGAGAGTGTCCGACTTCGCGACATCACCCGAACGGTCGGCAGGTGTGTTGCGTTCTCGGACACGGGGCCACCGGTCACCGTGCTTGACTCGACGGACTGCCGCGACGGAGGGGTGGTGCCGATGACGCTCGACGAGCGCGAGCGCACGGTCCAGGTGGCCCGGGAGGACTTCCTGTCCGGAGAGCGGGCGAGCGCAGGGCTCCGACCGGAGATCGCCTCGTCCTGGCGACGTTGCCGGCTCTCGGGCGTCGAGGCCGACGCCGACTCGGTCCCGTACGAGCCCCTCCTCGGCGCCAACCGGATGCTCACCACGGCCGCCACCCCGGTACTGGACTGGCTCGCCGACCAGCTCACCGGCGGCACCGCCGTCATCCTCGCCGATGCCGACGCCCGTATCCTCGACCGCCGCGCCGAGGGCCAGACGCTGTCCCGGCACCTCGACCGGGTGCTCTGCGCCCCCGGCTTCAACTTCGGCGAGGAGCACATCGGCACCAACGGCATCGGCAGCGTCCTGGAGTCACCGGGTCCGGTCATGATCGCCGGGGCCGAGCACTACCGGGACAACCTGCAGGGCTTCACCTGCGTCGGCACGGCGCTGCGGCATCCCGTGCACCGCCGCCTGGTCGGGGTGCTCGACGTCTGCTGCCGCTACGACGACACCAACGGGCTGATGACCCCGCTGCTGCTGTCGGCGTCGCGGGAGATCGAGTCGCGGATGTACGCCGAGTCGTCGCTGCGCGAACGGATGCTGCTGGAGGAGTTCCTCAAGGTGTCCCGGCGGACCTCGGCAGCGGTGGTCACGCTGAACCAGGACTTCATCATCACCAACACCGCGGCTGCCTCGCTGCTCGACCCGGCCGACCATGCCCTGCTGTGGGAGTGGGCGTCGGGTTCGATGACCCGGCGCGGCGAGTTCGCCGGGGAGGTCCGGCTGAGCCGTGACGTCGTGCTCCACGGCAGGGCGCGGACCGTCGGCGAGGTGCGGGGCGGGCCGGCGGGGGTGCTCGTCGAGCTGCGCCGGCCGGCGAGCGGATCGCCGCACCGCCGTCCGGCCGCGTCGCGGCCGCGCGAGGGCGACCTCCTTCCCGGGCGCAGCGCGGCCTGGCGGCGGGCGCTGGCCGAGCTGGCGGCCGCGGACCGTTCGGGGCTCGGCGTCCTGGTCACCGGCGAGGCCGGCGTCGGCAAACTGCGCGCGACCGAGCGCATCGGCGGGCCGGACCGCACCGTGCTCGACGCCGCGCTCGCCCTGGTCGAGCCCGGCTGGCCGGATCAGGTGCGGCGCCGGCTCGCCCTGCCCGGGACCCTCGTGCTGCGCCACCTCGACCGCACGCCGGAGCCGCTGGCCGCGGCGGTCGCCGCCCTGCTCGACGGGCCCCGGGCCGCGCGGGTGGTCGCCACCGCGGACGGCTCGTCGGGCTCGCGGCTGCTCGACCACTTCCCCGCCCGGGTCGAGATGCCGCCGCTGCGGCACCGCCCCGAGGACATCGCCGACATCGCACCGGTCCTGCTGGCGCAGGGCGACGGGCAGGCGCCGCGGCTGCAGGCCCAGGCGTTGCAGGCGTTGATGGCACTGCAGTGGCGGGGCAACGTCCGCGAGCTCGCCGCCGTCCTCGGCTCGGCCCGGCTGCGGGCGATGGGCGGGGACATCACGGTGGCGCACCTGCCGGCCGAGCACCGCCGCGCCGTGGCCGAGCGCTCGCTACCCCAGCTCAAGCGCACCGAACGCGAGGCGATCCTCGGGGCGCTCACGGACACGGACGGCAACAAGCTGGCCGCGGCCGAACGGCTCGGCATCGCCCGGTCCACGCTGTACCGCAAGATGCGCGCCCTCGGGATCGACGACAAGCGCTGGGCCTGACGGGCACGTCGCGCTCCGGCGCCGTCACCGACGGAGCCGCTCGGCGAGGGCGATCGCGTCGAAGGGGGCGTGGACCTTGACGTCGTTGTCGAAGAACACGAGCACGTCGAGGTCCGCGGCGAGCCAGCCCCGGATCCGCTCGGCCCACGCGTCGAGCGCCGCCGGGGTGTAGCCGCTGACATAGAGCTCCTGGTCGCCGTGCAGCCGGACGTAGACGTGGTCGGCGGTGACCTCGGTGAGGAAGGGCCACTTCCCCGCGGTGTCCGCGACGACCGACGAGACGCCGTGCTCGCGCAGCAGCGCGAAGAACGCCGGGTCCCGGAAGCTCTCGTGCCGCACCTCGATCGCGTACCGCAGCGGGCGGTCGGCGTCGATCGCCAGCAGGCTGCGGCCCTCCAGGCGCTCGTCGTGCTCCTTCGCGAGGTCGGCCGCGGCGGCGGTGGTGTGGGGCAGCAGCTCCAGGAAGGCCCGCATCCGGTCGGGGTCGAACCGCATGCGCGGGGGCAGCTGCCACAGCACCGGTCCCAGCTTGCGGCCGAGGGCGAGCACGCCGGACGCGAAGAAGTTGGCGACCGGGGTGCGCACCTCCCGCAGCTGTTTGAGATGGGTGACGAAGCGCGGGCCCTTGACCGCGAACAGGAAGTCCGGCGGCGTCCCCGCGCGCCAGCTCACCCAGCTCTCCGGCCGCTGCAGCGAGTAGAAGGAGCCGTTGATCTCGATCGACGACACCGCACGGGACAGGTACTCCAGCTCGCGGCGCTGCGCGAGGCCCTTCGGGTAGAACACGCCGCGCCAGGGCGGGTACCGCCAGCCCGACGTCCCGGTGCGCACCTCCGCCACGTGGTCATCCTGGCCTAGGGTGCGGCAGGTGCGCAGCGAACCCGTCCGGCCCGACGACGGGTACCTCCGCGCCCTGGTGGCCGCGACCGAACGGGCGGTTGCCGACGCCGCACCCCTGGACTCCGCGCACGCGGGTGCCCCTGCCGAACTGCGCGAACGCGTCGCCGAGGCCGCCGCCGCAGTGGCCGACGAGCTGGTGGCACTCAGCCGCGACCTGCACGCCCACCCCGAGACGGCCTTCGACGAGCACCGTTCCGTCGCGGCCGTCGCGGACCTGCTGACGCGGCACGGGCACGAGGCCGAGGTGGGTGTCGGCGGGCTGGAGACGGCGCTGCGGGTGGGTGCGGGGAGCGAGGGCCCGCACGTCGGCATCCTTGCCGAGTACGACGCCCTGCCGGGCCTCGGGCACGGCTGCGGGCACAACGTCATCTGCACGACGGCGGTCGGTGCCTACCTCGCGCTCGCCGGGCGGGCACCGGGCCGGGTCACCCTCTTCGGCACGCCGGCCGAGGAGGGCGGGGGCGGCAAGGAGACGATGGCCCGCGCCGGGCTGTTCGACGACGTGGACGCCGTCGTGATGCTGCACCCCTTCTCGCACGACGTCGCCATGCACCCCTTCCTCGGCCGTCGTCAGGTCGAGATGGTGTTCCACGGGGTGGCGGCCCACGCCGCCGCCCAACCGTTCATGGGTCGCAACGCGCTCGACGCCGCGGTCGCCGCCTACACCGGCATCGCGGCGCTGCGCCAGCACCTGCCGCCGGGCGACCGGCTGCACGGGGTGTTCACGGACGGCGGGGCGCGCCCCAACGTCGTCCCGGACCGGGCGGCACTGATGTTCTACGTACGTTCCTCGGAGCCGGGCACCCTGCGCGACCTGGCCGGGCGGGTGACCGCCGTCGCCGAGGGCGCGGCGTTGATGCACGGCTGCGGCGTCGAGCTGACCTGGGACGACAAGCCCGCCTACCTGCCGATCCGGCACAACCGCACGCTGGCCGGCCGGTGGGCGGTGAACCAGCGCGAGTGCGGCCGGACCTCGCTCGCCCCGGGCGTCGTGCCGGAGTTCCTCACCGGCTCGACCGACCTGGGCAACCTCAGTCACCGCATGCCCGCCATCCACCCGATGCTGGCGATCTCCGGTCCCACGGCCGCGCTCCACACCGTGGAGTTCGCCGAGGCCGCGGGAGGCCCGGGGGGCGACGCCGGCGTGCGCGACGGTGCGCTCGGCCTCGCCCTCACCGCCCTGGACTACCTCGCCGATCCGGCCCTCCGCGAGGCCGTCCACGCCGAGTTCGAGGCGCAGGGCGGGGCGGTCGACGTGCCGCACTACTTCGGCTGAGGGCAACTACCCTCGACCCGTGGATCTCGCCCGCGCCACGCGCGCCGTCCTGGACTGGCCCGTCGATCACGTCGCCGCCGCGGTGGTGGGGGCGGACGGCGCGGTCCGCGCGACCGCGGGCGACCTCGACCGGGAGTTCCGCCTCGCCTCGGTGACCAAGTTGCTCTCCGCCTACGCCGTGCTCATCGCGGTCGAGGAGGGCGCGATCGAGTGGGACGAGCCGGCCGGGCCCGAGGGCGCCACGATCCGGCACCTCGCCGCACACACCTCGGGCCTCGCCTTCGACTCCGACGACGTCCAGGCCAGGCCGGGGACCCGCCGGATCTACTCCAACGCCGGTTTCACCGTGCTCGGCGAGGCGATCGGCAAGGCCAGCGGCATCGCGTTCCCGGAGTACCTGCGCCAGGCGGTGCTCCAGCCGCTCGGGCTCGACGCCACCGAGCTGCGTGGGCCCGCCGGCTCCGGGGCGTACTCCACCGCCACCGACATGACGCGTTTCGCGGCCGAGCTGCTGACGCCGACCCTCGTCGACCCGGCGACCTTCGCCGAGGCCACCGAGGTGGCGTTCCCGGGCCTCAACGGCGTGCTGCCCGGCTACGGCTCGCAACGTCCCAACGACTGGGGGCTCGGCTTCGAGATCCGGGACGGCAAGAGCCCGCACTGGACCGGCACCCGCAACTCCCCCCGCACCTTCGGGCACTTCGGCCAGTCCGGCACCTTCCTGTGGGTCGATCCGGACGCCGGCGCGGCCTGTGTCGTCCTCACCGACCGGAAGTTCGGCGAGTGGGCGGTCGAGGCCTGGACGCCGTACAACGACGGGATCGTCGAGGCCCTGTAGGCCCGCGGAACCCGCGCCTCGCGCTGTCAGAACCCGCGACTCGCGGGAGCGACGCCCGAGCGTGATCCAGGACACCCCGGGGATCCGGGAATCATCCGTGGGCCCTGCCCGTTGCACAGGGTGTCCGAGCCGGGCGAGCAGTGTCCCCGGGCCGCAACAGATAACCGCCGCCGCGGAATACCGTACGGCTGGAGCCGCGGTGTGCCACTCGCCGCGAGGCGACCTGCGTCCGGCTCGGACCCCATCGTCGGGGAATGTCTCCCCGGTGACGTGGGTTGAAGGAAGCGTCCGGATCGGGCGGACACCGTGTCCCCGGGTCCCAATCCTGCGCCGCTGCGAGCGGCCGTGCGCCGAGAGGCGACCGGCCGCCTGGTCCGGGCCCTTCCACCCCTACTTCGCTCGAGGAGCACGCCATGAAGGGCGACCGCGTCGAGATCGTGGTCGACGCCGGCAGCGGTACCACCAAGACCTACGAGGTCGAGGCGACCCGCGCCGGGCGCCGGGTCGACATCGCGCAGACCCGCGGGACCGTCGAGGTCAGCGAGGTCACGCGCGGCGGCACCGCCGTGCGCACCGCGCGCTTCCTGTCCGGCCGCGTGATCGCGCTCGTCGAGCACCCCGCCGCGGACGAACCGGTGGCCGAGGAGATCACCCCGGCCCTGCGCTCGGTCTGACGGGGCACGCGCAAATCCCGTCGCGCCGAGCCCGCCGCGTCCGCCACACTGGACCGGACGCGGGTGTGATCCACACCGCCCGCCGGAACAGATCCTCCGGCCGGCCCGTTGGACCACGTGCCCGCCGGGCGCGGTCCTCGCCCCCGACAGGCAGACTTGCACAACGATGACCTCCATCCGAGCCACCGGGAACACGGCTGCGCGCGCGGGCGATCCCTCCGCACGCACCGACGTTCCCCTCCCGTCCGGTCCGACACCCACCACCGCGACCGGACCCGCCGCCCCGCAGGCCGCGGCAGCGCCCCAGAACGGCAGCGCTGCGACCGCGGAGAGCGGCGACCGGACCCGCCGCCGTACACCCCGCCGGCGCGGGTCCCGGGGCCGGAGCGCACCCGCCGAGAGGCGGGGGAACGCGCCCGGCCCCGCCAGCGCCTCCCCCGACGGCAGTCCCGCCGAGGGCGCTACCGCCGAGGGCCGGGTTCGCGACGGCCGGACCGACGGCCGCGCGGCCGAGCCCGGTGCTCCCGACCAGGGCAGCGGGACCGGGCGTCGTCGCGGCCCCCGGCCGCAGCGCACCGAGTCCGCCGAGGCCCCCACACCGTCGCTTCCCGCGGAGGTCCTCGCCGACGTCGAACGCCGCATCGGCGAGCTGGGCCCGCACGACACGGCCCGCCTGACCCGCCGTCTCCGCGGCGCCCGCCGCTCCGGCGACGGCACCGCCCAGCAGGCCGTGGCCGACGCGGTCGCCGCGGCCGAGCACCGCCTCGAACGCCGGCGCACCGCGGTGCCCCGGATCGCCTACCCGCCGGCCCTGCCCGTCAGCGCACGGCGCGAGGACATCGCCGCCGCGATCCGCGACCACCAGGTCGTGATCGTCGCCGGGGAGACGGGCTCCGGGAAGACGACCCAGCTGCCGAAGATCTGTCTCGAGCTGGGCCGCGGCGTCACGGGGATGATCGGCCACACCCAGCCGCGCCGGCTCGCCGCGCGCACCGTCGCCACCCGCATCGCCGAGGAGCTCGGCACGGAGCTGGGCGACGTCGTGGGCTGGAAGGTGCGGTTCACCGACCAGGTCGGCGACCGCACCATGGTCAAGCTGATGACGGACGGCATCCTGCTCGCCGAGCTCACCGGCGACCGGGACCTGCTGCAGTACGACACGCTGATCATCGACGAGGCGCACGAGCGCAGCCTCAACATCGACTTCATCCTGGGCTACCTCACCCGGCTGCTGCCCCGGCGTCCCGACCTCAAGGTGATCATCACCTCGGCGACGATCGACCCGGAGCGGTTCGCCCGGCACTTCGGCAGGCACGAGGAGCCGGCCCCGATCGTCGAGGTCTCCGGCCGCTCCTACCCCGTCGAGGTCCGCTACCGGCCGATCGTCGACCCGGACGACCCCGACGCCGACCCGGACCGCGAGGAGATCGACGCGATCGGCGACGCCGTCGCGGAGCTGCAGCGCGAGGGCCCCGGCGACATCCTCGTCTTCCTGCCCGGCGAGCGGGAGATCCGCGACACCGCGGACGCCCTGGAGCGCAGGAACCTCCGCAACACGGAGATCCTGCCGCTCTACGCCCGGCTGACCACCGCCGAGCAACAGCGCGTCTTCGCCCCGCACCCCGGCAACCGGATCGTGCTGTCCACCAACGTCGCCGAGACGTCGCTGACGGTCCCGGGCATCACGTACGTGATCGACACGGGCACGGCCCGCATCTCGCGGTACTCCCGCCGCCTCAAGGTCCAGCGACTGCCGATCGAGAAGGTGTCGCAGGCCAGCGCCAACCAGCGTGCCGGCCGCTGCGGCCGCACCTCGGACGGCATCTGCATCCGGCTCTACGCCGAGGACGACTTCGACGCCCGTCCCGAATTCACCGACCCGGAGATCCTGCGCACCAACCTCGCGTCGGTCGTGCTGCAGATGATCGCCCTGGACCTGGGCGAGATCTCCGCGTTCCCCTTCGTGGAGCCCCCGGACCGCCGGGACGTCGCCGACGGCCTCGCCCTGCTGCACGAGCTCGGCGCGGTCGACCACGGGGCCCTGACAGCGGTGGGCCAGGCCCTCGCCCGGCTGCCCGTCGACCCCCGCCTGGGCCGGATGCTCGTGGAGGCCAACCGGACCGGCTGCCTCACCGAGGTCCTGGTGATCGCCGCGGCGTTGTCGGTGCAGGACCCGCGCGAGCGGCCGACCGAGCAGCGCCAGGCCGCCGACGAGCAGCACAACCGCTTCCGCGTCGAGGGCTCGGACTTCCTGGCCTTCGTGAAGCTCTGGGAGTACCTCGCCGAGCAGCGGGAGGCGCTGTCCGGCAACCGGTTCCGCCGGACCCTGCGCGAGGAGTTCCTGCACTACCTGCGGGTCCGCGAGTGGTGGGACCTGCACGGCCAGCTCCGCCAGGCCGCGCGCTCGGCGGGCATGACCGCCAACGACACGCCCGCCGACCCCGACCGGATCCACCAGGCGTTGCTCTCCGGGCTGCTGTCCCAGGTGGGGCTGCTGGAGGAGACGGACAAGAGGCAGCGGGGCGGGCGGGGCGACGACACGGTTCGCCGCGGCGCCCGCGAGTACCTCGGCGCGCGCAACGCGCGGTTCGCGATCTGGCCCGGCTCGGGGCTGGCGAAGAAGCCGCCGCGCTGGGTGATGGCCGCCGAGCTCGTCGAGACCTCCCGGCTCTGGGCGCGGACCGTCGCGCGGATCAAGCCGGAGTGGATCGAGCCGCTCGCCGGACATCTCGTCAAACGGAGCTATTCGGAACCGCACTGGTCCCGCACGCGCGCGAGCGCCGTGGCGACCGAGCGCGTGACCCTGCACGGCATCCCCGTGATCGCCGACCGGACCGTGGACTTCGGCCGCATCGACCCGGAGGTGTCCCGGGACCTGTTCCTGCGGCACGCGCTGGTCGAGGGCGACTGGGAGACCCGGCACCGGTTCTTCCACGCCAACCGCGAGCTGCTGGAGGACGCCGAGGAGCTCGAGCACCGCGCGCGGCGCCGCGACCTCGTGGTCGACGAGGACACCCTCCTCGACTTCTACGACCGGCGGGTACCGGCGTCCGTGGTCTCGGGGCGGCACTTCGACTCCTGGTGGAAGAAGAGGTCGCGGCGGAACCCGGAGCTGCTGGACTTCACCGTCGAGATGCTGGAGACCGAGGCGGCGCGCGGCGTCGACCGCTCGGCGTACCCGGACCACGTGGCGGCCGGCGGGCTCACCCTGCCGTTGTCGTACGCCTTCGAGCCCGGACACCACACGGACGGCGTCACCGTCGATGTCCCGGTGGCCGCGCTGCACCAGGTCGACCCGACGCCGTTCACCTGGCAGGTCCCCGGCCTGCGCGAGGAGCTCGTCACCGCGCTGATCAAGACGCTGCCGAAGACGTTGCGTCGCAACTTCTCCCCCGCCCCCGACCACGCCAGGGCCGTGCTCGCCCGGGTGCGCGCCGCGGGTTCGGAGTCGGCCGAGCCGCTGCTCGACGCGCTCGAGCGCGAGCTGGGCCGGATGCGCAACCTCCGTATCGACCGGGCGGACTGGGAGCTGAACCGGCTGCCCGAGCACCTCGTCGTCACCTTCCGGGTGCTCGACGAGCGGGGGCGCGAGCTTGCCCGCGGCACGGACCTCGAGGCCCTGCGCGAGCAGCTCGCCCCGCAGGTCCGGCAGGAGATCGCCGCCGCGGGCAGGGACGTCGAGCGGACCGGGCTGACCACGTGGGACCTGGGCGAGCTCCCCCGGGAGCTGCCCATCCGCCGCGGCTCCCACGTCGTGACCGGGTTCCCGGGCCTGGTCGACCGCGGTGCCTCCGCGGCAACGGTCGGCTCCGCGAGCTCCGCCTCCGCCCCCATGGTCGGCTCCGCGAGCTCCGCCTCCGCCCCCATGGTCGGCTCCGCGAGCTCCGCCTCCGTCGACGTCCGGGTGTTCGCCACCGCGGCCGAGCGGGACTCCGCGCACCGCCGCGGTGTCCGGCGGTTGCTGCTGCTCGCGACGCCCTCGCCCGCGAAGCAGGTGCAGCGCGGCCTGGACAACCGGACGAAGCTGACCCTCTCCCGCAACCCGCACGGCAGCGTCGACGCGCTGCTGGAGGACTGCGTGACCTGCGCGGCCGACCACCTGATCGCCCGCGCCGGTGGCCCGTGCTGGGACCAGGCCGGCTTCGAGAAGCTCAGGGGCGTGTTCGCCCAGCACCTCGCCGGCACCACGATGCAGGTCCTGCAGGCCGTCCGCGCCGTGCTGGACCGCTGGCACCCCGTGCAGGCGGCGCTCGCCGAACTGCGCTCCCCCGCAGCCCGCGAGGGCGTGGCGGACATCCGCACGCAGCTCGCCGCCCTGGTCGGGCCGGGCTTCGCCACCGCGGTGGGCGCGAACCGGCTCGCCGACGTCGCGCGGTACCTGCAGGCGATCGACACCCGGATCGACAGGCTCCGCACCGACCCGGCCCGGGACGCGGAGTGGACCGCACAGGTCCGGGTCGTCGCCGACGAGTACGCCGACGAGAGGGCCGCGCTGCCCGAGGGCGTCGATCCCCCGGCGGGCCTGGTCGAGGTGCGCTGGATGATCGAGGAGCTGCGGGTGAGCCTCTACGCGCACCCGATGAAGACGCGGTACCCGGTGTCGATCAAGCGGATCCAGAAGGCGCTCGACGAGCTGTAGCTCGCAGCCCGGCGGCCGGTCCGCTCCCTGATCGGCAGCCGTGGGCCGGAACGGTCGGAGATCGGCCGCGCCCGCCCCACGACGGGTGATCACGGTCGCCGGTTCCGACGTGCCGCCGGGCCTCGCACAGGGCAAGGTGACCCCATGGAGCCGCAGTACGCCCACCTCGGCGAGGCGCTGGGGACGGACTTCTTCTCGGTCCGCGAGCAGTTCACCGACGAGCAGTGGGAGCGGTTCGCCGCCGTCCGCAAGTTCGTCGATGCCGAGGTGCTGCCCGGGATCGGCGAGTACTGGGAGCGCGGGGAGCTGCCGTGGCACCTGTTCCGCCGGCTGCCCGAGCTGGGCGTCGTCGGCGAGACGATCAGCGGCTACGGCGCGGCCGGCATGAGCCCGCTCGCCTGCGGGCTGGTGCACATGGAGCTGCACCGCGGCGACGGCTCGCTGGGCACGTTCCTCGGTGTGCACGCCGGGCTGGCGATGCAGTCGATCGCGATGTGCGGCAGCGAGGAGCAGAAGCGACGCTGGCTCCCGTCGATGTCGACGATGGAGCGGCTGGGCGCGTTCGCGCTCACCGAACCGGACCACGGCTCGGACTCCGTCGCGCTGGAGACCACGGCCCGCCGCGACGGCGACCACTGGGTGCTCGACGGCCGCAAGCGCTGGATCGGCAACGGCACCGTCGCCGACCTCGTCGTCGTCTGGGCCCGGGACGTGGCCGACGGCGAGGTCAAGGGCTTCGTCGTGGAGACCCCGGCCGAGGGCTACGAGGCCACGGTGATCGGCGGCAAGGTGTCGGTGCGCGCCATCTGGCAGGCCGACCTCACGCTCACCGGCGTGCGCGTGCCCGAGGAGAACCGGCTGACCGCGGCTCGGACCTTCGCCGACTGCGCCGAGGTGCTGGCCAGCACCCGAGGGCTCTGCGCGTGGATGGCACTCGGCCATGCGACCGCGGGCTACGACGCGGCCCTCCGGTACGCCAAGGAGCGCACCCAGTTCGGCAAGCCGCTGGCCGCGTTCCAGATCGTGCAGGAGAAGCTCGTCGGGATGCTCGCGGACCTGACCGGGATGCAGCTGTACTGCATGCAGATCGGCCGGCTCGCCGAGGCCGGGCGCCTCTCCCCGACCGTCGCCGGCCTGGCCAAGATGAACAACACCCGCACCGCCCGCCGGATCCTCGGCACCGCCCGGGACCTGCTGGGGGGCAACGGGATCCTGCTCGAGCACCACGTCGCACGGCACTGGGCGGACATCGAGGCCGTGCACACCTTCGAGGGCACCGAGACCATGCAGACGCTGATCGTCGGCAAGGAGATCACCGGTGTCGGCGCGTTCTCCTGACCCTGTGAGTGACGGTCGGAGGCGCGCGAGGGCTACTCGCCGGGCCGCGGAGCCGGCGCCGTCGGGAGGAATCCGGCCAGCCGGTCGACGATCTGCCACAGCTCGGGCAGGGAGCCCTCGGCGATGTCCACGATGAGGTCGACGACCTCGTCCTGCGTGCCGACGAGCCGGATGTCGTTCAGATCGCAGAAGACCCAGGTCGCGAGCCACGCCAGTCGCGTGTTCCCGTCGACCAGCCCGTGGTTTCGGGTCAGCGACTCGCACAGGGCAGCCGCCTTCTCGAGCACGGACGGGTAGGCGCACACCGAACACGGTGGTCCGCGGGCGCGCCGCGGCGGAGGCGAGCAGGCCGTGGTCACGGACCTGAGGTCGGCCTCGCGGTCACCGGGTGGGGAGGCCGGCCGCCTTCCACGCCCGGAACCCGCCGTCGAGGTCCGTGGCGTTGTGCAGGCCCAGGTCCTGCAGGGATGCCGCAGCGAGGCTGGAGCTGTAGCCCTCGGAGCACGCGACGATCCAGGTGACGTCGTGGTCCGCGGCCTCGGGGATGCGGGCGTCGGAGGCCGGATCGAGCCGCCACTCCAGGTGGTTGCGCTCGATGACCAGGGCCTCGGCGAAGCTGCCCTCCTCGTCGCGCTGCCACTGCGGACGGGTGTCGACCAGTCGCGCACCCTGCCGGAGCAGCGCGGCGGCCTCCTGCGGTCCGACCCGGTCCAGCCGGGCCCGGGCCTGCGCCAGTACGTCGGCGATCGAGCGGGTCATGCCACCCTCTCCGGTTCGTCGGTCAGCTCGGTCCGGGTGCGGCGCAGGAACTCCCCGTCCGGGCCGGACACCACCTCGTAGTAGCTCATCGCGGTCAGCGGCGGCGAGTAGGCGTGCACGCTGACCGCGGGCGCCTCGAGGTGGTTGGCGACGTCGTGCACGTGGCCGAGCGGGAACGCCGCTCCGCGCCCCGCCCGCAGGGTACGGGCGCGCAGCCCGGCTCCGGGGGCCCAGCGCTGCTCGACGAGATCGCCGGAGACCACGGTGAGTGCGCCGAGCGAGCCGGCGTGGTCGTGCAGCTCGGCGACCTGCTCCCGGGCCCAGCTGATCAGCCAGACGTCCACGACGTCGTCGGCGTGCAGGCGGCGCGACCAGCGGTGCACGGGGTCGACGCGCACCGGGTGCCGGCCGAGGCGGACCTCCTCGGCGAAGCGGCGGGTCAGGGCGGTGAGGTCGGACAGGTCCAGCGGCGTGGGCGCGGCGGAACGGGCGGCACGGGCGTGCGTGAGCACGGGGTACTCCAACCAGGGGACGACGCGAGCGGGGAACGGGTCAGCTCGGGCGTCGACAGCACTGGTCGAACAGGTGCCCGCGACGGCTCTCCCAGATCGGGCCGAGGATCCACGCGGGCATCACGCCGGGATTCCACCACACCGGCTGCCTCGCAGGGAAATCGCCTCCCGGCGTCCGGAACCGGGCCGGGGAATGTCCGGTCGGAACCGCGCCCGTGGTCGCTCCGCACACCCCGCTCGCGCCGACGGTCGCTCCGCTCAGGCGCCCGGCGCCACGCCGATCAGCGTGTCCAGCCCGGCGAGGACCAGGATCCGGCGCGCCGGGCTGTCCGAGGGCGTCACCACGCTGAACTCCGTGCCGACCGCCCGCGCGCGCTGGGCCAGCTCGGACAGCAGCGCGATGCCCGAGCTCGAGACGTACGAGTCGGCGGCCAGCGTCAGCGTGAGCGGCCCGCGCCGGTCCAGCTCGGCGAGCAGGTCGGAGCGCACCGTGGCGACACCCGCGAGGTCGAGGTCGCCCTCCACGTGCACGCGCACCGTCTGCGCGTCCGCCCAGCGCCGCAGCCGCGTGACATCGGGCCCGTCGTCCCGGACGCGCTCGGCCGGCCGGTCGGCCGAGCCACGGGGCAGCCGCGGGACCACCTGCACCGGTAGCGCCGGCATCCGGAACCAGACCTCGGTGCCGTCGTCCGCGGGGATGACCTCGACGTTCTCGGCCAGCTCCCGGATCAGCGCCAGGCCCCGCCCGCGGTATCCCGGGTCGACGGGCGGCGGCCGCCAGAGCCCGCGGTCCACCACCCGCACGGCGACGGACCCGTCGGGCTGCAGCTCCAGGTCGAGCCGCACGGCGTCGGCGGCCGGCTCGGGGCTCCCCGCGTAGGCGTGTTCGACCGAGTTGGTCACCGCTTCCCCGACCGCGAGCTGCAGGTCCGTGGTGCCGTCCTCGCCCAGCCCGCAGCGGGCCGCCCACTCCGCGATGGCCCGGCGCATGGGGGCCAGGCACTCGGCGTCGGCCGGCATCGACCGGGTCAGCGGCTCGGGCACCCGCCGGGCCAGCACCACGACCGTGTCGTCCGGGGCGCCCTCCTCGTCGAGCATCCGCTCCAGCAGCACGTCGACCATGTCCGCGGGCCGATGCCCGGCGAGGGAGCCGAAGGTCTCGGCCAGCCGGTCCATCCCGTCGTCGATCACCTCGGTGCGGCGCTCGAACAGCCCGTCCGAGCAGAGCAGGATCGTCTCCCCCGGATCGATCCGGCCCTCGGCCTCGGCGAAGGGCGGGCGGCCCGCCACGCCGAGCGGGGTGCCCCGGCCGCCGTCGAGCAGCCGGACCCCGTCCGGTCCGGCCACCAGCGGCGGGGGGTGCCCCGCGCAGGCGTAGCGCAGCACGCCGGAATCGGTGTCGACGACCGCGCACGCGACGGTGCTGGCCCGCGCGCCGGTGACCCGGCGGGCGAACAGGTCGAGCTGCTCGAGCGCGGTGGCCGGTGACTGGCCGTTGACCAGGTTCGCGGCGAGCGCGCTGCGCAGCTGGCCCATGACGGCGGCGGCTGAGGGCCCGCGCCCGACGACGTCGCCGACCACCAGCGCCACCCGTCCGTCGGCGAGGTCGAGCACGTCGAACCAGTCGCCGCCGGCCTCGGTGCCCTCCGTCCCCGGGTTGTACCGGGTGGCGACGGCGAGCCGGTCGAGCTCCGGCAGCTCCTGCGGCAGCAGGCTGCGCTGCAGGGTCACGGCGACCTCGTGCTCGGCCTGGTGCAGCCGCGCCCGCTGGACCGCCTGCGCGCACTGGCTGGCGATGGTCAGCACCAGCCCGCGCTCGTCCGGGCCGAAGGCGGGGTCGCGGCCGAAGCCGAGCCCGATCACGCCGATCGCCCGACCTGCGACCAGCAGCGGGACCGCCGTACGCACCGGGTACGCCCCGGGCTGCCCCCCGGCCGCCCAGATCGGCTCGGCCGAGCGCACCACCTGCCCGAGCGGGTGGTCGGAGGTCACGCGCAGGCCGTGTTCGACGATCCGGTCGCCGGCCGCCCAGCCGTCCGCGGCGAGGGTGTGCAGGAGGCCCTCGTCGTCGACCAGCAGGACGACGACGGCCTCGGCCCCGATCGCCGACCGTGCGTGGGCCAGGATGACGTCGGCCACCGACTCCAGGTCGGTCGCGCGGGAGAGCGCGGTGGCCACCGCGCCGAGCCGCTCGGCGAGCCGCCGGCCCTCGGTCTCGGCGACCAGCAGCAACGACCGGTCCAACGCCTGGGCGGCCAGCTCGGCCACGGCCAGCGTCGCCTCGCGGTCGCTCGCGCTCAGCGCTCGCGGCCCGGTGAACCCGACCGCGATCATGCCCAGGTCCCGGTCGCCCGCGACGAGCGGCACCCAGATCGCGGCCTCGATACCGAAGCGGTCCAGCCACTGTGCCGCGGCGGGGTGCTCGTCCCGCAGACCCTCGGCGTCCTCGAACCACAGGGCCTGGCGCGCGCGCAGCGCGGTCCGCGCCGGGTGTTCCTCGGCCAGGGACACCGTCGTGAGCTCCGCGGGCGGCTCGCCCTGCCAGCCCTGCAGCACCAGGAGCTGCAGGTCCTCGCCGCGGGTCTGCCAGACCCCGGCGAACGGGGATCCGAGCAGGGCGACCAGGTGACCGGTGGCGGTCCGCGCGACCTCGGCCGGCGTGGCGGCGGCGGACATCTCGGCGGTCGCGCGGTGCAGCAGGCCGAGCCGCGTGCTGCTCGCGCGCTCCTGCTCCAGCAGCCGCGCGTTGTCCACCGCGACCGCCGCCCGCCGGGCGATCTCGGAGAACAGGACGACGTCGGACTCGTCGAGCACGGGCGACTCGCCCGTCCGCGCCACGGCGAACATGCCCAGCACGCCGCCGCGGGCGCGGAGCGGGACGAACAGCGCGGAGTGCGCCCCCGACCGCTCCCACACCTCCCGGTCCTCGGGTGCGACCTCGGCGAAGGCGGCCGCGAGCTCCTCCGGTGGGAGCAGCACCGGGTCCTCGACCGCCGCGAGCCGCTGCAGCAGCGGCAGGCCGGGCACCCGGCGCAGGTCCCGCTCGCTGTCCGGATCGGTGGTCGCGACGATCCGCAGCGCCGGTCCCGCCCCGTCGTCGGTGAACACGCGCACGATGTCGGCCAGGCCCTCGTCGACCACGGTCCGGGCGAACGCCTCGAGACGCGCGGACTGGCTGATCTCCCGGTCCAGGGCGTCGCCGACGGCCGCGTAGAGCTGGTGGCGGCGCTGCTCGGCGTGCCGGGAGTCGATGTCGAGACAGCCGCCGGCATAGCCGACCGGCCGCCCCGCCGGGCCGCCGTTCGTGGCGATGGGGGCACCACGGTCGAGCACCCAGCGGAACCGGCCGTCGCCGGCCCGCATCCGGTACTCGACCTCGAAGGGCGCGCCGGTCCGGGTCGCCGCCTCGACCACCGAGCGGTAGCGCTCGCGGTCGTCCGGGTGGATGCGCTCGCGCCAGTCCAGTCCGAGCTCGCCGACGGCCTCCCGGGCACCGGTGAAGTCCAGCCAGCCGCGGTTGACGAACACCCGGTGCCCGCCGGCGTCGTCGACCCAGATCAGCGCGGGCGTGGAGTTGGCCATGGCCCGGAAGCGCAGCTCGGCGGCCCGCCGGACCCGGCCCAGGTGCAGGTGGTTGGCGACGCGGGCGAGCAGCTCGCGCGCGGAGAAGGGCTTGACGAGGTAGTCGTCCGCGCCCGCGGCCAGGCCCTCGACCGCGGCCTCCTCGCCGGCCCGCGCCGAGAGCAGCACCACCGGGAGCCCGGCTGTGCGGGCGTCGGCGCGCAGCGCGCGGAGCAGCCCGATGCCGTCGAGCTCGGGCATCATCACGTCCGCCACGACGAGGTCCGGCGGGTCGGAGCGGGCGACGTCGAGCGCCTCGGCACCGCTCGCCACCTCGTGCACCGACCAGTGCTCGCTCAGCAGCCGGTGCAGGTGCTCGCGCATGTCCGGGTCGTCCTCGACGACGAGCACGTGGCCCCGCGGCGGGTCCACGGTCTCGGGCAGCTGCGGTGTGCCCCGGTCCTCGGGGAGCGCGGGCGTCCAGCGCAGCGCCTCGGCGACGAACGGTTCGAAGGTCTCCGGCCGCGGGTGCGGCGCCGCGGCGGGCCGGCCGAGGGTGATGCTCTCGACCGGCAGGTGGGCGAACCCGAGCGGCACCCGGACGACGAAGGTGCTGCCGACGCCCGCCGTGCTGGCCGCGTGGACCGTGCCGCCGTGCACCTCGGCAAGCTGGCGGACCAGGGCCAGCCCGATGCCGCTGCCCTCGTACGAGCGGGCGTGGGTGGCGCGGACCCGGTGGAAGCGGTCGAACAGCCGGGGCAGCTCGGCCGCCGGGACACCCGTGCCGGTGTCGGCGACCCGCAGCACGAAGGCGTCGTCCTCGATCCGGGTGCTCACCCGCAGGCCGCCCTCGAAGGTGAACTTCAGGGCGTTGCTCAGCAGGTTGAGGACGATCTTCTCCCACATGTCCTGGTCGACCCAGACGGGCCGCTCGGACGGCGGGCAGTCGACGTCGAGCCGCAGCCCGGCGCGCTCGGTCGGGTCGCGGAACAGGGCGGCGAGCTCCCCGGTGAGCGTGCCGAGGTCGACGGGCGCGAACGCCGCGTCGGGATGGCCCTCCTCCAGGCGCGACACGTCGAGCAGGGTGTTGACCAGCTTGAGCATCCGCTGCGCACTGCGGTGCGCGACGTCGGCGTCGTGCCGGACCTTCGGGTCCGGTGCGGCGCGCAGCTGCTCCAGCGGGCCCATGATCAGCGCCAGGGGTGTGCGGAACTCGTGGCTGACGCCGGTGAAGAACTCGGTCCGGCTGCGGTCGTGACGATCCGGCTTGCCGCGGTCCCGCTCCTCCGTGGCGGCGCGCGCCGCGGCCAGGGCGGCATCGACATGACCGGCGACCAGCGCGAGGAAGTCGAGGTAGCCGTCGTCGAGGGGGAGCAGCGGGGTGACGCCGAGCAGCAGCCGGGCGCCGCCGCCGAGCGCGGCGGCCCATCCGTGCCCGCCGCCGGGCAACGTGACCAGGCCCTGCCGGTCCAGCAGCGCGACCAGCTCGGGGGTCGGGTCCACGCCCACCGCCACCGGCGCGCCGACCCCGCCGAGCAGCGCGAACGGCACGTCCGGCGAGTCCACCAGCGCGGCGGTGACGTGCGCCGTGACCGGTTCGGTCGGGCCCGCCTCCCGCACCAGCCCGGCCAACCGGCCGAGCAGGGCCGCGCGCCGGGCCCCGACGACCTGCGCGGTGCTCTCCGAGACCACGTCGAAGACGCCGGCGACCGTCCCGCCGGCTCCTCGGACGGGACTGAACGCGTAGCGCCAGAACGTCTCCTGCGGCCCGTCGGCACGGTCCATGATCAGCCGGTCGTCGATCCGCTCGACGGCCTCCCCGGTGTCGAGGACGTGCTGCAACGCGGGGCCGATCCGGTCCCAGACCTCCGGCCACACCTGGGCGCCGGGCCGCCCGAGGGCCCACGGGTGCCGCGCGCCGAGGACCGCGACGAAGGCGTCGTTGTAGACGACGCAGAGCTCGGGTCCCCAGAACAGCGCCAGCGGGTGGGGCGAGGCGAGCATGATGCCGACGGCCGAGGACAGCTCGGCGGGCCACCCTTCCGGTGGGCCGAGCGGCGAGTCCGACCGGTCGGCGGTCGCGAGCAGACGCCGGACGCCGGGGCCGTCCGGATTCGTCACGAGCCCTCCTCCACGCCGTGGGGCCGGCGCCCCGAGGACACAGCCTGCCAGGTCGTCGGGGCGGCGGCGAACCGTGGGCCGCGCGGGCCGGACGCGCCCCGCCCTGCGGCCGCCCGCAGCCCGCCGACCGGGCAGGATGCGGTCATGGCGACGAAGCTCGACGACGGCAGCTGGGAGGTGCAGGGCAAGCACCTGACCTTCCCCGTGCGCATCGGCGACGCGGGGGCGGCCTGCGCCGCGTACCCCGTCCGGGCGGCCCGCGCGGCGGCGCTGCTCGAGGGCACCGGGCTGGAGCCGGTGGCCGTCGCCGGGTGGGCGCTCGCCGTCGTCGGGCTGGTCGACTACCGGGTCAACGACCTCGGCGCCTACGACGAGCTGGCCCTCGCCCTCCCCGTCCGGTTCCGGGGGCGGGTCGGCGTGCACATCACGCAGCTGCCCGTGACCGAGCCGTTCACGATGGAGGCCGGGCGGGCGCTCTGGGGCCTGCCGAAGTGGCTCGGGACCGCCGAGCTGGACATCCGGGGCTCGCGTGCCACCGCGCACCTGGCCCACGAGGGCGCGCACGTCCTCACCGCGGCCCTCGCGACGCTGCCGTTCGCGCTGCCCGGCACCGTGCCCGGCTCGGTCACCGCCTTCGCCCCCCGCGACGGCGTGATGCTCGCCAGTCCCGTCCGGGCCCGGCTGCGCGGGGTGCGGATCGGCCTGGGCGCGGGCACGCTCGTCCTCGGCTCCGGGCATCCGATGGCCGACGAGCTGCGGTCGCTCGGCCTGCCGCGCCGGCCCCTGCTCACCGCGATCGTCGACCACCTCGCGTTCGACATGGGCCCCGCCGAGGAGCTGCCGGTCTAGGAGTCTCCTCGGGCATCGTCGGCACCCGTGACGGAGATCGATTGGGTCGAGGTCCTCGGGGACCCGCTGCGGCCCCTGCTGAACGGGACGCCCTGACCGTCGGCGCGGGCGTGCCCGGTCCGACGGGACCACGGACCTCGTACTCGCCTTCTCGAGGGTGACGATCAGCGGTGCGCGGCGAGCCAGGCGCGGAGGTCGGCGATCGGGCGCTCCCGCTCCGGCTCGTGGTAGATCTCGTGCCAGAGGCCGTCGTAGAACTCGACCGTGAGGTCCTCGGAGCCGAGGGCCGCGGCCAGCGAGCGGGAGGTCTCGACGGTCGTGATCCGGTCGTCGACGCCGTGCTGCAGCAGCACGGGGAGGCGCAGGTCCGCCGCGGACGCGAGCGCCTCATCCATCGCGTCGAACATCGCGGCGCCGAGCCGCAGCGTGGGGTGGCCGTGGTGGACCAGCGGATCGGCCCGGTACGCCGCGACCACGTCGGGGTCCTTGCTGAGGTCCGCGACGTCGATCCCCGCCGGCCGCAGCGTCGGCGCGACCCGGGCGAGCGCGGTCAGCACCGGGACGAGCCGGGCCGGGACGGCCTGCTTCGACAGGGCCGGCGCGGAGAGGACCAGGCCCGCGAGCGCGGCCCGGTGCGCGGCGGCGTAGCGGAGCGCGATCAACCCGCCCATGCTGTGCCCGAGAAGGATCACCGGTCGCCCTGGATGCCGGGCGGCGGCGTGCCGGCGGACGACGTCGAGATCGGGGACCCAGTTCGCGGGACCGCCGTCGACCCGCCGGCCCGCGGAGAGCCCGTGGCCGGCGTGGTCGGGGACGTAGACCGCCCAGCCGTCGGCGGTGAGCGTTCCCGCGAGCGCGGCGTAGCGGCCGGCGTGCTCGCCGAGACCGTGGCTGACCAGCACGACACCCGTGGCGTCGGCGTCCGGGAGCCAGGCGCGCCAGAACAGCTCGCCGAGGACGCCGGGCAGGCGTCCCTCCGCGATCGGCATCCCCGCCCGGCCCCTAGTGGTGCTCGGCGGCACCGGTCGACTGCGCGACCGGCCCGGCCAGCACGACGTCCTGTGCCGCGTCGGCCTCCTCGCCCACCCGGACCGGGAGGGCCCGCGGCTCGCGCCCCTCGGCGACGGCCGCCACGGTGTACTCGCCGCCGGCCAGCTCGCCGAAGCGGTAGGCACCGTCCGCCGGGGTGATCGCGGTGGCGATCAGCTCGCCGTCCTGCAGCAGGGAGACCGCGACCTCGGCGAGACCGGAGCCGCGGGCGTCGCGGACCGACCCGGCGACCGTCGAGGAGCGCACGAGCTGCACCTCGACCTCCGCCACCGCGGACCCGGTGTCGGGGACGGTCAGCGCGACGACGCCGGGCTGGTGCCCGTCCGCCGCCGCGACCAGCACGTACCCGCCCGGGCCGGGCGCGGTCACCTCGCCGCGGCCCTCGGCGTCGGCACTTGCCGAGGCGGTCTCGCGGCCGCGCGGGTCGAGGAGGGTCACGGCGGCCTCGGCGAGCGGGAGCCGGTCCCGCTGCACGACCAGGAACCGCACCGGCACGGCCCGCCCGGGCGCGAGCGGCGCCTCCTCCTCGTGGACGACCGCGAGGTCGACGACGGGGGCCGAACCGGGGCGCGGATTGGGGTCGGCGAACCCGAGGGTGCGCAGCAGGGCCAGGTCGACGGCGGCGTGCTCGGCCGCGCGGGCCTCGTCGGACCGGGTGGCGGTTCCGGTGGCGGGGCCCGGCTGCGGTGCGGGCTCGGGGGTGCTCGTCGTCGGGCTCACGGGGCCCAGCGTGACGGGCGCCGGCGCGGGCACCGCAGCCGGGGTGTCGATCACGGCGTCGGCGCTGGTGGAGGCCTCGGCGAGGGATGCGGGAGCCTCAACGGCGGCGATCTCCTCGTCCTGCTCCTGCGCGACCTCCGCGCTCTCCTCGGGCTGCTCCTCCGCGACCTCCAGCGGGCGCTCGTCGGGCAGCTCCTCCGGCGGCTCCTCGACCTCCTCGACCTCCTCCACCACGGGCTCCGCCACCACCGGCTCGGCGAGCGAGGCGGCGGCACCGGTACCGACGGCGATCACCGGCGGTGCCGTGTGCAGCCTGCGGACCTCGCGCCCGTCGTCCGCCCCGCCGCGCACGACGGCGAGCATCGGGCGTCGGCCGGCCCCGTCCCGGGGCGCGGGCACGGCGGTGTCCTCGGCGGGCCGGGACGTGGCCTGCTGCCGGCGCGACGCCTCGGCCCGGGCCACCGCCTCGGCGACGGCCGGGCTGACGATCCCCTGCGCCATCGGCCGGTCGTCGCGCCCCGGCGCGGGCGGGGACACCGAGGTGACCCGCGCGACCAGCGCCGGGTCCACCGCGGACCGGCGCTGCCGGGGGTGGGTGCGCGGCGGCGCCTCGACCGGGACGCCGTCGACGAAGCCACGCGTCCACGGAGGACCGACGGGGCCGGCGTCGACGACGTCGGCCACGACGCGGCGCCGCTCGGCGGGGGGCTCGTCAGGCCGGTCGTCCGCCGGGGACGCAGCGAGATCGGCCGGCGCGGCGGGCGTGTCCTCGGCCGTGGCCGGCTCCGCGGCGACCGGCGCGGGCTCGACCGGCTCGGGAGCGGGCGCGGTCCCGGTGGACCGGTCGCGGACCAGGTCGGCCACCGTCCGTCCCGGCGCGGGCCCGAGCGACTCCTCGGGGGCGGTCGCTCCGCCCCGGTCCCCGCGGCGCAGCGCCACCAGCACGATCCCGGCGGCCAGCAGCACGAGCAGGACCATGACGACCAGGGCCCACGTGCTCATTCGGCTCTCCTCGCGCGATCTCGTCGAGGCCCGGCCGGTGCCCTCCCCACGGCCGCCCGAGACGTGCGGGCCCGCCCGGACTCGTCGGTGGACCGTAGCACCGGAGACCCCCTCCACCCCGTTCCACGACCGGATCGCGGCGTGTCGCCGCACGGGCATCGGCGCAGCTCAGCGCGATTCAGCGGGTGCGGCGGACCGGGCCCGGCGCCTCCGGGGAGTCCGGACGGGCGGGCGCGCCCGCGATCCGGGACGATTCCCCCTCGTGACGATCGATCCGGACCTCTGGGAACTGGCCGCGGCGCACGGCGTCGCGACGGGCTACAACGACGGCGACCGCAGGCCGGTCGTCGTCGACGAGGAGGTGGTCGTCGAGGTCCTCGGCCTGCTCGAGGTCGACGCCACCACCCCCGCCGCGCGGTCGGCGGCGCTGACCGAGGCCCGCGAGAACGCCGCGCGGGGGCTGCTGCCCGGCACGATCGGCCTGCGCGCCGGACGCTCGCGGAGGCTCCCCGTGCCGGGCGTGCTCGTCGCCGAGGACGGCACCCGGCGGGAGGTCGAGGGCGAGCTGACCGGGCGGGACCCCGGCTGGTACCGGCTGGAGACGGCCGAGCAGCAGGTCACGGTCGTCGTCTCGCCGCCGGCGCTGCCGCCGACCCCCCGCTCGTGGGGCTGGATGCTGCAGCTCTACGCGCTGCACTCGGCGGACAGCTGGGGCATCGGCGACCTCGGGGACCTGCGCTCCTTCACCGCACGCGCGGGCGAGCAAGGCGCCTCGGCGATCCTGCTCAACCCGCTGCACGCGATCACCCCGCTCGCGCCCGTGCAACCCTCGCCGTACACGCCGTCGAGCCGGCGGTTCGCGACCCCGCTGGCGCTGCGCGTCACCGACCTGGCCGAGTACGCCGCAGCCGACCCCGCCACCCGCGCGGAGGTCGACGCCCTGCGGCCGGAGGTGGTCGGCGACCGGATCCCGCACGACCGGGTGTGGGCGGCCAAGCGATCCGCGCTGGAGGTGCTGTGGCGGGCGGCCGGGCGGCCGGAGCCCGTCGACCCCGGCGCCGACCTCCTCGACTTCGCGACCTACTGCGCGCTCGCCGAACGCTACGGCGGCCGGTTCACGCTGTGGCCGAAGGAGCTGCGTCACCCCGGCTCCGAGGCGGTCGCCCGGGCCCGGCGCGAGCTCGCGCCGCGGGTCGCGTTCCACGGCTGGGTGCAGCAGCGGCTCGCCGACCAGCTCGCGTCGGCACGCACCGCCGCCCGCGAGGCCGGCATGCCCCTCGGCGTCATCCACGACCTCGCCGTGGGCTGCGACCCGGAGGGTGCCGACGCCTGGGCACTGCAGGACGTCCTGGCCCTCGACGTCACCGTCGGCGCCCCACCGGACGCGTTCAACCAGCGCGGACAGGCCTGGGGCCTGCCGCCGTGGCGGCCGGACCGGCTCGCCGCGACCGGCTACGCGGCCTACCGCGACATGCTGCGCGCCCTGCTCACCCACGCCGACGGGCTGCGCATCGACCACGTCGCCGGGCTCTTCCGGCTCTGGTGGGTGCCGCCGGGCCGCTCCCCGGACCGAGGCACCTACGTGCACTACGACGCCGAGGCGATGCTCGCCGTCCTCACGCTCGAGGCCGCCCGGGCCGGCGCAGCCGTGGTCGGCGAGGACCTCGGCACCGTGGAGCCCGAGGTCACCGAGGCGCTGCACAGCCGGAACATGCTCGGTTCGACCGTGCTCTGGTTCGCGCGCGACCCGGAACGCGGAGACGCGCTGATGGCGCCCGCGGACTGGCCGGAGGAGGCCGTGGCGACGATCTCCACCCACGACCTGCCGACGGCGTCGGGCTTCCTGCGCGGGGAGCACGTCCGCGTGCGGGCCGACCTCGGCCTGCTCGACGACGTCGCCGCCGAGGAGCGCAAGGCCGCCGCCGAGCGGGCCGAGCTGGTCGACCTGCTCGTCGCCGAGGGTGTGCTCGACGACCGCGACGCCCCGGAGGAGCGGATCGTGGTCGCGATGCACGCCCTGCTCGCCCGCAGCCGCAGCCGGCTCGTGCTGGCCTCGCCCTACGACGTCGTCGGCGAGACGCGTCAGCCGAACCTCCCCGGAACCGTCGACGAGTACCCGAACTGGCGGCTCCCGCTGCCCGTGTCGCTCGAGGACCTGATGGCGGATGCACGGGTGAAGGAGGTCGTCGCGGCATTGCGTTCCGGGGGCCGCTGAGGCGACGATCACACCCATGCCCCTCAGCACCGAGGCCCTGACGGCCGCCGACCGTGCCGCCGACCTGTTGTGGACGGCGTGGACGGCCGGCGACGTGATCGACGAGCTGCCCGAGGAGGTCCGTCCCTACGACCACGCGGCCGGTTGGGCGATCCAGCACCGCGTCGGTGAGCGGGCGGGCCCGGGCTACGGCTGGAAGATCGCCGCGACGTCGGCGCCGAGCCAGGCGGTGATCGGCATCGGCACCCCGCTGCCGGGCCGGCTGTTCGACCGGTTCCGCTTCGAGCCCGGCGACACGCTGCCCTCCGGGGGCCTGCACATGCGGGTGGTCGAGGCGGAGTTCGCGTTCCGGATGGCCTCGGACGTGCCGGCGGGCGCGTCCCGCGAGGACGTGCTCGCGGCGGTGGCGGCACTGCACCTGGCGATCGAGGTGCCGGACTCGCGGCTGCGGGACTACCCGCGGGCCGGCAGCTCGCAACTGCTCGCCGACGTCGCCTGCGCCGGACAGTTCGTGCTCGGCCCGGAGATCCCGGACTGGCAGGACATCGAGTTGTCCACAGCGGGGACAGCATTGTGGATCAACGGCGAGAAGGCGGCCGTGGGCACCGGCGCCGAGGTGATGGGCGACCCGCGCACCGCCCTGGTCTGGCTCGCCGAGGAGCTCGCCCACCTCGGGACCGGTCTGCGGGCGGGCGAGATCGTGACGACGGGATCCACGACCCCGGTCCCGGCGATCTCCGCCGGCGACGCCGTCCGCGCCGACTTCGGCCCCCACGGCTCCGTGGAGATCACCTTCTCCTCGTAGGCCCCCACCCCGACTCGGCGAAGCCCACACCCCGACTCGGCGAAGCCCCCACCCCGACTCGGCGAAGCCCCCACCCCGACTCGCGGAATCGAGCGGCCGATCCCCGCGAGTCGCGCTGTGGGCTTCCGCGAGTCGCGCTGTGGGCTTCCGCGAGTCGCGCTGTGGGCTTCCGCGAGTCGGGGGACCCGGTCAGACCGTGAAGCGCAGGGTGCTGGGCTGGTCCTTCGCCAGCGCGGCGAGGTGCTCGTCGAGCGTGGTCATGCCGTGCAGATCCCGGCCGGCCGCCATGCCCTCGAGCAGCGCCTTCTCGGCCCGCTCGATCTTCTCGGCGGCGTCGATCGCCGCTTCGAACCGTGCCCGCGGCCCGACGACGAGGCCGTCGTCGTCGCCGACGACGAGGTCCCCGGGCGAGACCCGCACCCGGCCGAGCAGCACCTCACGGGCGAACGTGCCGGGATCGCGCGTCGTCCCGGACATCGGGTTCGACCCGCGGGCGTGCACGGGCAGGCCGATCCGCCGCAACCCCCGCACGTCCCGGCAGTAGCCGTCGATGACGATGGCGGCGATCCCCCGACGGCGCGCCTCGGTCGCGAACAGCTCGCCCGACACCGCCTTGCGCAACGAGTTCGTGGCCACCACGAGCACGGACCCGGGCTCGGCCTCCCGCAGCGCGACGAGCACGGGCAGGTGGTCGTCGTAGGCGAGCAGGGTGAAGGCAGGCCCTGCGAAGGAGACGTCCGGGACCATCGCGCGGATCGCCGGGTCGACGACGGCGAGCGCTTTGTCGGCGTCGCACAGCGAGGAGACCTGCACCGCGCGCAGGCGCTCGATCAGCGTGTCCATGGCTCCATCGTGCATCCGCCGGGCAGACGCGCGTGGAGGTGAGCACCTACCGCGCAGGAGGAGCGGACGGTCAGCGCTCCTCGTCCTCGTCCTCGTCGAGCGGGCGGGGCGGCAGCTCCGTCCGCTCGATGCGGTTCTCCACGCCCTCACGCGGCTCGGTCTCGGCCCACTCCTCGCGGTGCCCGCCCGCGTTGCCGAGCCGACCCTCGACCTCGCGGGTCTCCTGCTCGTCGATCCGCGCGCTGTGCTTGCTGCTGCCACGTTCCATGAGGCGGGCGTACCTCACCGGCAGGGGGGCAAACGGATTCAGCGGACGGTCGCCAGCGCGCCCGCCGCGATGTCCACCCGGATCCGCGCCCCGGCGTCGAGGTCGAGGACCTCGCCGTCGACCTGCAGCGGCATCGGGTCGACGGTCCGGAAGGCGTACTCCCGCACGCTCGGTTGCGGGCCGAGCCCGCTGATCGCGGCGCGGATCGCGGTCCCCAGCACCCGCAGCTTCGAGGCGTGCGGCAGCAGGATCACCTCGAACACGCCGTCGTCCGGCCGGCTGCCCTCGCTCAGCACGGCGTACTTGGCCATCTCGGCGATGTTGGCGAAGACCAGGCTGTCGAAGTCCTGCCGCCCGGAGTCGAGTTCGATCGTGAACGGCCGGAAGCGGGAGAAGGCCCGGACGGTCGTCGCGATCTCCTTGACCGATCCCTTGCCGCCTCGCTCCAGCTCGAGCGCCACGACGGGTGTGATGCCGAGACCGATGTAGGAGTGGGCGTAGCGCGGCTCCTCGCCGTCGACGGACAACCGCAACAGATCGAGCCGCTCGGTCCGGCCCGCGACGATCGCGTCGAGCAGGGGACGTCGCGCGACGACGCGGCGGTGGTCGTTCGCGTTCCCGGCGGCCAGGACCGCGGCGACGGCGTCCGTCCGGCCGGCCTTCATCAGTCCGTCGACGACCTCGTTGTAGCCGCCGTCGCCACTCACCGACACCACCAGGGGTGCTCCCGTCGCGGCCTCCTCGCGAGCGATCTCCCGCGCGTGCCCGGCGTACTCGGTCGGGCGCAGCTCGACGGGCAGATCGGCGGCCCGCTCGGCGAGCCCCGACTTGAGCTCCTCGGCGCGCTCCTGCGCGTTCCCGGTGCTGTTCGGGTTGAAGACGATGACGACCCGGTCGAAGGCGCGCGCCACGCCGCGCACCCTATCCGGTCCGGGTCGGAACGACCGGTTCCGGGCCTCGCTCGCGCCGCCGGAGGGCGGTGGTGGCCGCGGCCACGACCACCGGACCGACCCCGTGCGTCGGGCTGGCGGACGCCCGACGAACGCGAGGCCGAGGACGGCCGCCGTCGCCGGGAGGGCCGCTCGGCGAGGGCGGCCCGCGGCCGGGGTGTCAGGCAGCCACTCATCGCGGTCCCGTTCGCGAGCCCGCCCGCCCCGAGCCCGCGGGACGAGCCGCAGCAGCACGACGACGGCGATCAGGTGCTCCCAGCACACCACCGTCGCGGCGGGCCGGGCAGCCGCGAGCCATCCGATCGCCGTGACGTCCGCTGCCACCGTGACGAGCCGACGCGCGATCCCGCACCTCCGCCGTCGACCGGCCGACTCCCGCACGCGGTGGATCTCTGCCGAGCGCGGGTGCCACGATGGGTGGATGGAGTCCACCCGCCTCGACCGCTGGCTCTGGTCGGTCCGGCTGGCCAAGACCCGGTCCGACGCCGCGGCCGCCTGCCGGGGTGGGCACGTGCGCGTCAACGACCGTCCCGCCAAGCCCGCGACCGCGGTGCACCCCGGCGACGAGATCCGCGCGCGGGTGTACGAGCAGACCCGGATCGTCGAGGTCACCAAGGTGATCCAGAAGCGGGTCGGGGCGCCCGAGGCACAGGCCTGCTACCTCGACCGCACTCCGCCGCCGCCGCCGAAGGAGGCCCGTCCGGTCTTCGCCGTGCGCGAGCGCGGCACGGGGCGCCCCACCAAGCGGGAGCGGCGGATGCTCGACCAGCTCGGCGCCCTCCGGCCGCCGCACCGCTGAGGTCGGCGACACAGGCGACCCGTGCCGGCGTCGGCGATGATGGAGTCATGTACGACCTGCTGTTCCGGCACGTCCTGCGGCGCATTCCCGCCGAGCCGATCCACGGTGTCGCGTTCGGCGCGATCCGCGGCGTGGCCGGGGCCCCGGTCGTCGGCCCGCGCCTCGGCTCGCTGCTGACCGAGTCCGATCCCGTCCTGTGGGCCCGGGTGTTCGGCGTCGACTTCCCCAACCCGCTCGGCCTGGCCGCGGGCTTCGACAAGGACGCCCGCGGACCGGTCGCGCTCGGCCGGCTCGGCTTCGGCTTCGTGGAGCTCGGCACGATCACAGCCCGGCCGCAGCCCGGCAACCCCAAGCCGCGGCTCTTCCGGCTGCCCGAGGACAAGGCCCTCGTGAACCGGATGGGGTTCAACAACTCCGGGGCCGACGCCGTCGCCGCGCGGCTGGCCGCCCTGCCCCGCGAAGGCCGGCCGGTCCTGGGCATCAACATCGGCAAGAGCAAGGTCGCCGGCCCGGCCGAGGCGATCGACGACTACCGGCACAGCGCGCGCGTCCTCGGGCCGCATGCCGACTACGTCGTCGTCAACGTCAGCTCCCCCAACACTCCCGGGCTGCGCGACATGCAGCAGGTGACCGTGCTCGAACCGCTGCTCGCCGCGGTGCGCACCGAGCTCGCGGGCGCGGTTCCCGGGCGCCGGGTCCCGCTGCTGGTCAAGATCACCACCGATCTGGCCGACGACGACGTCGACGCCGTGGCCGACATGGCCGTCCGGCTCGAGCTCGACGGGGTGGTGGCCACGAACACGACCGTTTCGCGCGAGGGGCTGCGCACCCCCGCCGCCGAGGTCGAGGCGATCGGCGCGGGGGGCGTGTCGGGGCTGCCGCTGGCAACCGTGGCGCACACCGTCGTCGGGAGGCTGCGCGCGCGCCTCGGCCCCGACCGCACCATCATCTCGGTGGGCGGGATCTTCTCCGGGGAGGACGCGTACCGCCGCATCACCGCCGGCGCCTCGCTGGTGCAGTCCTACACCGGCTTCATCTACGGCGGCGGCACCTGGCCCCGCCGGGTCAACCGCGAGCTCGCCGCACTCCTTCGTCGCAACGGGCACACCACCGTGTCCGCCGCGGTGGGTTCCGCGCCGTGACCGACCGCCCTTCGTCGCAACGGGCACACCACCTTGTCCGCCGCGGTGGGTTCCGCGCCGTGACCGACCGCACTACGGAACACAACGTGCCTTCTCGAGCCATTGCATCGCATCATGGTTCCACAACGCGCGTTCCCGAACTGAGCTGCCAGAGCGCGTTATGGTTCCACGGCGCGCGTTCTTCAGCTGCTGGAGCGCGTTATGGTTCCACAACGCGGGTTCTCGAGCCGCTGCAGCGCAATATGGTTCCATGACGCGCCACCTCGAGCCGCTGCAGCGCATTATGGTTCCATGACGCGCCTATCACGGCCGCGTGAGCGCGTTATGGTTCCACAACGCGCCTTCTCGCCCTCCCCCGGCGCGTTGTGGTTCCACAGTGCGTTCACCCACCCGCTGAACCGGGTCGTCGCTCCTGGCCGCAGGTCGAGCGGATACGCGGGAAGGGCCCGCAGCAACACAGAAAAGCCCCGCAGCACCGCTGCC
>NZ_JBJZON010000030.1:0-69538 GCF_047200735.1 Pseudonocardia oceanicola
GGTGTGGATGCTGTCCCCGTCGAACCGGAACCAGCGGGTGCTGCGCTGCATGCAGCACATGGTCCGGGACGCCATCGACGGAGAGAACGCAGCGACCGGGATGGGGCTGACTACACAGAAGCCGTTGGAACAGCGGCGGGCGGAGATCAACAGGCGGGCCCGCGAGATCACCGGCGACCCGGAGCTCAAGGTCAATCCGGAATCCAGCACGAAGATCGTGAAGGACGCGGAGGCCGCTGCCGGTCTCCTGCTGGGCCCGCTCTCGGCATGGCAGACCTGTTCGGGCTTCGCCCACGGGCGGCTCTGGGCGACGTTGAGCGTGCTCGAGAAGCGGGAGTTGCCGGGTGCCGAGGAGGGCATGCATCGGCTCCTCGTGACGACGCCTCTCGACCGGGTGTTCTGGGCGGTGGTCGCCGCGACCGACTTGACGGACTACGGGTTCGACCTGCTGCGGAAGCGGTCGACGGCGCTCTACCGGTAGCGATCACGCTTGCCGTGAACGCCGGGCGCGCTCGACGACATTGGCCGCCCTCAGACCCTCGTGAGTCTCACCCTTGTAATCCCCGGCCTGCTCAGCTCACCATGGAGATTGACGGCGCTCAACGGTCCCCAGGCGGTCCAGCCCGTGTCCAACACTAGCCCCGCCGAGCGCGGATCCCTTCCGTCTCCACCGTCTTCCCTCCACGCACTGCGAACACGCACCCTATCGAGACCTTGAACGTGTCGATGGCGGATTTCCATTTCCCGCCAGCATGCGGTACAAATATCGTTGCTTGTTGAATACAGTAGAGGAGGTGCCCGAATTGCGGCAGACTCAGGTGACCCTCGTTGACGACCTGGACGGCGGCCAGGCCGACGAGACAGTGGTCTTTCAGCTCGACGGCAGGTCCTACGAGATTGACCTTTCAGCTGCTAACGGAACCCGACTGCGCGACTCACTAGCTCCATACATCGCCGCAGCTCGCGGTGCCCCGAGTGGGCGACGGGCGATTACACCTCGAGCCCCCGGGAACGATCGCGCACAGACCCAGGCAATCCGCGCATGGGCCCGCTCCCAGGGGCTCAAAATTGCAGATCGAGGCCGCATCCCGGACGAGATCCGAATCCGACACGCCAACCGGACCTGACAGACCTTGAGTTGTGCCGAGCTAAACGACTGACCCTCGCGAGGCCGACAACCCGGCGCACCTGGTCCTATACGACCGACGCCGCGCCAAGCGCTATGCCCCGGAGCAGAGCCAGTACCGGGGAGAGCTCCGCGGGGCCAAACACCCGACCGTCGCGCTGGCCGCCATCGGCGGCATCATCGGTCGCGTCCGGACCGCGATGACGGAGATGGTGGCCGAACTGCTCCGCCGCCGTCCCCGACAACGGAACGGCGCCGTCGAAAGCGCAGGTCGACGGCGCGGGTGGTGGGGGCTCTTGCGGGATGCGCGGGCGTCTACGTCGCCGCCGCGGCCATCCTCCGTTGGTGGCCGTTCTGACGGCTGGCGCCGCCGTTACGCCTCGCGCTCCGCTGCCCCATCCGCGAGTGACCAGCGTGGCCCTCGACGAGTGCTTGCCGGGCTCAACGACCTCCTGAGATCGCGACCGTGCACCGCAGCAGTCGCCGACGCCTCTCGCGCGGCGTCCTAACCAGCTTCCAACTCCCGCGGAGAAGGGGAGCGAGTGGTCTGCTCTCGAGAGCGGGCGACTCGCTAAACGTGATGCTGCGTTACGCGCTGGAGGGATTCGGCCGCGGCCGCCTCGGCGGACGCGACGGGCACCATAGGGGCATGGTCATCAACGCTCCCGCGATCATGCAGGGCCCCCGGACGACGACGTGCCGGTCCCCGAGGCCGTCAACCGGCTGGCCGCGGGCCATCCGCTTCGCCCCGTCTGGCAGAACATCCTTGGCGGTCTGACCTACGAAGTCCCTGGGCTCTGCTTCATCAAGTGGGCGCCACCCGGGATCGACCTCAACCCGGAGGCCGAACGGCTGGCATGGGCCGCCCAGTTCACGTCCGCGCCGCGGCTGCTCGACCACGGGGCCGACGACACCGGTTCCTGGTTGGTCACCAGACCGCTGGCCGGCACGAGCGCCGTCGAGGGGCGCTGGCAGGCTGAACCGGAGCGGACAGTCGAGGCGGTCGGTGAGGGTTTGCGTGCGCTACACGACTCGCTTCCGGTCGCCGATTGCCCCTTCACCTGGGACGTCCCTAGCCGTCGTGCCCGCATACAGGCACCCGAGGATCCGGGGCGGTGGCGAGACGAGCACGACGGGCTCACCCTCACCCAGGCCCTACGGATCCTCGAGGACCCACCCGAGCCGGACCGGCTCGTCGTGTGCCACGGCGACGCTTGCGTACCGAACACCCTCATCGCCGATGACGGCCGCTGCTGCGGGCACATCGACCTCGGCAGCCTCGGCGTCGCGGATCGCTGGGCAGACCTCGCAGCAGCGAGCTGGAGCACCGTCTGGAACTACGGGCCGGGACACGAGCGCCGCCTGCTCGACGCCTACGGCGTAGCGCCCGACCCCGAGCGCACCTACTTCTACCGGCTACTGTGGGATCTCACCTGACGCTCCCTGGATGTGCCAAGTTCAGTCACTTAGCCCGCGCCGTAGCGTTCCCCGCCGCCAATGGGACCGTCCACCCTCCAAACCGCCAGGCCCGCAGCCTCACTGCTGCCTTCCCCCAAGATGGGCAACATCACAGTCTCGCCGTTAGGGCCATTTTCCGCTATTTGAACTACTAGCGTGCCTGGCTCCTTTGGTTCTGATACGTCTAGTCGTACACTGCACAGGGGAGATCCTGGTAGTCAGTCGTCAGCGTTGTCGAATCATCGATAATTCCGACCAGGTCAACGTCGACGACGGTACGCCAGCTAGCCATGAAAGAAGTATCTTCGCAAGTGGCACGCGCCGTTGCACGCTTCCCGCGTCCGCCGCCTGACAGCACTGTAGCCTCTCCTTCGCTGATATCGTGCCACGTGCCATCGGCGAAATACTCTTGCAGAGTGACGGTTACGGTCGCATACTCCGTATCGCAATCTCCGTTGACCCACCATCCGTGGCCAGACGCATCACCAGAGGAGACGTGCACATAGTCACCGTTGGTGGTGAAGTTGCACAGCGCGGCGCGGGAGGCTGCCCCTTCTTCGGGCGACCCGGTATTTTGCAGGACCAGTCCTCCCGTCGTCTTCGCCGAATCAGGTGCGACAGTTGGACGTGGCTTGGCTGGCGGATTCGGTTGCGGCGTCGCCGACGCTGCCTTTTCCTCCACTGCAGGCGCAGCAGACGCAGCTACCTGCGGCACGAGCAACGACGTTGTCACGATTCCAGCCATGAGAAGGGGATAGATGGTTCGACGCAACGAAGCCTCCGGAGAACATGCAATCAGACTGTGAGCAGCCGCTCGCCAGACAAAGTCATGCTCGCCAACCATGACATCCTGTGCAATAAGACGTTCGTTGATCAGTCTTTTGTCTAAGTCTCGCCGAGACGGAATTCCGCGCCACCCCTCCTTGACTAGAGCACGTAGACTTGGTAGACGAAGCGCTCAGACCAGGTCTGTCGACAGAAGCGGAGGATGCATGGCTCAGCATGAAGGCGTTGGGCTCGAAGAAGGACCAACGGTGGTCGTCGTTGACGGGCAGGAATTCATCGTCCAACAACGCTCCATGGAGCAGGGCACCTACGACTTTAACTGGACCACGGGACCAAACCCGAACTATGGGTTCAGTTCATCTGGGTGGAACCGCAGGATCACGCTTGAAGATGCCACAAGGGCTATCCGTGACTTCCTTCGACAGGTAAATCCCCAAACGGGATACATCGAGGACTGAACATTTCGATGGCCGCTATAAGCTCCGCGGGACTGGCTGGCGATCTCCTCTCCAGCCCGTAGTCAGCCTGACAGTGGCCGGAACACAAGCAATGGTGCGAGCGACCCGATCCGGACCCGTCACATGCTTTCTTATCGTTGGTTGACTCCGCAAACTGTGAATTACCAGATGAGCACGCGTTCCGAGAGGCACTCGTAGGTGCTGGCGGACAACCAGGCTCTCGCGGGCGCCCACCGGTGGAAGAAGCGGGCGGCGAGCAGACCGAGAACCGACGCAAGCGAGGACCCGCACGGCGAGTACCACACCTCAAACGGGCTAGTGAAATCGTTCTGCAAGGACGGCAGCGGTCAACGCTCGCAGCTGGGACCTATCGAGCACGCGCCTGCCGGCGCTTCCTGCCACCTTTCTGCCTCTGACGTCTTGTGCCCTTGCAGGGTCCTCCCGCACTGGGGAGACCGGTATAGGAACCCGTGGTCTGGTGTCCAAAGCGGGTCACGAGGGTGACGCCCTCGTGACCCGCCTTTGATCCCCTGAGATCACCCCGATGCGCCTGCTCACCCCGGTGCCTCGGCTGCGGCTCCGGGTAGTACGGGCGCACCGACCTTACGGAGCACGTAGTCGAAGGGGTCGTCTGAGCTCTGATACCAGAAGTAGTATTTGCCCTGCTGGACCAGTGTGTTCGCAAGGTTTAGTGACCAGCCGTGGGGCTTTCCATTGAGAACGACGCCCTGGGCCTCGATAGAGCCGAAGTTCACGATGACGTCCGGGGCGATCTTTTCTGTGCAGCCGACAGGATCATCGGATGCTGCAAGCCGACCACAACCAGGCACGCCGCCCCCGCGCTCGAAAAGAGTGAGCCCCTCGATGGCGAACGGGCCCGGGTCCGAGACCGGCATAACATTCTGGCCCGGCGGAGTCGTGGCAACAACCGACCGGTACATTGCGGCGTCCTCCGGATACACGACCTGGTAGGCGTCGTTACCGCCTCGTAGAAATATGAGCGTACCGAACAGTACTGTCATGCCCACGGCAAGCACAGGACGCATCCACCGGCGCCGACGCACCAGCCAACGCAGAAGGTCTGTCCCGAGGATGGTCAGGATCGGCAGGCCGAACAGTACGATCCGGAGGAATCCCTCTCCGCCGTAGCCTTGCGCGGCAAACGCCATCGGCACCACAGCTAGTCCGATCGGCACGAGGTCTCGGCGGCGGCGCCAGTACACTATTGCGCCGAGAAAGCCGATGATGTAGGTCAGGCCCGCCATCACCATCCGGCCAGAGGTGCCTGCTAGATGCCCTGCATCCCCGGTGAGTCGGTCAGCGACTCCGGACTCGAGTGCCGCACCCGCACCTCCGTCTCCGATGAACAGGCCGATTTGGGTGGTCCAGATTGGGCGGGCTGCGATGAGGATGAACAGGATCAGCCCGACGATCCCGATCAACACCAGCCCCCGACCACGATAGCGGCCCACAACTGCGAGCAAGGCCAGCTGGCCCAGGATCGCGAACGGGGTGAGCTGGTGGGTGGGGATCACCGCGAGGATGCACAGCGCCGCACAAAAGTAGACCAGCAGCAGCTGCCGCGGAGGCAGCGTCGGCCGGTTCGGCGGCGTCATGGCGGAGATCAGCCAGCGGTGCAGCAGCGGCAGGCGCTTGGCACCGCGGTGTGGCGCGGGCCAGCCCGGGACCCCGCTCGGGTCGGTCCGACGGGTCGCCAGCGGGCCGAGGGCGAAGGTCAGCACCGTGAGCAACAGGCAGATACCGGTGGCCTGGGGCGAGAAGTAGTCCTGCTCGATCCAGTTGAGGCCGACGAACAGCCAGGCCGCGGCCCACGGGGCGCGGGTGCCGCCCAGCATCGAGCGGGCCAGCGCGTAGATGCCGATCGCCCACACCGTGACAACGGCCGGCGGGAACCAACGCAGCACCTCGTCGAGCTGGTCGGCGCCGCCGGCCTGGCGGAACCACGCCCACTGGGCGAAGAACGCGGGCCAGGAGAACCGGGCGTCCAGTCCTTGAGGTGGAATGCCGTTGGCGACTGCCACCGCGTCGACGAAGCCCGTGATGGTCCAAGCTGTTCCGAACCGAGCGGCGGGCTGGACCACCGACGGCAGCCCTGTTGAGCAGAGGATCAACACGCCGGTGGCGAAGCCCAGCATCGGGACCCGCGGACGCCGCGCGTGCAGCTCGGTTACGCAAGAGCTGATCGCGAACAACAGCGCTAGCCACGCCGGCAGGCCGAGTACTTTGACCAGGCCCCAGCCGTCGAGAGCTGACAGGTCTGTGGTGGCCACCGCGAGCGGCAGCATGACGAGCGCCAGCAACGTGAGCGCGGGGGCTAACCAGCGCTCGATCAGACTCCGGTGCCGGTCGAAAAACGACGACAGGAAGCCACCGGGGCGCGACACCGGGCCCGCCGCCGCCTGACCCGCGATCGGGTCGTCTCTCAGAACCGGAATTGACGTCGTCGGCGGGTCAAGTGGAACTTGCTCGGAAGCGGGCTGGCCCGGCAGCAACGCGCCGATCGGCTCCAGTATCTGCGTGCGTTCGGGATCGGCGGGGCTGCTCGAGCCGCTTCCGCGTGTCTCCTGCGATGTCACTTAGCGGCCACCTCCTGCCGGAACAGGAACCGAACTAAGTAGGCCACGCCGAGCACGAGGGTCGCACTCTGCCGTGTACGAGCTCGAGCCAGTCCCGCAGTAGCGGACATGCTCACCGCATCTACTCCATCCCCGTTCCTCGCCCACCGATGGCGTGGGCGCTAACCAGGAACCCTGTGGCAACGTCTGTCCTCCGCCTGCTCACCCTCCGTGGCCGAGCCGGACCGTGTCCGCCCACCCCATGGAACGACACGCGCACCGCCGACATGTACGCCGGCACACTCACCGAGTATGACCGGAGCCGATCTCCAGCAGGATCCGGCCCGCCGACAGGAGCACTTCCGCGCCGAGAGACTCCGGGACCCCGGAAGCGCGCGACGCACCGCTCAGTACATGCACGAACGGGCTGGCGGCTGGCACTCCCACGCTATCGCTGAGTGGCGCAAGCCACACGCAGAGGCCGGCCAGACGATCTCACGCTAGGTATTCAGCTGGACGCTCCTAGTAACCCACATGGCGCCTGCCACCTAATACTCCTGTTATCGAACCGCAATCTTCTACTACTTAGCGTGCTCATCGGCGAAGCAGCTGCGCGTCTTGATCACTCGATGTGATTACGTTGCGCGTTCACGTAGTTCGTCCGGATCATCTACTTGGCGGCTGCACCTTCCATGGATGGCCACCAGAATCGTCAGTCTCGACAATTGCGCGACGAGGCCGATGGAGGTTTTTGCGGCAACAACATCGCTGATCGATCTGCAATATCCAGTCTCGCTCCAGATTTGGCTGCCAAGATGCCCGAAAAAGGCTCCCCACAACACTCCGGCGGCGATTTTGCGTGGTTGATAAGCGCGCTCAGGAGGATCGGATCATTGAGTGACCGACAACGTGAGGTACTCCTACTCTTAGCTGGCGGCCGTGATACGCGATCCATTGGCAAGGCGCTGCGAATCTCCGAACATACGGTGAAGGTGCACACATCAGCCCTCATGCGAGCGCTCGGAGTGCGCTCACGACTGCAAGCTGGCATCGCTGGCTTTGCATACCTTACCGCTACTCCATCAGGAAGCCAGCCGAGCTTCCTGCACAGCACAAGTCCCATAGGTGCACCCGCTGCCGGGGCGCCTGATGGCTTGCCAATCACCGGTTCGCTGTTGGCGGATCCTTCGCCAGAAACCATACCTGCTGGGCCACAGCCTCTTACTAACACTGACGATACTTGGGAGAACTCATGCACACCATCACGATTGTCGGGGGCGGCCCCGCCGCCCTCGCGGCATCTCTAGTTCTGAGTCGATCCTGCCGTAAGCCCGTCGTCATATGCGGCGATCTCACCGTGGAGGCACCCGAGGTCTCTGCTCGCGAAAGGATAGCGGCGTCCTGGACAAAACTGAAGGATTTTGGAGCAGAAGTAATACCGGAACGAGCCATCGCCGTCTCACAACTGGAGTCCGGAGCGTTCTCACTTCGACTAAGCAGTGAAAGAATCCTACGCTCTCGAGCGTTGCTTCTGTGCACCGGCATTACCGAAAAACCCCCACAGATAGAGGGCATCCACGAATTGTGGGGCACTTTGGTCCATTCTTGTCTGTACTGTCATGGCTGGGAAGTCCAGGGAGAGCCACTAGCTGTAATCGGCCACGGTGATCGGGGTGCGCACCTTGCGATCCGCGCTCGCGGGTGGTCACACGACGTCACCTTGTACACCGACGGTGCTCAGCCGTCCGCAAGCCTGATCACAGACCTCACAAACTTAGGCATCAACCTTCAGTCTGCCCCGGTATTATCCGTTGACAAAGCCCCAACAGGTCTGAACGTCACTACTAAATCGTCAACAGCGGAGCACCGCTGCATGTTCGTCGTCCCGACCGTTCGGCAACAGAGCAATCTTGCCGAACAACTTGGCTGTCGGATGCGGCATGTGGAGGAACTCGACCTGGCAGAAGGCGCTGTCGCAACCGACACCGCAGGGCAAACCAGCGTCCGCATGGTATTTGCAGCTGGGACCTTGGTCGATCCAACTCTTCGAGTTGCAGGCGCAGAGGGCCAGGGCAATATAGTAGCCATCGCTACGAATGAGGAACTCATGCGCGCTGGCTTCCTCTACTGACAGCTCGCTCGTCCGCAGAGCCGGGCCTGCAGCCGAGCCTTGGCAGTAACGCTGTCATCACTTGCACGCCTTGGTTCGGCTATATCTCGAAGCTTGGGCAATCCGCCTGAAACAGACTCGGCAGAGCAACGTGAGTTGCTCCGCCACGTTTTGCTGGCTGTTTCCTCTCTCGCCCGCCCTCACTACCACACCTTCCATCATGATCACCAGGCCGAGCCTGCTTGGGCCTCAACAATAATACAAACGAGTAGGACGACTAGTACCAAAGCATGAGCCTCGTGAGAACCGCATCTCTTGCTTTGTGTCACCTTCTAGCGCAACGTAATAGTGGGCGATCAACGCCCCGAACAACGAGGAGGATGCAGTGAACAACGCGTTCGAGCAGGGCATGACCGACGTGTACGTGGCCCCTGCGCTCGCCGAGGTGGGCGAGTTCAGTGAGGACACCCTTGGCTGTTTCGGCGGCTGGGCCGACAACTTCCTCTGGCTGTGCTGAGGATTCAGCCTTAACGAATCCTAACCTCGATCCTCCTCGGCCCAAATATGCTCCGCGATGGTCCGGCGCCGAGTAATTGTCGGTGTCGGTCTGAAGGAATCCTTGGGAGCCGTGACAATGTTAGGTGGGTTCATTGTTCTGCCGGACATGCCCGTCGCGGAGGGTTTGAGTGCGCTGCTCCCCTTCGAGTCACCCACAGTACGCTCGCATTCTTCGGGGCGACCGTGGTTGATAAGTGAGCAGTCCGAGGAGCGGCTGACCACCGTCGCAGCCGGTCGGGCTCGACTGGCGGTGATCGGGCCCTGCCCGGTCACCGCCGGTCGGCTCGAGACCTTGGCCGAGCGCCTCACGACTCACGCCGACCTCGATGGGGTGTTCCAAGCACTTGCCGGCGCGGCCTACCTCATCGGCTCCGTCGATGGTCACGTCCGCATCCAGGGCAACGCCACGGGCCTTCGCACCGTTTTCCACACCAAGCTCAACGGAGTTCCAGTCGCAGCGGATCGCGCAGACATTCTCGCAACCCTGGCCCGAGCCGACATCGACGAGGAAGTTCTCGCACTTCGCGTCGTCTGTGGCGGTCAACTCCCGTCACCCGCTGCTGAACGGCCAATTTGGTCCGGCATCTCAGCAGTGCCAGCCGGCGACTGCTTGCTCTGGAACAGAAACAACGAACGAATCGCAAACCACTGGCGGCCACCGGCCGCCGAACTCTCCGTGGCAGAGGCCGCAGTTGGCCTACACGATGCATTAAAGGCAGCTACACGGCCACAATCGGCGACCGCCGGACGTCTGAGCACCGACCTTTCCGGCGGAATGGACTCAACTTCTCTGGCCTTCCTAGCTGCGCCCGACAGCCCAGATCTGTTGACGTTCCGACTCGGAGAGGCTGAAGCTGGCAACGACGACAGCATCTATGCCGCTCAAGCAATACAAGCACTGAAAAGCGCCGAGCATCTAGTCCTCTCACCGCAAGAGCTACCAGCGGTGTTCTCCGAGCCGGGCGCTTACTGGGACCCCGAGCAGCCATATCCCCTCACCCGTACCGCGGCCCGGACGCTACATTGCGTCAGAGTCCTTGTTGAGCATGGGTCCCGTCGACACCTAGCCGGCCACGGGGGCGATGAGCTCTTCTCTCCTCAACCCGGCTATCTCCATCACCTGCTGCGGCGGCGCCCCCTCACCGCGCTCCAGCATGCACGCGCACAGGCCGCAATGCGGCATTGGCCGCTGTTGTCGATGCTACGCGCCATCACCAGTCCGACCGGCCCCGCAGAATGGTGGCGTACCCAGGCAGAGCAACTGACCGAACCCTTGCCGCCCCTCCGACAGCCGATGATGGGCTGGGGGCTTGGTGCACTACGTGCCCTCGGGTGGGTCACCGATGCCGCGATAGAACTGAGCCGTACAGGCTTACGACGGGCAGCTGACGATGCCCGGCCACTCGGTAGCCATCCTGGCACCCACCAGCTGCTGCTCCTTACCAGAACGAATGCCTTGCACTACCGGATGCTCAGCAGGTTGTACTCCGCAGCAGGCGTGGAACTGGACCTGCCCTTCTACGACGATCGAGTACTCGACGCAGTGCTGAGGGTGCCGATCGAGGACTACGCCGGTCCGTGGCGCTACAAGCCGCTGCTCGTTGAAGCCATGCGAGGAATTGTCCCGCAAGGGATCTTAGGGAGATCAACGAAGGGAGAGTTCAGCGAGGAGATCCGAACCGGCTTGCGGGCCAACTTACCCGAAATCCTCGCGGTATTTAGCGACTCGACCTTAGCGGCACGGGGGCTGATCGATCCCGACCAACTGCGTATTCGCCTGACCGCGCCCCAGCAGGACAACCGAACAGTATTTGCTCTCGAGTACCTCCTCGGCTGTGAGAACTGGCTTCGCGCCGTCACCACCACTCCTCCTCCTGCTCATCCTCGGTCAGGCACCACCATACTTGCTAACGCCCAGGCCGATAATACGAACAGATACCGATAGGCCACCCCTGACCTAGTTCAATTTCAGGAAGAGGATGCTGATGCGTTTGCACCCCGATGTGCTATTAACTGACACCGATGACGGCGCGGTACTTCTACATCAGCAAACCGGCCGCTTCTGGCAGCTCAACCGGACCGGTAGCCGGCTCTTACATCGCCTCCTCGAGGGAGAAGCTCCCGAGGTAATTGCCGCCGATCTTGCTGCCCGGCACCAGGTCGATCCCGGGCAGGTCACTGAAGATGTCCGCACCGTCGTTACTCAGCTCGCCGATGCACAGTTGGTGACGAGCTCGTGAGCGTCCCCACTACGCTGGCGCCTCGCATCCAACTCCCGGCGCGGCAGCGCGGCGTACCGCTACTAGCGGTCGCAGTTGCGCGCCTCCTTGCCAAGTCCAAACCTGCCACGCTGCGCTCTGTACTCAAGCTTTTTCGCCGCGGCGCTCCACCCGCTACGCCCGGAGAGGCACTAGCTGCCCGCGAGGCTATCGTCGCCGTCAGCCTTCGCTGTGCGGGGCAGAATTGTCTACAACGCTCCATCGCCGCTGCGCTCCTTTGTCGGATACGCGGCAGCTGGCCAACGTGGTGCACCGGTGTACGCAGTCATCCATTCGCTGCGCATGCCTGGATCGAGTCTGAAGGCAGCCCGATTGGCGAGCCGCACCCGGCTGGCTACTACCGGGCGATACTCACGGTCCCGCCTAGTACGGGCGGTAGATCGCTTGATGCTTATCCACCTGCACCCAGCGCAATCCGACAATAAGGGAGTTGCAGATGGAGACATTCTTGCGGAGCAAGACGCCAATCAATCGGGCCGCGTTTGCTCAGGAGCCTCCGTTCGACCTCTTTGAAGCTGAGCCGAAGGCTCGATCTCGTGAATTACTTGCCTCCTACTTTGATCTGGAAAGCTCAGGAGGTCCCATCCATGCTCAATGTACCGCCGAGGTAGGCCGGCGTCTTCTCTCCGGCCACCCGGTTCCGATCTTTCAGACACCTCCCCTGCGTCTACTCCGCGAAACCTTGTGGAGTGAGGAACCAGAGGAGCCCAACCCGAGCGCCCCTCACGAGCTACCACTGGAGTATCGCTCAGATCCTTGGCAACACCTTTGCGATCTGATCGATAAATGGTCTCGACTGCCGAGCCCCGACCAATCCCGTGTGATCACAACACTAGCGAAGCTTGGGTTCTGGAGATCTGTCGTTGACCTCGCACCTCCGAGCCATGGTAAGGAGGATCGTCTCGACTACCTTCGGATGGCGTACCTCCGACACAACGCCGCAGCGCAGCTAGCTTCAGATCCGAGAGGTGCGACAGAGGGCCTCCTTAACGCTCGAACAGTGATGGAAAGCATTGCTGGGGCGGACTATTTTCCTCCGGCAGTGCGGTACGGCGCTGCCGCCCAGGTAATCGTTCTGTACGCAAAGGTAGAGAAGCAAAGCGCCCTGGCGAGCATGCGGCGGTGGCTCGATGTTGCCGATGAACTAATGAAAGCATCGAAGGCCGTTCTGGACCCGCTCCTTACTTCGGTATATTGGCGCGCCGCCGCCTTCATTCCGTTTTTCGAAGGAGATCATGCTGAGGTAGATCGACACCTGAAGTTAGCTCTGGCATGCGCTATGGAATCCTTGGGATCTGTTGACCCTGACGACCAACTGCGTGCATTGGAAAATGTACACCCTTTGCTAGAGACCTCCGGCCGCTCCGCTAAGGCCAGAGGGGACAAGGCTGGCGCGGAGCGCTTCTACAGAAGAATGCTCGAGTGGGACCCGCTTGATCCTAGGGGACACATACGCATGGGCGACTTCCTCAAGGGCGAAGGTCGCCTGATCGAGGCCCGACGTGCGTACCAGGCGGCGGCGTCCATAGGAGCTCCCTATACTGCATATTCGCACTATCAAGCCGCCCGCTGCTCGATTTGGCTAGAGCAGGCCGATGAAGCCTATGGGCCGTTAGTAGCCTCAGCGATGACTGATCGGCGCGCGCTATCTCCATTGATTGCACTGCGTGATTCGTGTACCGCGGAGAAGCTCCGACCCTTGAGGGAATGGGCCGTTAATGAGTTGGCTGCTCGCATGCAGGGAACTCCTTGAAGGAACTTGCTGCGGCTTCCCTGGCACACCCGAACAGCCCGTCACAAGTAGAAGTCCTTCACATTCCGCTACGATGATTACAGGATCCATCACTTGCGACAATCCAGGGCCGCAGGATCGAAAGTAAGAGCTGAGTCTGATACGGCATTCATCGGCGTCGAGGACTTGGAAACTCCCTACTACTTAAAGAGCCAGCTAAAAGCCGCACAAGCCAGTGTGTGGGCAGTTGCGCGCGAGACACCGCGGACAGCAGCAATCCTGGTCCAGTGGGCGTGGCGCGCTTCCCGTCCACTCACCATCGCCACTGGCCTAATTCAGCTAGTAGCGGCCGCGACCACCGCACTCGGCCTGTTAGCAACGACCGAAGTGTTTGCACAGCTCCTGTCTGAAGTGCCTAGCCCGGAGCGGATTGTTGCAGCGTTGCCGGCCCTAGTAGCAGTTGTGACCGCAGTAGCAGGTCGGGGCCTGCTCGACGCCGCAGCGGGTTTGCTTACCGCGGAACTAACACCAAGAATCGAACAGCGCGCGGAAGACGAGCTCTACAGCGGGCTCATCCACGTCGACCTCATCGCCTTTGACGACCCAGACTTCACAGAGCTTGTCCGCCGCAACGCCACACAAGCAGTGCTTCGAATCCGGGTCGGAGTGCAGATGTTAGGAAATTTGATATCCGCGGCCGTTACGCTTGTCGCCGCTGTCGTAACAGCCGGGGTCCTGCACCCGATTCTGGTGCCGCTCGTATTGCTTGCCGGACTTCCACATGCCTGGGCCAGCGTCCGCAGTCAGCAGGCAAACTTAGCTTCGATGGTTGCTCTCAACTCCGACTACCGTCGTCGCGCTGTCACCGGCCAGTTGATTTCAGAGCGAGACAACGCTGCTGAAGTTCGCGCCTTTACAGCTCAAACCCTGCTGCTCGGGGAGCATCGGCGGATCTCGGCCACAGTCACCCGCGGCGCCATTCAACTCGGCCGCCGGCAAAACCGCATCACGACGACGGGCCGCGCCCTGTCCGGCCTGGCCACGGGGATCGGCTTCATCGTCCTTGGGCTCCTGGTCTACACCGGCTGGCTTCCGCTGGCTTTAGCCGGCACTGCTGTAGTCTCGATGCAGAGATCCACCTTGGCGATCCTCAACAGCGTATTCGCCATCAACGGACTGTTCGAGGTCGGCGTACATGTGGACCTGTTTCGAGCGTGTCTTGACGACATACAAACCCGCCGACGGTCACGTGGCAACGAATCCCTGAACCACGACCCCGCTCAGATTCAGGTTAGTGCAGTTTCGTTCCGCTATCCAGGACAGGAAAGTGACGCCCTACACGAAATCAATCTGATGCTCCGTCGTGGAGAGATCGTCGCACTGGTCGGTGAAAACGGTTCCGGCAAAACAACTCTCGCCAAGTTGCTCACTGGGCTCTACCTGCCCACAGATGGCGAAGTGCTTTGGGACGGGATTCCTACTTCTGAGCTAGATGCCAACGACCTCCACGAGCGAGTTGCCGTCGTTATGCAAGATCCGCTCCGCTGGCCCGTCACGGCGGAGAACAACATCCGAATCGGCCGTTTCGGCCGCGATGATCCCAATGACGCAGTTTTTGCCGACTCTGCCTCCCGCTCGGGCGCCGATGCCGTACTGGCCCAACTCCCCCACGGCCGGGCCACCATCCTGTCCCGTGAGTTCCAGGGCGGCCGAGATCTCTCCGGCGGCCAATGGCAGCGCCTGAGCGTGGCGCGCGGGCTCTACCGCGATGCTGGCGTGGTAGTCGCCGACGAACCCACAGCCGCCATGGACGCCCGCGCCGAACACGCCGTTTTCGCCGCCCTCCGCTCCATCTCCACGGCTCGAGCCTCACAAGAGGGCCCTCAGGAACGGATCACCGTGCTTGTCACCCACCGCCTCGCCAACGTCCGTCATGCCGACCAAATCGTCGTCATGGAACACGGCCGGATCACTGAACTTGGTACACATGACCAGCTCATGAGGCGCGCAGGCACCTACCACGAGTTGTACACACTCCAAGCCCGCGCCTACACCAGCGACGCCTCTCCACGACTACCGGTTTAGGCCCAGCCCCGCGGGGAGAGGGACACGCCGGCAGCTTCGCCTGGCATGCGCATCCGCACGCCCGTCTGGTACCCGACCGGACGATCGGCCGTGGACGAGCCCCGCCACAAGCGCCCCAGCGATAGGGCTTCCCCTGCACCAGGCCGCCTCCGGACCCCGGGCCCAGCATCTGTCGGGGACACGCTCGTGAGCTCGTCCCCCGGATCGGGGCCTCCCGTCCGTCGACATCGCTGAGGGTCGCCGTGAGCGGTGGAAGCAAAATGATGGCATGGGCACTACCTCGGAAGAGGGCAGCCACACCTCCGTGACGTTCTCAGGCGGCGCCATGATCGCCCGCCCAAGCGGGCGCCTCGATGGAGTCAGCGATCTCGTGAGCTTGCTCATGCAGACGGCTGGATCGCCGATCAGCGTCGTGGTCTTCGACCTCCACGACGTCACGGAGGTCACGGCGGAGTCGGCCAAGACGATGGCGGAGTTCGCCGCCACCGCCTACGGGCGCGCTGTGCAGGTCAACGTGATCGGCAACGACGAACGAGTCCTTTCGCCGCTACGCAGCAGCCCCTTGATCTCGGTGTGGAACACCTCCGGCCCCAGCACGACCGCATCATCAGGTCCCGGCGCCGTTGAATAGTTGAGCCGCCGTGCGTGACCGAGCCCAGGGTTCGCCCCCATACCTCAACGCGGCGCCCCATCTGCGTGCGCGACGACCAAGACCTGCCCCAGCCACGGTCTGCCCACTGACTGCGGGTCGTCATGGCGTTGGTCGTGGCGCCGGCCGCGCGAAATCGGAGTCCGCGCCGGTCCCGGGACCGTGCCGGGCTTCTCGCCATCCCCACCGCTGAGCACAGTGGTGGGCATCACGTTCACGCAACTTCAAGCCGATGAGGACAGTTGCCACGATGGCCTGCGCCAGCGCAGGTACGACGTCACTGCAGCTGGTCGAATGCACGGAGGGAGAGAGGCCAGTGACCGCTACGCCGATCTTCACCGCGCTCGTCGAGGAGTTCTTCGGCTTGTCGGACGCCGACACCATCCCCTTAGAAGCCCTCCGAGACTCCGCAGCGCACGACGAGAGACCGCCCGGCCCCACGGGCTCACGCGCTGATCATTCGCTTGCGTACGGGGACCCGCACGCCATGCCACTGCACAGGCACCCAACGACGGTGCTCCCGCCCTGGCACAACACGGGACCCGGCCGCTGAACCGGCGGCGGCACCGACATAGCCCCCGGCACGACCCACCCGAGATCGGGAACTTCCGAGACGGACGGCCCGGGCGCTGACTCCGACCCGCAACTCGAGGTCCGCCATACACCAGCTCTGGGGTGCCCCAGCGAGGGTCGAGGGCGAGATCCATGGCCCGCGGGGGGCTGACCCGCGGGGAAGGGGTCACACTCCGCGGGCCAGCCACAATGGACGCTACAAGCAGCTCACCAGCAGCGTCGACTGTCAACGCGGCCTGCGGTGTAACGCCCCAGCAGCGCCACGAGCAGACCCGTCCGACATGCCCGATCTCGGTGTCCGGTCCGGGACCTAGGACCCTGCTTCGCGCTCTCTGCCTCACCTACCGTGCCGTGATCATCCGCGCGTCGCAGAATCCCATCGCTGGAGGTGACCGACTATTTGCCCGCAGCCGAGGCTCGTCGAGCTCGGGCGCCTTGAGTGCCTGACCCGTCTCGCCGGTGAGGGCGTGGGGCGGGTCGTCGTCACCCAGCAGAGCCTGCCCGCCGCGCATCCGGTCCACTACGTGCTCGACGGCGAAGAGGTCGTGTTCCGCACCCCGCGCGGGAGCACGCTCGCTGTCGCCGTCCTGGGGTCCGTTGTGGCGTTCCAGGCCGACGATATCGACCTGGACGCCCGCACCGGGTGGAGTGTCTACGGCGTGGGCGAGGCCTACGAGATCGCCGACCCGCAACGCCTACACGCGTTGCGCCAGGCGCTCTCCGCGTGGTGGGCCACCACCGACACCGCGCACACGATCTCGATCCCCCTGCAGATCCTGCACGGCCGCCTGACGCCCACCTGACGACAGCCCATCCGGTCGGGGCTGCTCAGCGCCAGGTGCTTCTTGCGGGCCCAGCCCGGGTATGCACCGCCCTGCCTGCTACCGGCCGCCGGAGGGGTCGCCGCCGGTGGCAGGCACCATCCGCGCAGCACCGCCTCTGCCCAGGCGCCTCCGGCGCCCCGGGAGCGCATGATCTTCGCCTCAACGCCGCAGCGCGATCCCGGCTCGGACGGTGATGATGCAGTGCCGTGAGCAACGGCCTGCCGCCCCTCCTGCTCGACCCCTGCCGTGAACCCTTGACGAAGGAGCCGGCTGAATGCTGGACCTCCACGCCCTTTTCGTGGACCCGCGGACCGAGGAAGGACGAGGACAGATCTACCGAGGCGTGGACCACAACCGGCCGCCCGCGACACTGGTCTACCTCGCCATGACCGGGGACACCACGGTCCGCCCGGGAACCTACGCCCTCACCGGCGAACAGTTCGACGGACACTGGGTCTACCGACGCCACGACGACAACTGAGACTCCGAGGCCCGTCGCCCCCGACGTGGGCCAGGCCCTGATACCTCTCAGCGGCACGTCCGCGACCGGACCGGCTACTGCCTAGCATCCGACCGGCCGCGGACCCCCCGCCTCGCCGGACGGGCTCCCCACACCGACGAGACACCCCCTTCAACGAGCGTTTCGCGCCGATGATCCGAAGTCCTCGTCACACCACCTGGTCGCCGTCGCGTTCTGCGGTGGGTAGTCGACGCGGCAGGTGCTAATGGGCTGACGGTCAGACCACGTTCATGTGAGCATGACAGGAGTCGATGGCAGCGGGGTTCGCCTGCCTCCTGCCTTCGGCAGGCCGCCACCAGCGGCGCTGGCGGGTCGGCTTCACCTTTGCCGGGGTCGACCCGCCAGTCCTGGCCACCGTGGTCCGACGGCCCCTGCGCCCACCACAGGAACCTGGCCCGTGACCGCCCGTGACGCTGTACGCGTAGCACCGCTACGTACCGGAAACAGCAGCAGACGTAACACGTTAGGCTGATCAGCCGACCATTCCTGTGGCGGTCCGTGCCCGGGCCGTCGCTCGGAGCATTGGCTGGTCCACCGCGGCCTCGGACTCCCCTCCCGGCTACGGTGACCGGCCGATGCCCGGGCCTGCGCCGAAACCCGCTCCGCCCCCACCAGACCATTCCAGTGGGGCACTGAGGTGGGGATCCGCCATTCACACTTGTTGAGCACGCAAGCAAACGGTATTGACCAGTGACCGCGTCCTGAGGTAGCGAGTAGGTACTGCTGGTGGCGGCGGGCTGCCCCCGCGTCTGCCGGTTTCCGGCCCGACGACAGGAGAGCGAATCGAGACAGCTCACCGCCCGCCTGACCCGCAAGAACTCTCCCGACCGCTCGACAGGAGCCATGGCCCCATGGCAACCCCCGCCCTGCTGCCGCCGCTGTTGTGCGTGTTGTGCATCAACCCTGCCCAGGACGACTTCCCCCTCTTCGGCGACGAGATGCCCCCGGTACGGCTATGCCGCCAGTGCCACCACAAGGTGGGCAACGACGAAGCCTCGGTGGGCTGGTGCGAGCTCGGCCAGCACTACGGACGCCCCCGAACCCACTGCCAGCGACACCACATCCAGTTCGCTCTCGCCAGCCAGACCGACATCCCCGCCAGTTAGTCACCCCGTCCACCGGCAACTCAACGGCTGCTCAGAAGTACTCGCCGAGCAGCTATCCGATGGCGGGACCGCTGCCGCAGCTTCGAGGTGGAGTCGGCTCATCCCCGCGACGCCATCGCCACCACCGAGACGGCGAGGGCCGATCGAGCGGGGCGACGATCACAACATCGGCCCAATCGGACCCGCTGCCAAGACCACCACGGGCGCGCAGCCGACGCCACTCGACGGCGAGGCGGCGCAGCTCGGGTAGACCGTGCGGAGCGTCGAGGGCGACGACCGTCTCCTCCAGCCACCGCAGGAGCTGCCGGTCGCAGTCACCACCGAGGGGCATGCAGTAACCCGAGGGTCCCCAGGTCGGACTGCATCCGCCACCGCAGCTCGGCCTGGTCGGTCAGTGGCGAGCAGGGGCGGCGCTGCGCCCGAGTCCGTCTGGTCAACTGGCTACGACGGACCGGCCCCGGGTCTGGCGGGCCTTCCCACTTGCGGTTCATGACTGCCCGTCCAGGTCGTCGAGCTGATCACGCCGGAGGCGAATGGCCTCCCGATAGCCGGCGCCAGCCGCGCATCCCGCGATGGTCACCATGTAGATGCCGAGCAGCCACGGTGGAAAGGAACCTTCGTCGAGCCAGACCCCGACAGTCCACGGCGCAACGATCAGCCCGGCGACGATCAAGGCAATCGAGACGACCCCGGCCACGAACACCCCCGCGAGCGCGCCAAGCACCGCGAGGATGCCCACCTGCCAGCGCACCGGCGACCCGGGCACCACGAGCGCGGCATCGCGCCGGACCGCGGCACAGGGCTCCCACCCGCGCAGCACACCGCCAACAAGCAGACCGGCGGCGCCAGCGAGCAGGGACGGGATGGCGAGCGTGACAACGAGCGGGGCCAGGGGCTCGAGGTCGAGGGCGCGGGCCCCAAACAGGACGACCCCGGCGGCGAGCAGCGCGAGGATCGACGCGAGCACGAGGACCCGGGTGACGTAGGCACTGCGGCGGGTGTCCTGTCGAGGCTGGCGGGTGCGCAGCCAACGGCGGGTGAACCACGCGGCGGACGCGACCAGCGCCACGGTGACCATGCAGCTGCCAAGCTGCCCGCCGGCCAGGTCGGCGCCGGTGATCGTCGAGGCGCTCACCACTCGCCCTCGTCGCCGTAGAGAGCCGAATCACCGAACTGGAACTCCTGCGGGTCGCTGAACTGCCAGTCCGCGTCGTGGTAGTGCTCGCGCATGGCATCGCGGAACGCGGCCTCCGCGCCAGCGGTGCCGTCCTCCACGTAGGCGTTCATGATCGCCTCAGCGGCCTCGGGGGGAAGGTCGGCGGTGATCGAGCGCAGCCGCCGGTAGTCCTTGCCCATCGCCACGGGCCCGGCGTTACCGGTGAACTTGACCCGGATGCCCTTGCGGCCGAGCCGGTTCATGCGGCGCCGGGGCGCCGTGGCGCGACGGACGTCGCGGGAGTCATGCTCGGCTCCGATCCGTCCCCGGTTGGCCTTGCTCGGGCTGCGGCGCTTGGACCGATCGGGGTGGACCCAAGTGCGCAGGGTGCGGGGCGAGACGCCGAGCCGTTCCGCGGCTCCCCGGTCGCCGTAAGTCTTGATCAGGTCCTTGACCTGCCGGTAGGTGGTGACGGTGCGGGGCGTGCGTTGGCCGCGGACGGCCTTGGTGATCGCCTCACTCATGTCCATGTCGCGGCGACGGCGGGCCATCAGCTCTCACCCCCAGCGATCTTGAAGCGGTCCATCAAGCCGGGCTCGGTGATCTCCGCTCCGTCGTAGGTGCTGGCCTTCGGGGTGTCCCCGTCGGCGAGCAGATCCGCGACCTCCTCCACCCGCAGCCGGCCCACATGCTTGACCTGGCCGAGCTGATCGCCCTCGGCCCAGCCCGCGGGGGGTGTGGGCGTCGGGTCATCGGAGGCGTAGAGCACGGCATCGGTGGCGATAGCCAGCGGGAACCGGCCGACCTCCGCCGCGGCGACCATGCGCCGGGTCAGGGCGTAGCGGCCCTGCGCGACGACGTGATGACGCCAGTCAGGGCGATGCAGCGAGTAGTCCGAGCCGCGCCAGGTTGAGGCGTCGAGGCGCCCGATGCCGGCGCGGTAGGTCGCCTTGACCGCGTCGAGGACGGCCCGGTCATCGGAGCCGGTACCGGCGAGCAGGCCCTTGCGGGCGTTGCGCAGGTCGCGGGCCCACTTGTCCAGCACCCGCACCGAGTTGCCGCGCGGCCACACGTAAGCCTTGCTGATCTCCGGGGTCAGCCCGTACAGCTCGGTCAGGATCTTCATGGTCGGCGTGGTGACCCACAGATAGTCGCCGCCGCGGCGTCGGCCGGCCACCTGCAGCGGGTCGGGCAGGCGGGCGTGCTCCCAGGTCAGGGTGCGGATCCGCCAGTACCCGGGGGTGCTCTGGTCGAACTCGGGGTCCTCGGTGATCTCCTCGGGAGCCCCAATGCCCAGCGGCAGCGACGTCGCCGCACCCAAGAACAGACCGTTGACGTCCCACGCATCGACGTAGGGCAACGCCAGCTCGTCAGGCTGCATCGCCCGCTGCCAGATGTAGTCGCCCTCCAACGTGGGCAGCTCGGAGGGCTTGGGCAGCTCGGGGCGATCGGCCTTGGCGATCTCCGGGCGGGTCGTCGCGACGAGCGAGACGCCGGTGACACCCGGGGAGTAGCGGTAGGCGATGCCGGTGGCTGCGGCGTAGGCCCCTAGCCGAGAGGCAAGGACCTGCGCGGGCACCTCCAGCTCCCCGAACGGGGACGGCTCGATCTGCCACTCGGGGAACACGAGGTGCAACCGTCGCCCGCCCTTGCGGTACACGACGTTCCACCCGGAAATCGAGCGGCTGCCGACCTCCCAGCCGGCCTTAGTGATCGCCTCGCGCACGGCGCGCTGCTCGGCGGGCTCGGTCTCGCCGGTGCGCGGGGGCAGCTCGGCGGGCAGACCGAGCTTCTCCCGGGCCGCGGGCAGGATCCAGAGCTGGCCGTAGGCATGCGCGGCCCCGCGGTACTGCCCGCGCCCGTCCCGATGGCCCAGGCCCAGGGCCTCGGCCCTAGCGAGCAGCCCCGCAAGCGAGCCGCTGTCCTCGCTCAGGTCGATCGCGGCGGGCTCGTCGTCGGAGCGGGCGAGCCAGCCAACCGCCGCGGCAGCGACGAGCGCGAGCCCGGCGTAGCCGGCACGGGGCTCACGGGCCGCCGCCGGGGCCGCTGCTGCGCCCGCCTCCCCCGCGGGCTCGGTCTCGGGTGCCTCGGCCACGGCCACGGCCACCGCCGCCGGGCCGGGAGCGGGACGCTCAGCGCCCGCGGGGGACGGAGCCGCGGCCGGGCGGGCGTTCAGGACATGTTCATCTCTGGCGGGAAGAACATGTACTCCACCCTGGTCCGCGCCGGCCGCGGCGTCTTCGTCCGCAACAAGCGGGACCTGCGCGGGCGCCGGAGGCTCGGGGATCTCGTCGAGCGTGGGCGGGGTCTGCGGGTCCGGAGCGGGCCCGTCCGGGCCCTCGGGGCCGCCGCCGGAGTCCGGCAGGGTCGGGTCGTCGTCGTGACCGTCCTCGCCGTCGTCGGTGGGCCACAGCCACGACCAGGCCGTCTCCCAGACTGTCGCCTGGGGGCCGGGCCCACCGCCGGGCCGGCCGAGGCGGATCTTGACGGTGGTCCGGCGTCCGTGCGCGGTCTCGCGGGTACGCAGGATCCCGGCGTCGGCGAGGGCCGCGCCCAGGCCGTCACGGGTCAGGTTCAGCGGCATTCCCGCCGCGCGGGAATGGCGGGTGATCTCGTCGGTCACCGCGGACGGGTCGAGCCAGACCCGGTCGCCGTCGGTCCAGCCGACCGGGGAGCCGACGCGCCGCCAGCTCGTGTCGAGTGCGCCGGGCAGCGGCTCCCAACCACACAGCTCGGCGTGCGCGGGGTGCTGTCCGGTCTGGCGGTCGATCAGCGCGGCGGACTGGCGCACGAACGCCGAGCGCAGCGCGGACGCCGCGATCTCGGTGGGGCGGCGCTCCACGGAGCCGGCCATCATTCGATCCCTTGCCTCGATCAGGGCCGCCCAGACGCGCGTCCAGCGCTGCGCGGCCTCCTCGTCGGTGAGCGCGCCCCGCGCCACGGCCATGTCCAGCAGTGCCCGCCAGCCGACCGCGAGGTCCGCGACGGCCTCGGAGCGGCGGGCCTCCACGCCGGGGTCCGGGGAGTTGGGGCGGACCATCGCGTCGGTGAACACAGTGCGGGTCTCGCGAAGCCATGTCGTGAGCGGCATCCGGTCGGCGTAGTGCTGCACCATCGTCGCGATCAGGCGGGCCCGCAGCTCCGGGGCGCCGTCGCGGTCGAGCGGGGCGAAGGCCTCGCGTGGGTCCAGCTCGCCCCGGCGCATGTCGAGCGCGACCACGCGGGTCTCGGCGGACTCGATGCCGACCCACTGCTCCGCGGTGACGCCGAGCAGGCCGCGGGGCTTGTGCTCGGGGCGGATCCCGCCGGTGCGCGCGCCGCGGTCTTTGCCGCGCTGCTCGGCCTGCGAGCGGGCCAGGACGTTGAGCCTCCGCCCGAGGGCCTCGGTGCCGCGGTCCGGTGCGCCGTCATCGACGATCGTGAGCATGTCGCCGACGGTGAACCGGTGTTCCTCGAGGGAGGTCAGCGTGGCGGCGTCCTCCCCGGCGCCGAACGGCAGATGGTCGTAGCGCGCCGCGGGGCAGTAGTGCTGCTGGCCGACCGCAGCCAGGCCGGTCTTGCCGGAGCTCGGGCCGCCCACGGGCAGGATCGTCACCCGGCTGTAGCCCAGGCATGCCCGGTAGGCCGCGCCCAGCATGGGCACGGCCAGGCGGTCGGGGATGGTGTCCATCAGTGCGAACGAGGCGGCCAGGGCCTCGCCGAGCCCGTCCCGATCGCCCGCGGGGAGAGGGGCCGGGAGCGTGAAGTCGCGGTACTTCTCGGAGGTCTCGATCCGGACGTCCGGGCGGGCGCCGTGGGCGTCGATCCCGCCGCCGGCGTGCAGGTACACCCAGCGGTCGGCGATCTTGCGCCAGCCGAACGTGCCGTAGAGCGTCTCGACCGGCGTCGGGCCGGACACCGCGACGATCCCAGCCCGGACCTTCGAGCGGCCCGACTGCGTGTCGTCGATCGGGCAGGGCCAGGGCAGGTCCGCGACCCAGGTCAGCTTCTGCCAGTCCTCCTCGCCGATGGCCGGGAGGTCGACCGTCTCTCCCTCGCGGGTCACCGCGAGGTCGTAGTGGGTGACCCGGGGGGGTGCTCCGTCGCCCAGGTCGTAGCGCAGCCGGCGGAGCAGCTGCGGGGCTGCGGGGAGCAGGACCCGCGCGACCGTGTTGCGGTCCTCGCCGCGGCCCTTCGTCTCGATCTTGCACAGCTCGCCGTCGACCAGCGCGTACTCGTCGCGGATCTTGGGCAGGTTCCGGCGCGGGGGCGGCGGGAGGTCGTCTGAGCCGCGGCGGCGCTGCCGCTCGCGGGTCAGGTCGACCGGGCCGGCGGACTCGGCGGGGGTGGGCTCGGCGGGGGTCGGGGATCCGCCCGGGGCCGGGGCCGGCGCGGCGACCGAGGCCGCCGCGTCCGCCGCGGGCCCGGGCTCGGTCTCCGGCTGCTCGGCGGGCTCGTCATCCTGGTCGGCGGCGTCGGCATCGGCCAGGGTCGCGGGGTCGACCGGCTCGAACTCGTCGAGGCGGTGCCCGGCGGCCAAATGGTTAGAGGCGTCCTTGCCGGTGATCGGGCGCACGACCGTCACCGAGGCGGCCACCCCGGTGAGCTGGTCGAGCAGGTGTGCGGCGTGCTGCCGGCCGGCGTCGTCGAGGTCCTGGACGATGACGACGTGCGCACCGCGCAGCGTCTCGGTGTACTGCGGCAGCCAGCGATCGTGCTGGGCTCCCTCGGCGGCGGCGCCGCCGGCGTTGCAGGTGCCGACCGCCCCGACGGCGGCGAGCGCGTCGGCGTCCTTCTCCCCCTCGGCGATCCACACCCGCTCGCCCGCGGCGACCGCGGCGAGGACGGTGGGCAGCCGGTAGAGGACCCGGCGGTCCTTGACCGGCCAGCGCGGCTGACGGCGGCCCGCGGTGTCGACCACGCGGACGGTGAACTCCTTGGGCTCCCAGCGGGAGACCTCGTAGATCACGCGCCCGTCGGCGTCGCAGTACGGGTAGGTCGCGACGAGCCGCTGACGAGCCTTGCCCGGGGGCTTCTTCCTGGACTTGGGGCGGGGCCTGGCCTTGGGGCGCTCGGAGGACCAACGGCCCCGGTCACTGTTCGCCGGACGGGCCGGGGGCTCGTCGTAGAGGTCCGACAGCGACAGACCCAGAGCGTCCACGACGTCACGGGTGTCGCAGCCGGTGTGGCAGCGCACGAAGGTCCGGCCCGCGCCGGTGCGCGAGTCGGTCCGCCAGGTCACCGAGAGCGAGGCGTTGCCGTCGTCGTGAGCGGGGCAGCGCGCGTAGAGCTGATCGCCCCGGTGCGTCGACACCCGGTCCCGTTGGGCCAGGGCATCGGCCACACGGACGAACGAGCTGCGGTCCGCTGCGGCGGGCATGGTCATGTCGACCACCCGCCGACGTCCAGCGGGGGCGCGTCACGCATGCCCCAAGAAGCGTTCTGCGGGTACGATGACACCCGCAACCTCCTGTCAGAGGTGTTTGGACGCGGGCCCCCCGGAAGCAGGCCGCCAAGCAGACTTCGGGGGGCTTTCGCGTGTTCAGGGTTCGTTGCGGTGCTTAGGCACCGAGCCTGAGCTGTACCGGCTCCGCCTCCGTCGTGTCCGGCTCGATAAGTCCGTGCAGCTCGCCCATCCGCCTGATGACGTACTCGTTCAGGCTGATGCCCTGTCGCGCTGCCTCGCGCTCGTACCGTTCGCGGTGCGCCTTCGGCCACTTGATCGACACCGGGCTGCGCTCGCCCCACATCGACTTGCGGCCGGCTCGGCTCCGGCCACCGGGTTGGTTCGCTGGCATGGCGCGATCTTGGCGCACCGGATTCCGGAATCCGGTTAGACACGCCGGGCGACGGTCGAACGGTCTTCCTCATGCGCTGACCGCCCTCTCCCCGCGGGCAGGCACCGGCAGCCACCGCTGATCCGCCGGCTGCGCGGCGGACAGACCCGCGGGAAGGGAGGCCGAGGCTGCGGCCGGGCAGGCATTGAGCGCGCGGGCCAGGGCGTCACGCTCGGCCTCGGTCACCCAGAGCCGGTAACGCGCCTTGACCTCCACCTGCCGCGAGGCGTAGGAGCACCAGAACTCACGCCGCGGGGGGAGCCAGCTCGCGGCGTCGCCGTCGCCCTTGCCCGCGTTCGTCGGCCCGTCGACCGCCAGCAGGTTGCCCGGGTCGTTCGCCAGCCGCTCGCGGGTCGCGGCGTCGAGCTGCTGGGCTCCGGTCTGCCAGGCGTCGGACAGCGAGACGACGTGGTCGATCTGCACCGCCGAGCTGGTCGCCTCCCCGCGCAGGAAGTGGATCACCTTGCCGCTGTACGGGTCGGCGAGCGTGCCGCTGACTACCACGCAATTCTGCGTGCCCGGCTTGAAAGTGACCCCGGCCAGGTCGCGGGCGAGCACATCGTTTCGCTGATCGCAGCCGTTCCGGTCGATATCCGCCCAGGGCTGCCCGAACTCGTCTCGACTGTATCCAGTTTTCGGTGCCCGCCATTTTACCGGAAGGGTGGCCAGATCGGCCGCTGCGCCGGAACCGGCGCGGGTGACGACGATCGTGGAATCCGGGGAAGCGACCGAGTTGACTCCACATCCGGAGATGAGAGCCAGGACCCCGATACCGGCCCCTGCTAGAGCCAGACCCAGACGTGACGACGTGTTCGCGTGAAAGCAAGATCGGGACATCGCGTAATCACCCGTTCCCGTTCGCTGCTGGGCTTGCGGGGGCCGAGGAGTCGGCGGAGGAATCGGCATCTGCAGTGTTTGCCATTCGCCGATTACGTGCCCACTTACCCAGCTCGTCGGAGTCGTAGAGCTTTTCCGATCCACGCTGGCCGGCGACGGACGGAAAGTGGACGTCGCGCTGCGACTGCTTGCGCAGATTTGCCAGCTTGATTCCCTCGACGATGCCCTCATCGACCGCCTCGCGGAGCCCGACAAGGCGAACACCCTCTAGGACATCGTCGTTTTCCTGGGATTCCGCAGGTCCGGCGTCCACGACCTCCGGCTCGACCGGTGCCCCTGGGACAGTCTCAGCCTGGTGTCCCAGGTCAAGACGATCATGAGACGGCTGGGACGGTGCGACCGGGGCGGACCGGAAGGCGTCGCGAGAATCCGCGGGGACACCGAGCTGGGCCAATTCCCGAGCCTCGCGAGGAGTGAAGAATGCGACCTGAGTTTCTGTCGCAACTCCCGCGGTGACGATCTGCCAGCGGCCGAGCTGCTTGGGCTTCTTCGGCATCGGCCAAACCTCAGGGCAAAGCATCCTCCAGGCATTCATCGTGTAGCGCGAGAGGCAGCGAGTTGCATAGTTCTCGCGAGCCTCGGGGCCACCCATAGTGCGGGCGGACGCCATCTGCGCAACGGACACGACGTGAATCTTGATCTGTCGTCCCATGAAGAGCAGATCGAGCAGCGCCTCAACGGCCGGAGAGGTGTTAGGATCGCCCTTCTCCTTGATCTCTCGCCAATACTTGTTCAGGCGATTGATCGTGGCGTTCATTTCCTCCGCCATGACCCAGATACGCGGACCGACATCGACGTGATCAGTGTTTCCGTCGATATCGGCGTACCGCTCGACCAGGTCGTTTCGCCGGTCCACCTCCGAGCGCAGGGAGATCAGGCGGTCGTGAATCGCCTCGGCGGTCCGATGGTATTCGCAGTTCCGAAGGTTGTTCGCCCACATATGCGAGACCTTCTTAACGTCGAAAATGATTCCATAGCCGCCCTTTGCGAGTCCCTGGGAAAGGATCGCGCGCAGCAGCACAGACTTTCCGGCGCCCGAGCCTGCGGAGACGAGGACGTGCGGGGAGTCGGATTCCAGGTCGACCGTGACCGTCTTGTTCCCGGCCGCCAGGCCGATGATCGGAGCGGTCTCCTTGGCCCTGCTGAGCAGGGGGAGAATGTCGGCGTAGGTGACCTTCGCCGGCGGCCGAACCGGCTCCCGGAACGTGACGTAGGGCTCATTTCCCTCGGTGTGGAACGAGAACACGGTGTCCGATTCGAGCCCGAGCTTGTTCCGGACGACGGTCTTGACGTGGTTCGCGATGCCGTCGGACCCGTCGTACTTGGCTGGTAGGTCCAGGCGCATGTCCGCGCCGGGGTTGCTCTTGAAGTCCGGGGGCACGTGGATCCACTGCTCCGGCCGGGTCGCGGTCTGCCCGACAGCGCCGCTCAGGGCGTCGTGCAGCGGCCCGAGGTAGCGGGTCCGGTGTCCGTGGGTCTGGACGCCCCGGTGGGCCCCGTAGCCGCCCCACAGCAACGTCAGCGCCCCGAACACGCAGGCGAGCACCAGCACCAGCTCCGGGACGACCAGGTAGGCGAGCCCGGTGACGGCCAGGATCCCGGCCAGGCGGATCGCCGCGCGTCGCCACCCGGCGAGGTAGGACCACTTGCCCGTCTCGCCCTCGATCTCGAGCGGTTGGCGGCGGCCATTGCGCCAGAACGTGGCGTCGGTTCGCCGCTCCCCCGACATCGGGCGGCCGGCTATGAAGCGCCCCACCGTGCGCACCACCCGCGGGGCAGGGGCGCTGACCGTGGCGGTGAACACCGCACGCGAGGTGACCCGGGCCGCAGTACCCGCGTGACCGGCCACCGTGCGCGCCGCGCTCATCGTCCGCGCGGCCGCGGGAGTGGCCGCCAGCCGCGCGAGCGCGCCCTCAGGCCGCACGACCAGCTCCGCACCACTGCCCCGCAGGGGCACGATCTCCGTCGACGGGGACTGCCGGACCTCGCTGGCGTCGGTCCGCTCTGCCTCGATCGTCATCCCTGCCACCCCCTCACGCCGCACCCAGCGTGTTCACGCGAAAACGTCTTAACCGCAATTTGTGGTGTCTGCGCTGCTGTTCGGCCTGCTGTACTCATCAGGCCACCTGCGCCGCCTCAGCTGCGCCGAGCTGCGTCTGAGAGCCCTGGACGCGACCGGTCAGCTCGTCGATCCGCTGGCGCACGGTCCGGGTCGACTCCCCCAGCCGGTCACTGATCGTCCAGGGCCCGCACCCCTGGGCGCGCATCCGTCGGATCACCTCGTCGCGTTCGTTCGATCCGAGCGGCAGGTACTCCCCCTCAATCACCCGCTCGACCGCGACCACGTCGATGTAGCCCGGATCCGGCCTCTCGTCCTTTGCGGTCAGACCGAACTCCACGACCACCCGCTCATCCGCACGGATCGCGTGCTCCCAGCACCGTCCGCACGCGACCGCATCGGTGTGCAGGGTCTGGTGGCCGAACTCGCGGCAGGACTGGCGAGCGACCGGGGCCACCGGATGGCCCGCGGGGAGGAGAGACAGGGCCACGCGCACCGCACGCAGCTCCGGCAACTCATCCCGGACCACACCGGGTGTGGCCAGGGCCCGGCGCTCGTCCTCGCGGATGAGGCCCTCAGCCTGAACGGCGGAGACCCGGCTCCCGTTCTGCGTCCTGATCTCCATCAGATCTTCCCCTCTCGCAGGGCGGCACTCAGCCGCTCCAAGTGCTCCCGCACCTCGGCGACGACATCGGCCGCCGCGCCATAGGTCTTGCCGCTGTACTCGCCGTCCGGCAGCTCACCGGCACCGGTTTGACGCTTTGACGTGTTCGCCGCAAAACGCGGCGTCTGGTCAGTCATTGCCGCTCTCCGCTCCGACCTTGGCGGGCGTGGTGGCGGACCGGTTGTCCAGCCTGGCCCGCTGCTCGGCGATCTCCGTGAGCAGGGAGCCGACCTCGGCGTTGTGGCGCTGCTCCTGGCGGTCCCACAGGTCCCGGAACCGGACCCGACCGCCGTTGTGTTCGGACGCCACCCAGCCGGCCACGAACCCGCCGCACCCGGCCAGTGCTGCCACGATCAAAGCGGCCAGGATCAGGGTGCCCATCAGGAGCCCACCGCCCTCAGCGTCCGGGCCGGCTGCTCGGTCCGGCCCAACTCGACGCGGCGGCGGACCTCGCGGGCGTACTTTGGCGTGACCTCCACGCCCTCGCGGCCGAGCAGCTCCACCGCGCGGTCGATGTGCTCGCGGGTGGGGGTCTCGTCCTCGGCGACCCCGATCATTCGCCAGGCCTCACGGACCGCACCGGCCTTGCTGTGCTGGGCCAGCTCCGAGAGCGACGTCCGCCGCTGCTGGTCCGGAATCGCCTCGATGCCCTGCGGCTCGGTCTCGACCTCCACGGAGCCGGTCGCAGCCACCGTCTCGACGGTCTCCGCGTCGCCCTGCTCGGCCGCCGGCACCGTCTCCTCGAGGTGGGCGACCGGGCCAGGGAGCTCGCCCGCGGGCCGGTCGGCGGGCGCGGCCCCCGTCTGCTCCACGGCCTGTGCCGCGGACTGGCTCGTGCCGGCACGCTTGCGCTCGGCCTCGGCCTCGACAAGCGCCAGCGCCTCGTCCGGGGTGCTCAGGCCGCGCATGACCGACAGCCGGAACGCTCGGAAAGTCTCGGCGGGTGCAAGTACCCAGCGCAGGGCCCGGAAGCGCGGCAGCGGACGCTCCAGCGCGCCGATCTCGCGGAGCTGGTCCCGTCGCCAGGCCCGGAGGGTGCGGTCCCACAGCAGCGCTGCCGACAGCGAGGCACCGCCGAAGAACAGCGCCGCGGCGGGCTCATGCTGCACGTGGTCGGCGTGCCAGAAGTTGAAGCCGGCCCCTGCTGCGGCGTAGAGCCACGTCAGGACGCGCTCAGTCATCGCGGAGTCACCGCGGAGCACGTACCGCTGCGCGAGCAGCGCCACGTAGAACGCCGCCGCGCCGAACAGCAGCGGCACCAGGTAGGCGAGGTGGCCGTCCATGTGGAACGTGTCGCGAGCCAGCGCCAGGAGGCCCTGCCACGCGGCAGCCTCGGGGGCGAGCACCACGACACCGAGCAGCAACCCCCGGCCACCGCCTACTGCCTTCTGCCAGTTCCATCGGGACCGCGGCGTGTCCCCCACTGCGACCTCAGCCGCAGCCTGCACCTTCCGGTGCCTCACCAGTGACCTCATGCCTGTGTCCTCCCGACCTCATCGCGCCTCATTGGCTGATCGGAAGTTACCAACTGAGTTGGTACTCGTCTACCCACAGAGTTGGTATTCATGGGTGACGTCTCGTCCTGGCACCCGCTCCCAGGCCGCCCGGGAACTACAGACCTTGTTGGTAGAGTCCGGCGATCTACCTGGGAGGATGCGCGTCGGTGACCACGGAGAGCCCCAACCCCGCTGCTGAGTGGTGGACCACCACGGAGGTCGCGGCGTATCTCGACGTGAGCGTGTCGACCGTGTCCGGATATCGACGCCGCGGCCAGATGCCCGAGCCCGACAGCAAGCTCGGTTCGCGCACCTGGCTCTGGCGTCCCGGAACGATCATCAACTGGCAGCAGAACCGACCCCGAGTAGGAGCCCGCGGGGAAGAGGGCCAGGCGTCGGACAGCTAGCCAGCAAAACGCACTGCCCCTGCTCCGCCCGGACCGATCGGCCACCGAGCCACTCGCGGTCCGGCCCGCAGGTGCCAGCAAAATTTCTCGGTGACCCATGTGCCCAGCGTGTGGCCTGATGGGCGTGTGGAGAAGATCCGTGGTGTCTCCGCCGCGCACAATGGACAGATGGAGACAGCCGACGAGCCCGCTCCCGAGGTCGGCGCTGCTACCTCGTTGAGTATGACTCCCGACCGTGTGGGGCCGCTGCTCGGCGAGCTGCGCCGGGCGCGTGGGCTCTCCCTCGCCGACCTCGCGGCCTCGACCGGCGGCGGGCGCGGGTGGATCAGCAACGTGGAGGCCGGCCGGCGCTGGCCCACCGATCGCCGCTGGGTGTTGCTGGCCGATGACGCCCTGCAGGCCGGCGGCGAGCTCGTCGCTGCCTGGGATCGCGCCAGGGTCGAGCGAGACGCCGCCGAGCAGACCCGGCGGGATCTCGTCGCCTCTGCCGCGAGCGCCCGCGAGCTGCTTGGAGCCCCGGACCTCGGCGACGTGGACGATCTGCACACCCAGACCGCCGAGCTGGCCGTGGAGTACCTGTCCGTCCCGCCCGCACCGATGCTGGCCGCGGCGTTGCGGGTGCAGCGCGAGGCGGTTCGCCGGCTGCGCGCGAACGCCCACCGCCGCACCGAACGCGCGGACCTGCACCTGATCGCCGGCCGAGCCGCCGGCGTGCTCGCCTACGCCGCACTCGACCTCGGACAGCCCGACGTCGCCGCGCTGCACGCCCAGACAGCAGCCACCCTCGGCGAGCGCGCCGGAGACGACTCGCTGCGAGCGTGGGCCCGCGGCACCCAGTCCCTCGTGGCCCGGTTCAGCGAGCGCTTCGACCAAGCGGCGGCGTTCATCGCCGACGGGATGCAGTACGCCACGACCGGGACGTCCGCGCTGCGTCTGCTGTGCGGCGGGGCTCAGTGCGCCGCCAACCGCGGCGACGCCGCGACCGCTCTGGCGTTGCTCGACCAGGCCGCCGTCGAGCGCGAGAACGCCGGCGCGGACCCGATCGACGGCCTGTTCGGCTTCTCCCCAGCCAAACAGAGCTACTACGGGGCATCGTCGCTGATGTGGCTGTCCGATCGGGCCGCCCTCGACCGCGCCTGCCGCAACGCCCAGACCGCGATCGCGACGTGGGAACTCGAGCCCGTGGAACAGCGCAGTCTCGACGACGAGGCCCTGGCGCATGTCTACCTCGCGACCGCACGGCTGCGCCTGGGGGAGGTCGACGCGGCAATGGCTGCGGTGCGCCCGGTGCTCGATCTGCCCGAGGAGCGGCTGATCTCTTGGATCCGCCGCCGGGTCGGCGGGCTCGCCGAGCTGCTCAACGCTCCCCGCTTCGCCGGCTCGCAGACCGCCGACGACGCCCGGGACGAACTGGTCGCGTTCGGCACCGTGGCCTGATCGCGGACCAGTCATGCCGGGGCCCCCGGCCGGATCGCAAACGGCAGCATTTCGCGCTCGTCGTAGGCGCCGCCCAACGCCCTGTCGCGCACCGGGATCCCGGTCGTCGGAGCCTCCCGGATCTGCCCATTGCCCAGGTAGAGCGCCACGTGGTGCACCCCGGAGACGGCTCCGTTGCTCGACCAGAACAGAAGGTCGCCGGGTTGCGCCTGGGCGCGCGGGATCTGCTGGCCGGCGCTCGCCTGGTCCCGGGAGACGCGCGGGAGCTGCACCCCGGCGGCCTGCCAGGCCCGCATCGTCAGCCCCGAGCAGTCGAACCGGTCCGGTCCGGTCGCACCCCACTGATAGGGCTTGCCGAGCTGACCGCCGGCCCAGTTGATCGCCGTGGCGGCGCCGTCGCTGGCCGCGACGTTCGCCCCGGTGCACGCGAGGTTCGCACCGCCGCCGAGCTGCCCGAGCAGGTCGGCCGCGGGCTGCTCCCACTTGGTGTAGGCGTCGGGAAACGCGCTGCGCTGTACTACCTGGGCTGCCTCGGCGAGCGGCATCGAGTCCCACCCGGGAATCGCGAGCAGCCGCGCGTAGAACTGACGGGACGCGTAGTCCGGATCGGTCACCTGGCCGTGGTCACCCCAGCCCTGCGACGGGCGCTGCTGGAACAGCCCCGCGGAGTCCCGGTCCCCGCCGGGCAGATTGTTCAGCGTGGACTCCTGCATCGCCGTGGCGAGGGCGATCCACTGCGCACGAGCCGGAGCACCGACGGCCTGACCGGCTGCGACGATCGCCGCAGCGTTGCTGCGCTGCTGCTCGTCCCACTGCCCGACGCCGGGCTGTCCGGCGGGCGGGGCGAGCGCGGCGACGCAACCGCCGGCGCCGTACCCGGTATCGGAGGCGTCCCCGATCATCCCGGCGACGATCGTCCCGGCACCGAGCATGGCGAACCCGGCGAGCACGAGCGCCACGACCACGCGTCGGCCCGTGCGCCGCGGTCGCAGCGGCGGGGGCACGTGGTGCTGCCCGAAGCCGGGAGGCAGCAGCGTGGGCGTGCTCATCGGCTCAGGCGCCCGAGAGCGGCTTGACGTCCGACACCCGCCAGGTGCCGCCGCCGATGTCGACCAGCTCGACGCGCAGTGTCATGGTGTCCATCGGCACCGCAACGTCCGTGGTCCCCTGCGCCTGCGAGATCACCCGGGGCGAGCCGGCGACAGCGCGCGCGGGCACGTTCTGCGGGTCGATCTGCGCGAGCACGACCGACCCGTATTCGTCGGTCGACAGCGGCAGCAGCCGCCCGAGCCACTCCCCCGCGGGCAGGTCCGGAGCGGCCCAGAGCTTCGCGAATTGCTCTGCGACCGCCCGCGGGGAAGAGGGCTCGGCCGGGGCATCGCTCGTGGTCGTCGGGGCCGGGGTCAGCGGCGCCGGGTCGCTGGTCACCGACGGCGCTGGGGGCGTGGCGGGCTCGGTCGTCGGGGTCGCCGCGGCGGGCTCCCCGTGCGGGGTCAGGGCCCGTGTGATCTCCCCGCCGTGGCTGAGCGCGAGCGCCGCCACGACCACGACGGCCAGGACCGCGACGAACCGCCGCCGTGACCAGAGCAGCCAGCGCGCGATCCCCCGCCAGGTCTGTCCGTTCACCACCGGGGGCCACCGCCCTCCGGACGGCGCCGCCGCGCGGCGCCCGTATCGCCGCGGCCGGACGTGGGCCGGTAGAGCCCGACGCGGAGCACCCGGGGGCCGCGGCGTTCCTGCGTGCTCACCCGAGCCGCGGTGGACTCACGCTGCACGGTTCCGGGTCGCGGCGGCGTCGATCGCGCCGCCGAGCTCGTCGACGAGGCTGTGGCCGAGCTGCTCGACGGCCAGGGCGCCGCGCCGCTCCGTGAGCCGGGAGCCGAACCGTTCCGCGGGGCGAGTGTCGAGCTATTCACGGGGGCGGGCCGGAGCGGTGTGGCGGTCGGGAACGGGTGGTGCGGGTCTGCGCCGTCGCCTCCAGGGCGGGGGCGTCCGGATCCGGGGATCACTGGCAGCGGACCCGTGCGCGGGCCACCGCGGTCTCCTGAGCCCGCACCGCCGTCCGGACCGGTGCGCGGTCGCGCGGGCGAGCCGGCCCCGGCCGGGCCGCCGTCCGGGCCGCGGCGCGGGCCCCGGGGACCATCACCGATCGGACCGCCGTCGGAGGGGCCGCCGCCGGTTGGTCCACTGCCGTTCGGGCCGCCACCGCGCGGGCCGCTACCGGGCCGCCCTCGGCCGCCTCGTGACGAGGGCTCCTGCTCGCCTTGCAGGGTGCCGATCAGCTCCCGGTGCCTGCGGGCCCCGATCCGCTCGGCCTGCCGGATCCGGGTCTCCTGTCGCGACCAGCGAGCGAAACGGCCGAATGCCGAGCCCGTGCGCGCGGACATCGCGGACACCCGCTGCGTGCCGCGGATCGCGTGGTACACCCCGAGCAGAGACACGATCGGGCGCATGACGGTGATCAGGATCAGCGCCAGGACCCAGGACACCGCCAACCCGGAGATCGAGTCCAGGCCGAACGAGGAGGCGGTCAGCAGGACCACGCAGGAATGCACTAGCGCGCACACGGTGGCGGTGATCCCGCCGAACACGACCGCCCCGAGCACCTTGACCGACTTCTCGGGGACGTCCTGTTTCATGATCCCGAGCAGCCCGACCAGCGGGGCAAATACTGGGACGAACGCCAGGAACATGTACATGGCGAATTGCACGAGTAGTGCAAATATCTGCACCAGTGCGATCGGTGCCATTTGGGCGAACGCGAAGAATCCGACGGCAGTCCGGGAGTCGCCGCGGCCCTGTATCGACATGTACTCGTTCGGCATGACGCCTGGATCGTCAGCCGCCTTTTTCCAGTTCTCCGCCTTCGCCTTGTAGAGATCGGAGAAATTTCCCGCACCGGGCTTCTGGTCGGCGATACCCCACCACTCCGTGTAAGAGATCGCCTGATTCTGAAAGAGATTCCAGGCTAGGTCATCGCGACCCGTCTGGCCCACCTCGCCGTTCTTCCACGAGCTGTAGATGATCTGCTGATAGACGACATCGCGCATCGGGTTCGGCCCCTGCGTCGCCTGGCCGGCGTAGATCTGTCCGGCTACGTCGGTCTGCACCTGGCGGAGAGCCTGGCGGACGTTGTCACTCAGCTCCTTGGACAGCTGAGCTCCTGATCCGAAGGACAGCGCGGCGATGGCGATGGACACCAGGATCAGCGTCGCCCGAGTGAGGGCGGCCCCGACCTCGGCACGGTGGGCAGTGATCAGGATGGCCGTCGCCCCGATCATCAAAGCAGCACCCGCCCAGGGCGAGAATAGGGCGTTGTAGAGCGCGCCGGCCGTGGTGTTGGAAACGTCCGCGACCGTGCCGCGGGTGTCCTGGTCGTCGGAGTAGACCAAGCGGGCGAGGCCGTTGTTAGCCGCAAACAGTGCTCGGGCCGCGTAGAGGAATTGGTCACCAATCCAGGTGTCTGTGGACGCGCCAGGATCGCGGATTGAGCCGCCACAGCCGAGGTCGTAGGTGGACCATTCGATGCCGGCGTATCCGTAGTAGGTGATCAGTTCTTTCTGTGCGGCCGCGGCATCCGCGGGCGGTATGGAGTCGTAATCACCTTTGATGTAGTCGTCAAGGGTGCTCAGCAGCCAGCCGCCGAAGGGCTCCGTGGCGATGGGCGCGGATTTGCAGTCGGTGAAGAAGTCCGGGGCGGCCAGGGCCGGCGTCGCCGAGAGCAGGAACAGCACTGAGACGACTCCCGCGAGCGTGCGCATGCGACGAGCCAGTCGCAGGCCCGGCAGCCTGGCCCGCCAACCGCGTCGAGACCGGGCCCGCGGGGAGGGAGGCTCGCCCGGGGTCAAGCCTCTCACCGTCGGTCCCGGGAGGCGTTGGTATCCAGGGCTTCCCGCAGCCCCGCGAGGTGATCGCCAGACACATCGAGGCGGACGTCTTCGCACCAGTCGCCCGAGCGCCAGACGAACTCGCGGGGGGCGTCCGCGGCGAGCCCGCTACCGAGCACCCCGACGCCGCTGCTCAGCTCGCCCAGGCGGGGCTCGTAGCCCTCCCCGACCGGGATCCTCAGCAGCCGCAGCGCGTCCCGCTGCGCGGTCTCGTCGGTGGTCCGGCCAACGAACGCGTCGTGGCACAGCGCCGCGAGGCCGGACTCCTGGCCGTCGAGGCGGAGCACGTCGGAGGCGAGCTGTCCGGCGATCAGCACGCGGGCCCGGTACTTCCGGTTGTCGCGGGCGAGCTGGTTGATCAGGGTCAGCCCGGCCCCGGTCATCGAGAGCCAGCGCAGCTCGTCGAGGCCGACGAGCTTGGGCGCCGAGCGCGGCAGCTCGTAGACCCGGCGGTAGGCCAGCCAGGCGGCCAGGTGCATCAGCGGCAGTGACAGCTGCTCGTCGAGGCTCCAGTCCTGCTGATCCACCCCGTCTCGGGGCAGCGCGAGCCCGCGCGTGGACAGCACGAGCAGCCGGTCATCGTCGGAGGCCCAGCCGTGCTGGTCCGGGTGCCCGAGCAGCAGCCGCGCCGGCCCGGTCGGGGACAGGATCGGGCCGAGCGAGTCGGCGAGACGCTGGCCGTCCTCCCCGGAGTGCGCGAGCGCGCCGAGCACCTCGCCTAGATCGTGACCGACCCCGGTACCCACCCGGTGCACCGCCTGCAGCAGCAGTTGTTGGGTTGCTGAGCTGCGCCGGATCGAGGCCGGGAGCAGTTGGGTCAAGACGCTGATCACCAGCGTTGTGCGCTGCGCCTGCGCGGCGTCGAACTCGCGTTGGTACTGCTCGTCCCCGGCTGGGCCGGGCTCGAAGTCCGCCAGCCGGGGATCCGCGATCATCGCGTACGGGTTCAGCGTGCCAGGCGGGGCGTCGAGCAGCTCGACGCTGCGCGCGTAGCCCCGCAGCTCCGGTAGCTCGGTCAGGCGCACCAACGGTCCGGAGGGGTCCAGCAGCGTTGCGTACGCGCCCTGCGCGCGGACTACCTGTGCGGCGATCACGCCCATGAGGAACGTCTTGCCCGAGCCCAGCCCGCCGATGATCGGGGTGAGCCCGGAGACCTGCCGGGTGTCCATGTCGTGCCAGGGGTCCCAGGGGACGACCCGGCCCGAGGCGCGGGCGGTGAACAGCAGCGGGCCGTGGGCGTCGCCGATGATCTCGCTCGCGGTCGGGACTGCCATCGCCATGTGCCGCAGGCTCATCCGGCGCCGATAGGCGGTGGTCGCCAGTGGCTCGCCCGGGATGAACTCGCGTGCCATCGCGTACTGCGCTTCGCTGCGTTCGAGCGCGATGGACGGGTGGTAGGCGTGGCGGAGCTGGTCGAAAAGCTCGAGCGCCTCCCTTTCGCTGCGGCCGGGGATCGCGAGCCGCCACCAGCCCTCGCAGCGCGCGGACAGGCCCGTGTGGTCGGTGTCCAGTTCGTCGCGGACCTGCGCGGCCAAGTCGATCTGTCGGCCTAGCACCGCGGGTGGGTTCACCTCGTGGTCGTAGGCGTAGTGGCGGGCCTGCGCGTCGACTCGATCGGCGACGTAGCGCAGGCTGCGCGCTGCCTGCTCCTGCGGCAGGACCCGCATACGCGCGGACCACTCCACCGGGACCGGCATGGCATCGGGGACGGTCATCCACGGCAGGTCCTCTGCCGGGACGTTCAGCTCGCCCATGCGCCCGAGTGAGGCGATCAGCACGTGGCGGGACTCGCGACGACCCGCGGTCACGCCGTCGACCCGCAGCGTCGGGGCGTAGGGATCCGCTGTCCAGCGGGCGAGCCCGTCGAGCGCGGCCATGTCCTCGGACTCCCAGTCCCCGGCCGGGGCGGCGGGCATGACGGCTTCCGGAGGCAGGCCCAGCGCGCACGAGCGGTACAGCAGGTGCAGCAGGTCACCGGGACCGGCGGGCTCTCCGCCCAGCGCTGAGTGCGCCATCAGGGAGTCGATCCGCTCGATCTCCTCGTCGAGCGCGGACAGCTCGGCGTCGACCCAGCGGCCGGCGAGGCGCCCGAGCGCGCCGATCGGGGAGGCGGCGAGCTGGTCGCCGAGGGTGCCGAGCTTGCTGCGGCGCCCTCGGAGCTCCACCCCGAGGTACACCTCCTTGATCGCCTTTTCGCTGGTCAAGGCGCGCTCTTGCTCGGCGACCAGATGATCGGCCCAGGACGGAGCGTCGAGCTGGTCAGGCAGCGGGCGGGCCCACTCGTCGTGTGCCTGCGCCCAGGCGGCAGCGGGAAAGGGTTTCCACGTGACCCGCCAGTGCAGCCAGCGGCCGGGCAGCTCGGCGGCGGCCAGGCCGATCGCGGCCATCATCGCTTCGCGGTCGTAGTCCGGGCGCATCGACCATGGCCGGGGCGTCAGCCGGTACCAGGCCATCGTTCCGCCCTCCGTGCGCGCGAGGTGCCCGGAGATCCCGCGCAGCGCGAGGCGCGGCCGGTACTCGCGCACCTTGGGTGCCGCGCCGGTCTCGGAGCGGTCCCGGCGGCCCTTCCTGTCGCTCTTGCCCTTGCCTCTCGGCCGGGAGGGGCGCTCCTCACGGGGCGGGCTGTCGCGGCGCGGGCGGGCGGTGCTGATCTGCGCTTCCCAGTCCGAGCCGCTCGACCAGCCGCCGGACGGGGACTCGGGGCTCAGCTCGGGGATGCCCAGGTCCGGGTTCGTGAACAGGGCGGGTTCGTTGTGCCAGGTCGTCATCGAGGCTCCGGACGGGGGCGGGTCACGGACACGAGCACGTGACGCGGGTCGGAGACGGTCACCACCGGGGCGGCGGCGTTGGCGCGGGGCGTGTTCAGCTCGGCGAGGAACATGCGGAGCACCCCGAGCACGGGCCGCTCCGGGGTGATCACGCGCATGGTCAGCTTCGTCGCGACCACAGCGAGGATGACGACCATGAGGTAGCCGTCGAATCCGGGCATGAGGCCGAGTTGGGCCCGCAGGATCAGCAGGATGAACACCCAGCCGACCCAGAGGGCGTAGGCGATGTAGCGGGCCTTGAACGGCAGGGTTCGACCGGGCGGGCCCAGGTAGACGTTCTGGAAGCTGTACAGCTCGTCATCGGAGCGGGACCGCATACTCAGCTCAGCCCTGCGAGACCAGGCCGATGAAGAACCGGCCGATCGCGGCGTAGTCGCCGTTGAGCGCGATCCCCGCGACCGCCAGGCCCACAACCACAATCACGACGGTCCCCATCGCCTTGCCGAACTCCTGCTTGTGCGCAACCGCGGCGAGCAGCACCGCGATACACAGCAGGACCACGGACAGGACGTTGCTACTGATCCAGTCACGGAGCCCGCTGGTCCCGTAGTTCTGCGCCAGGCCGATCACTGTCATCGCGCTGTCCATGGGTGTGCGCCCCCTCGGTGTTGTCCCCGGCCGGGTGGCGGTCCGGCCGTGAAAGCGGCGGGGGGTGCCGCCCCGGGTCCATGAGGGGGCTCGCGGACACCGGAGGCAGCACCCCCCGTTGGTGCGGCGGCCCCTGCCGAGCCACCGCGGTCTATGTCCCGGCGCGAGCCACAGCCCCCTACGGCCCGTCCGGTACAACAGCATGTGCGCGAATATTTGCTGGCATATGGCCCGGATGTCAACCGAGAGCAGGCTCTTGTGACGCACAGTCGTCGCAACGGTTCGAGATGATCCAAAAGGCTGAGTGATGGCACGTGTCACGAGGGCAGGGGGGCCTCAGTGCTGCGATACTTGGACGCAGCTTCACCCAGACAGCGCAGTGGGACGCGATTCGGGTTTGTCGCGCGAGGGAGTCGCGGGGTTGACTAGCACTGCTTTTGCTGGCGGAACGAGGGAGCGTGGCATGACGGCAGCAGCCGGCGGCGACGGTCGGCCGACACTGAAAGACCGTCTTGACCACCTGATTCGGAACGTCCACCCCGAGGGCCGCGGGCCCTACACGCTCGACGAGATCTCCCAAGGGATCAAGGAGTCGACCGGGGTGACGATCAGTGTCGCCTACCTCAGCCAGCTCGCCAACGGGCGTCGCGACAACCCCACGATGGCGCACCTGCACGGCATCGCAACCTTCTTCGGCGTACCTGTCGGCTACTTCTTCGACGCCGCGACCAGCCGCGCGACCGATGAGGAACTGGCGTTGCTGCGTGCGATCCGCGACGAGGGGATCCGGGATCTGACCCTGGCCGCTCTCGATCTCACGCCCGAGACCAGGGCGGCCGTTGGTCGGATCATGAGCGAGATGAGCACCCTCGATCACCGCTCGGCCAGCGAGAACCGGCCGCAGCGCAGCAGGCGTGGCCGCAAACTCAAGGATGACCCCGCGGGCGAGTAGCTCACGGCGGACATTTACAGGAACAAATTTTTGCTGGTATAACCGGCGGGTCCGCAGGGGCCCGCTGCTGCCGCGTTGGCGCGCCCCACCGACGAGTCGGGGGATCCGCCAATGCCCTCTGTGCCAGCACACTGTGACGGCCTCGCCGTCGGCATGCCTTCTTCATCGCGCGGTGCGTGATGGGTCTGCTCCGCAGCCGACGAGCGGCCAGCCCAGCCGCCTCTCGTCTGGATGAGCAGCACCGCGACGTCCTGCTCACCGCCACGACGATCTACCGACCGCCAGCGTCCCGCGCTCCGGCCAGGCGCACCCCGCCGCCCGCAATCCCGGCGCCCGCTCGTCTCGCCCTGCCCTCCGCGGGTTCAGCACCGGCTGCTCCGATCGCCGCACCGCAACCTCCGCGGTCGGAGCCCAGGTACCGGTTGCGCATGTCCGTGGACGTCCCTCCCGAGACAGCAGCCGAGATCACTGCTCCCCTACCGGCCATCCCGCCGGGTGCGTCGTCGGAACCGAGCCCGCGGGGGGACGGATCCCGGCGACGGCAGCAGCGGAGAGCGCCGCACGCAGGAGCCAACGAGCAGCCGGCCACCGACTGGCAGGCGCCACCGCCGCGCCGTCCTCGCGCGATCGGTGGTGGTCGTCATGCGAAGCCCGAGCCAGAGCCTGAGCCGGGCAGGGAGCCCGTGCAGGACGGCGAGGCCGCATCCCTCGCGGCGGCGTTCGCGCTCGACCTGGCCTCGTGGGACGAGGACCACCCGCAACGGCGCGCAGCGGTGCTTGCGCGCTACCTGCCCGACGCCGAAGTCGATCAACTCTGGTGGGACGGGACCGGGCGCCAGCGTGCGGACACCGCGCTGCCGGGGCGCGTCGACCGTCTCGACGACACGCACGTGGTGGTGGACGTCCGGGTGCGGGTGACCCCGTTCGTCCGCGTGACCGCCATCGTTCGGCCGCTGCACCCACCGCCCGAGCACACCCCGGCCGGCGGCGCGGTGCCTGCGGTCGCACCGGCGCTCGAGGCGCCCGGGTGGGCGTCGTGCGCCGCCGAGTGGACCCGCCTGCGCATCCCGATCAGCCGCAACGAGGCCGGGGGCCTGGTCGTCACCCTCGACGGCTCCCCGTCTCGCGCTCGCGGCACCGGCTGAGCCTCCCCGTTCGGAAGGAACCCCGATGCCTCTCCCCGCTACCGCGCTGGCCTTGGCCATCTCGGCGGCCGTGAGCCTGCTCCCCGCCGCAGCCGGCGACTCGTCCGGCAACAGCCGAGCCGTGCAGGAGTGCGCCTGGAAACTCTCGGCCGCGCGGCTCTACCAGGAGTTGAAGGCCGAGCAGAACCCGAGCACGACCCAACAGCGACTCCTCGCGATGCTCGACGAGCGGGGGGCCGGGGCCACCAGGTTCGTCCCGCAGCGTTGCCAGGACGGCGGAGGCAACGGCAACGCAGTCGGCCAGATCGGATCTTCCGGCGAGGGCAGCCCAACCGGGGGCAACTCGACCGGCGATCGCTCAACCGCCGGCACTGCCGGGAGCGGCGGGACCACGGCCGGCTCCATCGGTGCTGCCACAGCCGACGGGAATTGCCCCACTACAGCAGCGAACAAGTTCGGGTGGGGGACACCCAACCGCGAAGACAGCTTCGATAGCGCATCATCCATTGACGACTGGGGAGTCTATGACGGAGCGGGCCACGCCGGAAACGGAACCCGATCCCCCAAGGCGATCAGCATCAACGATGGCCTCCTGACAATCACCGGAACACCGGACGGCCAAAGCGGCGGGATGGCCTGGAACCCAGGACAAAAATACGGCCGGTGGGAAGGCTGTGCGCAGTCTCCGCCGGGCGACGAAGATCTCCATTCACTGCTCTTGCTCTGGCCGGACGCCGAGAACTGGCCGGTGGGCGGCGAAACCGACTTCATGGAGATTTCCGACCCAACCCGCCAAGAGGTGCAGGGGTTCTTTCACTACGGGGAGGACAACTCCCAGGAAAGCGCCTCGGTCAACATCGACGCCACTCAGTGGCACGCATGGGCGGTGGAGTGGACCCCGCAGGGTGCCACGTACTTCGTCGACGGCGAGGAGTGGTGGAACACCACCAACACGTCGATTCTCCCGCCCGGCCCCCAACATCTGACTATTCAGCTCGACAACTTCGGAAGTCCGAGCAAGGAAACGCAAATGCACGTCGACTGGGTGCGGCAATACTCGCTTGATGGCGCTACTGGCGACGCCTCGCAAATCGCGAATGGCGACGACAGTGCGGGCCCCGGCAATGGGAGCGACGACAGTAGGAACGACGACGGAAACGGGCAAGACGGTGACCGAGGCGACGCGCAGAACGGCGACAACGGCAACAGGTGAAGACGGCGGCGACAACAACGGTTGACCCGTAGGTAGCCCCACCTCATCGGACGGACATGCAGGAGCGCAGCAATGCCACTCGGAAGTGCCGCCGCCGCGGCAACAATCGCAGCCGCAATGTCGATAAATCCGCTCATGGCGGTAAACGCCGCGGACTCCGGTAACGGGACGTCCGGCAACAACGTGCAATGTTCGATCACCAGTAACAACAACAGCAGCACGGACGCCGCCACCAAGACCGGCGACGTGTTCGGCACCGCCCAGGTCCAGCCGACCACCGAGCAGCTCCAACGGGCCGCGGAGATCCTCGACCAGGCTCGCGCACTGCTGGGCGAGCTCCCCCTGACCGGCGGGGATGGCACCGCAACCGCGCTGCAGGCCCGGTTGCAGGCCCGAGGGATCACCCCGGCCCTCGGAACCGGTGTTGCTCAGGCAGCGCGGGACGCCTCGGATGCCCTGCTGGCCGTGCCGGGGACGCGGCCTGCCTCCATCGCGACCGCGCTTGCCCGGGCCGGATACGGCCCGACCCCGGCCGACGTCGTGCCGCGCGTGGTCACCCCGGTTGCGGTACCAGGGCAGCCGACCCCCCCGACGGTCAGCGCCGTCTACACCCCCGACGTCGCTCCAGGCGCGGGCCCGGTGAGCGCGCTCGCCAACCTGGTCGACCAGCAGCCCGCGATCCAGCGCCAGATGCTCACCGCGGCCGACAGCCATGGATCCCAGGCTGACTGCCTCGCGTGGCTGAGCAAGGTCCAGAAGCTCGTGGAGCAGGCCCTTGCCGATCCCAACGATCCGGCGACGGCCCGCGTTCTGCAGGAGCTACAGAACAGCGACGGCGCTGACCTGCTCCGCCAGGGCAACGGGCAGCAGAGCGGGGGCACGACCAGCACCCCGTCGAGCGGTAGCGGGGATGGCACCTCGAGCCCGCGGGGAGAGGGAGCCGGAACCAGCGGCGGCCCGGATACCGCGGGCGGTGGCGGGAGCGGCTCGACCGGCAGCGGCTCGACGAGCCAAGGCACCGGCGACAACGCCGGGAACGGCTCGACCGGAGACCGCTCGACCGATGGGGCCGAGGGCGACTGGCAGTCCGCGACACAAGACCTGCTGTCCAAGCTTGACGCTGCGGCGCCGGACGACCCGACCGCGGGCGAGTGGGCCAACGACATCCGCGGAGTCATCGGGCAGGAAGGCCAGAGCGCTAACGAAGCCAGCGGCAGCGGGCAGGGCAGCAGCTCCGAGAGCAGCTCGTCCGGCGACAGCTCCTCCGGCGACGCCTCATGGGGCAACGGCCAGGGCAGCGATGACAACGACCAGGGCGAGCAGGACAGCAGCCGAGGTGACCAAGGCAGCAGCGACAAGCCCGAACAGCCCGCCGCTACTCCGCCGGCCGCCGCGGCAGCGCCGACGGCCTCGAATTCCTGGGAACCACTCGCGAATTGCGAGTCGAGCGGCAAATGGGACACCAATACGGGCAACGGATACTACGGTGGGCTCCAATTTGATAATGCGACCTGGAGTGCCTACGGCGGCACGAAATTCGCGCCGTCCGCCGATAAAGCCACGAAGGAACAGCAAATCGAGATTGCCGAGAAGGTCCGCCAGGATCGCGGCGGTTTCGGAGCTTGGCCAGCTTGCTCGTCAAAGCTCGGTCTCAGCAAGTAGATAAATCGCGCGCCGCCACCACGCGAGACAACAACCAAGGGGGCAACACCGATGGGCACGACGACCAACCCGTTTCAGGAGCAGTGGGACGAGCAGGGCACGCCGCCGGCACCGCCGGTGCGGCCCCGCCCGCACCCCCGGCCAGGCGAGACGCGCCCGGCGCTCTACCCGCTGCACTGGCCGCCCAAGGACGAGCCCGCCGACGCCGTGAGCCCGGACGAGCACGCCGCGACGACGCCACAGGACGAACGGCCCGCCCACCAAGGCGTCGACGAGAGCCAGGACCTCGAGGCCGCTCCGGTGCCCCAGCCGAGCTCCAATCCGGGCGCCATCGTCACCGCAATGGCCGAAGCCCCCGCCCTCCCGGCCGAGAACGGCCAGGAGCGGGCCCCCTCCGCGGCCCACCTGGCGGCCGAGGCTCCGCGTCCCGAGGCCTCCCGAGAGGCGCCCAGCAAGCCGCAGCAAGGCCGGGAGCACCGCGCGGGGTTGTCGGACGAGACGCTGCGCCGCCACCGCGGGGACATCCCGACCCGCGGTTGGCGGCGGGCGGTCTACACCGCGAGCGGGCACCTGATCAATCCCGGCCCGGGGCCGACGGAGATCCGGAGGAGCGCGCTGCGAGACCGAGTCACGGCGCCGCTGCGCAGCAGCTACCGCGTCGCCACCATCTCGATCAAGGGCGGCGTTGGCAAGACGACCGTGACCGCGTGCAGCGGGTTCGCGCTCGCCGAGATCCGCGGGGATCAGGTCGCCGTGGTCGACGCCAACCCCGACGCCGGCACCCTCGCCGACAGGCTCACCGGAGAGACCTCGGTGACGATTCGCGACCTGCTCGCAAATATGAATGACGTCACAAATCTGACGAGCGTGCAGGGATACATGAGCCTGTCCGGACGACTCAAGATTCTCGCCTCAGATCAGGACCCCGCAATCAGCGAATCACTCGGCGGCGATGAGTACGCGAGCGCGGTTGACAAGTTGTGCCAGTTCTTCAACCTCGTCATCACGGACTGTGGGACGGGAATGGTGCACCCGACGATGCGCCCGACACTCGATATGGCCGACCGATTCGTCATTGTCGGTGGCATCACTATCGACTCTGCGTCACGTGCGGGGAAGACGTTGGATTGGTTGAAACTCCACGGGTACGAGCAGAAGGCCCGGGATGCGGTGATCGTGCTCAACCAGGACCGCAAGTCCAGCGAGGTCGATGTGAGCCGGATCGTGGGCCACTTCGCAGACGAGGTGTCTCGCCACGGTTGCCACGGCGGTGTCGTACTCGTCCCGCACGATCCACACCTGGCGACGGGAGGGCGGATCGAGTTCGGCCGGTTGAAGCTCGCCACGCAGGACGCCTTCACCGAGGTCGCCGCGCTCATCGCGGACGGGTTCGCTGACGGCGGCCGAACCGGCTACTAACCCGGGCTCTCGGGGCTCGACTCGGTGGCGGCAGTCGAGTCGGGTCCCCCCTTCCCGAGAGGGACCCGGCAAGCAAGGCCGGGCGGCCCATTCGCCGGGTCCCTCTCACCCTCGTTGGCTCTTCAGCCCGCGGGACAGCTCGACGAGCTCGGCTGCGTCGTCCGCCAGCGTGCGCGGGCCCTCGGCCAGCACAACGGCCCGCGGGGAGTAGGAGCGGGCGTCTGGGGTGCTACTGCGGTACCGCTCGATCGCCACGAGCACCGCGCTCGGATCGGGCGTGCCGGCAGAGCCATCGCCCATGTAAGGCCCCAGGCGGAGCAGGCCGTCCCGGCACTCGATCACGCGTCGGTAGTAGCGCCGCGTCGTCCGGCGACCGAGCGGGAAGGCTCCTGCCAGCCCGCCGCGCTCAGCGGGCAGCTCGTGCTCCGGCAGCACCTCGTGGATCAGGGACCAGAGCCGCTCCAGCTCACGGATAGCCCGCTGTTGGCTCCGCACCACCCGCCACCGCGCATGCGCCGCGGCGACCGAGGGATAGGCCAGCCCGACGACCAGCAGCACCAGACCGACGGTCATCCCGACCAACCCGAGCACTAGCAGCCCCGGGGCCTGCCGCTGCGCCACGCCTGCAATCACCGATGCGGCGGTCAGCAGGGCGGTAGCTGCCACGAGGATGGCCGACGCAATCTCAACGACCCCAATGCCGACCCTCAGATTTCGGGCCATCTGTAGCTGGCGGCGCTTCTCCGCCCAGCGGCCGATCACCACGAAGACGTAGATGTAGAAGAGGTTTTCTGTGCCGAAGTAGACTATCCGGGCGATGCTCGAATGGGGGTTCATCGCCGCCGAGGCCGAACCCCCCTCGACTTGGGAGACAGCATCCCGGACCGGCGACGGCAGAACGATCGTGACGCTGACCAGCGTCGCAACCACCACGAGCAGCGGCGCGAGTTGCGTTCGCGCGGCGTTCCTCATGCGCTGGCCACTGTCGCCGGCCGTGATGAACAGCAGCAGGAAGTACACGGCGACGAGCCTCAGGACATGCTCGACCGTACGCAGGGTCAGCGAATCGACTCCGAAGACCGGGGACCCCTGATTGGCCGCTAGAGCGGCAGGGATGGAAAGGACCCAACAGAGCAGCACACCAACCAGGGCGTAGAGCCTCGGGTTTTTCGGTTGCCGGATGAGCAGGCGAATCATCCACGCGAGGGCCGCGGCGTCAGCGGTTCCAATAGCAGCGTAGAGAACAGTCACAGCAACCATCGCCGATCGTTTCGCAGGGTATCATCGAGATCGGTCAAGCGAGTGTCGATCGGAGCGGTTCCGTAAACTGCCTCGTGAAGTCCCGCCTTCTCCCTGATGATCGTTGCGACCGTCTCGGCTTCCCACTCTTTCGCGTCGCCGTAGTGACTCCGGTGCATCTCATCAGGATTGGCGTTCGCCTCGATCGAGGCCCGGAGTTCCTCCAGGCCCTCCTGCTCGCCGCGACAAAGCGCACTCACTGCGCCCCGACCTATCGGGACGTTATCGTGCCCGCAAATGATATGGCCTATCTCGTGCAAAATTATGTGCTCTTGGTGGAGCGGCGTGGTGTCCTTCTGGTAGGTGACCAGGTCCATTTCAGCACCTGGAACCCATTGTCCGGACGGACCGGGCACCGGGAGCGAAACGGCTACGAAGACGAGCGGTTTTCCCCGGACGACAGACAGCCGCTCTCGCAGCGAATCGAGGTCGAGCGGCGGGCACAGCTCCAGCTTCCGCACGAGCGCCCGGTGACGCCGGCTCAGTTCCCGCTCTCGCATGCTCATGCTCCCCACCTGCACATCCGGGACGTCCATCGCTCCCAACGATCTTGACACAGGACCGGGCAGGATACGGCATCCTCAGCAAAAATACGCCCATCGGCAGCAGGTTCCACCGATTGTGGCAACCCCCTGTGACCGATTGTCGGTCTGGCAGGATGTCTTGCATGGTTGAAACGACCGCCACCGCTAAATCCCCTGCCGACGTGTTCCGGAAGCTCGCCGAGCTGCTCGCCGCAAAGAAGTTTGCCGACGCGGCCCAGCTCTACGCCGAGGACGTCGAGGTCCGTAACCCCTTCGCTCCCGACGGCCCGACCGCCAGTCGCGGCCGGGAAGCCGTTGCCGCGTTCTTCTCGAATTCCACGGTCAAGTCGCTCGAATTCACCGACGTCAGTCTGATCGAGGGGATCGACGGCGAGACCGTCGTGGCCGAGTTCGACATGTCGATGATGGGGGCCGAAGGGACTCCGTTCAAGCTCCCCTCGGTTTTCGTCCTGCGAGTGCGAGACGGTCTGATCGTCGAGTCGCGCGATTACGTTGGACCGCGGCGGGCCGGCTGACGAGTTGCCCGACACAAAGAATGGGCCCGTAGCGCGGGCTACGGGCCCGTTCTCTATGTGGCGTTCTCGTCGGTCCCGCCGGGTGGGCTCTCGCGCATGATGTGCAGGAGTGACGCGAGGGCATTTGCTGCAGCCACGGGAGTGATCGGCCCCCGGCAGAGGCGGATGCTCTCCACCCCGCAGTCCTTCAACGCCGCCTCGTACAACTCGACGTCGACCCGTGCGGCGATGCTGGCGTTGTCGAAGTAGTCGGCGGGGACCTCGAAGTAGGAAGTCAGTGCCGACGACAGGCCCGCGGGGATCGCGGCCCGTCGGCCGTCAAGGATCTCGGCGAGCTGCTCGCGCATCCGCAGCTCGGCCCCGTCCGCGTCCCGGTCCACGAGAGCCGCGGCGAGCCGGCCGGCCAGGTCCGGAGGGTGATCGTCGTCAGCGGCTGTCCCCGCTGAAGGGTCGCGCAACTCCCAGAGCCGCCGCAGCCGATCCCCGGCCGACGCTCCCTCTCCGACGATCACTGCCATCGCGCGGTCAGCCCTGCGCTGCCCAGGCGACACCGGCCGCCCAGTTCGCTGATGTGAACGCCGATCATCATTCAGCCGGCCTCAGCATGTTGTCCCGAATGATCTGCGCTAGCACTCTGTTCAGCTCGGTCTGCTGCTGCGGGCTCAGGTCCGAATGGGCCCGGTGCGCGATGTCCGCGACCTTGGCCTCACGCATCGCCTCACGTAGCTCCAGCTCCGAATCGACCAGCGCCACCACGTCGCGGTCGTCCTGGAAGAAGTAGGCGACCGGGATCCGGAACACGCCCGCCAGGGCCTCCAGGACCCGGATCGTCGGGTTCGTCTTGACGCCGCGCCGCAGCTCAGAGAGGTGACTCTCCGAGATCTCCGTGCCAGCCTCGCGGATCCGAGCAACGGCTTCCTTGCTCGTGAGCCGCCCGCCGTCATCCGCCCGGACCATCTCGAACAAGTAGTTGATCTTCTCGCTCAGGGTCCGCTGCGGAGCATCACCGATCACCGGTGCTGCACCTCCCTCCGCTCGTGCCGCCCAGGGTCTGCGGGCGGGTGCCGATCGCGCGCTCAGAGGGGGAGCATAGCGCCGATCTTCCCCTTCGGATTCGCTCAGGTGTACCGTTCCCGTCACAGAGGTCGCAGAAACGACTACCGAGGGAGACCGCGCTATGCCTAGTGGCAGCCCCCGAACCCCCCGGGCCACTGCCCAGACAGACGTCGTGGCCCAGCTCCTCGCGCAGCGTCGTCAGCGCAGGACAGAACACGACCGCGCGGCCACCATGCGGGCCGCGAAACTGATCAGCGACAGCCATGGCTCCAGCGAGCAGCTCCGCCGGGAAGTCACCCGCGCCCTCGAGTCCACAGCCAAGGAGATCACCGCCGCGCTCAGCACCGTGAACGGAGACGGGCAAACCGGCAGCGACCAGCTATCCGCATGGGCACTCGACACCTGCGCCGACATGATCAGCCGGGCGGCGGAGTCACTGAACCTCGCCGACGTGCTCGCCACGGTGCTAACCGGTGCCGAGGCCCTCGAACATCCCCGAGCGGCCTCCTAACAACTACAGAGCCCGCGGGGAAGGCGGCCCCTCCTCCTGCTTAGGAGCGGCTGAACGGCAGGAAGATGAGGACCAACGCGCCAGCCACCGCGAGGATGAACGCGGCGGTTGAGGTACCGGCACGGAGGTCGGGCTGCTGGCCGCGGGCCATCCCGACGATGCCCAGAATTGCTCCGATGGCCAGCACCGCGAGAGCCGGACCGCCCCCGCCCCACCAGTCAACGAGGCCGCCCATCGCCGCCATCAGCATGCCGAGAACGGCGACGCTCAACGCGACCGCACCAACGGCGTTAGGACGACGGGGCGCAGGACGCATCACGATCACGTGTCGCGAGAGACACGTCCGGTGTTACCTGCGACCCGGCCGTGTACCGCTGCTGCAGTTGTCAGCACCCCGTACCGCCGGCCAGATGGCGCGGCGAGAAGGTCGCCCGGGAGGACCGGGACGACATTAGCCCCTCGGCGACCGTGTCAACTAGCGACGGGAACAGCGTTCCGTCGTGATCTGCCTAGACTAAGCGGGGTTCGTAGTCTGCGGTCGTGGCGTACGTGCGCACGGTACGAACCCGGTCCGCAGCGATCGCGGTGCAGATCGTGCACGGTTCCAGGCGCGGGGCGCGGGACATCGAACATCTGGGCTCTGCGCACGACGAGCAAGCGGTAGTCCTGTGACTTATCCCCGGGTGGGCCCCGCCTGGCCGCGGGCGCTACGAGGCCTGCGCGAGCAGCCGGTCCGGCTCGGTCGCGTAGACCGTCATCCAGGTCGGCCGCAGCCTGTAGTAGACGACATCGTCCCAGTCGAACGACGTGTCGCCGTAGAACCCGCGCAGGTGCTCGTGGATCGGGGGCCAATCGGGGTGGGTGGACCCGTCCGCCGCGACGAGCTCCTCGACCGTGCCGTGGACGAACACCCCCAGCTCTTCGCCGCGCACGTGCGCGACGCTCGCTGCGGGCCGCGCGCTCAGATGCCGCGCCTTCGCGGCGCCGCGTGCCGTTCCGAACACCCAGCGGCCGTGCAGGAAGTGCCCGTCGACGGCGCTGACGCGCGGCTCGCCCTTCGCGGTGACCGTGGACAGCACGAGGACACACATCCCGGTGAGCACCCGCGTCAGCTGCTCGGCGGTCAGGCTGCGCTCACCGGTGATGATCGACTGCAGGTGCGCGGTCGACCGGCCGAGCGAGGCGTCGATGAGGGTCTGCAGCTCCCGGGTCTCCGGTTCGGTTTCGTACACGCCACCACGATGACACCGAAACCTGACACCTCCTGTACACAAATCGCTGGCGCTTGTACGTCCGTCGTAGCGATCAGGGATTAGCTAGTTCGTCGTGAAGCCTCCGCCGATCACCGAGCACGAGCGCCCCGGGCTGCTCGCCCGCCCTTGGTTTGCAACCCTGCACCGGAGGTGGCAGTCTCTAAGGCGTAGCCAGTGCTTTGCGGAGCATCTGGAAGTGAGCCCGAGAAGTTCCCGCCGGACGACGGGGTCTCGGGCTCGCGCCATGTCTGCGCCCTGTTCAGGCCTCGTAGAAGGTAGTCAGCCCCGAGAGCCTGTCCAGATAGGAAGGCTCTCCCGCGCGCTCTGAACCAACTGCGCCAGCCACGACGTCTGGCACCCACAGAAGCGGATTCGCCGGACCCGGCTGGTGGTAGAGCCGCAGCTGCGCGCCGACCTGCCGCTGAGCGCGCATGGCGTCGAGGATCTTCATGTCCCGTTGGTTCTGCTTTCGCTCTCGCGATTCGAGGTACACCTCAAGCACCCCGTGACGATCCAGCTCAGGTAGCAGCCGAGCCAGGCAGAGCCGCCGGCGGCGTTCCGACGTCGCGCTCTGATCGACCTTCACCACGATCAAGTGCAGTGCAGGAAGCTCCGCGATGGTCTCGGTGAGCAGCTTGCGGCGAGGCGCATCCTCATCATGCCAGTGCAGCTTCCGCTGCCCCTTCAACCGCAGCGCGGCAACCGCGGCCTGAGCCGTCTCGTGATCACGCTGGTCGATCAACGCCGCTGCGAGCACGTACGTCCCTGCTCCGAACCTGGGGTCAGGCTCGGACTCATCGACGTAGGCGTACCAGCTCATCGGGTGAATCTTTCCCGACAGCCCCGACGGAACCGGGCGGGGGCGCGCCTGGCCCAGCCTTCTCAATGCATCCGCCGAGGAGAACCCGCGCTAACCCCGAAGCGGTGGCTAAGACACGTGTCAGGGGCATCGCGCGCTCGACCGTCCGAACCACTCGCCCCCAGCAGATCGCCGGCCACCTGGCGGCGACCCTCCCCAGACACTCGGCCAGGCCGACCTTCTCGCCACGATGTTCACCGTCGCCGTTGCCGAGAGGCCGCGCGTAGCTTTCCTGAGTAGCGGAAGCGAGGACATTGCTCGGCCAGGTCGGGCGGCGCGTGATCGAGCCTCCAGAGGTGCCGGCCCCAGAAACATGTCGGGGCCGGTCCTCGTTTCACGCTAAATCGCTAACTTGCCCACAGGTGCGGCGAGCCGACGTTTTCACGTCAACGCGCTAGCGCTACCCTGCGCCTATGAGCCGGTCGTCCAGCAGTTCCACCCAGCGCCCGAAGGTGCTCGGCGTAGGTTCGCCCAAGGGCGGTGTCGGTAAGACGCAGAGTGCAGTAACCCTCGCCGTCCTCGCTGCGAACGAGGGCTACAACGTCCTGTTGATCGATGCCGACGACAACCGGTCCGCCTACGACTGGACCATGCGCGCCGGCGAGCTGATGCCGATCGACGTCGACATGGTTGAGGACTCGGCGAAAGCGCTCACGCGACTGCGTGAGCTGGTCGACTACGACCTGGTGATCGTCGACCTCCCCGGGGCGAAGTCCTCCGACGCCTGGACCGCGCTGCTCAACGGAGCCGACGGTTCGCCCGTGGTGGACGCCCTGCTCGTCCCGTCCGGCGTGCGAGTCATGGACCTCCGCCCGGTCGTCGAGGTCCTGCGCAAGGCCGTCATGCCAGCCGGAGTGCCGTATCTACTGGTCGGAACGCTGGTCAAGACGCCGAGCGTGCCCAACGCACTGCACGACCTCACCGAGATCGCGAGCACCGGCGTCACCGTGGCCCGCACGATGATCCGGGATCTCTCGGTGCACGCCGAGGCTGTGGCAGCCAACCGACCCATCACCGCCATGCCCGGCGGCAAGCACTCCACCGCGCGCGCAGGCGAACGGGAGTTCCGGCTCCTGGCCGGCGAGGTGTTCGCCGGGCTACTGGGCATGAAGTGGCCGGAGCCCGAACTGAGCAAGGACAGCAGCACTGACGAAAGGGTGGCGCAGTGATGGCACGGCGGCGATCGATCCTGGGATCCCTCGGCGAGGTCGACGAGCAGGCCGACGCCAGCAGCTCGGCGAACCCGACCAAGGAGGGACAGCAGAGCGAGACGGCGGCGAACACGGTGCCCGCGCAAGCCGCGGCACCGGCAGTCGAGGCCCCGGCAGCGCCAGTAGAACAACCCGCCGAGAGCAGGCCGACGAAGCGCCGCAGCGCCCCGCGCAAGTCGACCCGCGGGGAAGGGAGCACCGCCGGGGGCTCGAGGTCGGGTTCGGCGAGCGGGCGGGGCAGCAGCACCGCGAAGGCCGCAACGAAGAAGCCTGCGGCGGGCGGCTCGTCCCGATCCAGCTCGTCATCGAGCAAGGCGGAGCCGGCGCCGGGCCCGCACGTGCTTATCCCGACGACGGCGGAGTCCAAGCGTGTCGGGCTCTACCTGCATCCCGACGACTACCGGGAGCTGGGCCTGGCCAAGCTCGACGACGGCGCGGATTCCAACGCCCGCGTCCGGGCCATGATCGCGTTGTGGCGCAGCAACGAGCGGTTCCGCAACGCCGTCGACAAGCTCGCCCGCACCTCCCCCCGCGGGCCCGGTCGAGGCTGACCCTCTGCAGGGCGGGGGCGGGTCGTTCCACGGAACGATCCGCCCCAGGTCAGAGGGTCCGGCCCCGGTTGTTGCGGTGCCAGACTGGCTACCCTGTAGGTAGCGCAACGCCGTGGGCGTTGAGCGAGTCGCAAGGCCGTGTGACCTGGGGCAGAACCGGGAGCGCGGCCTTCTGCATGTCAGGGGCTCACTACGCACCACTGAGAGCCAGCGTGGCAGGCGCTACTCAGCAGGGGGACCCCGATGACCTGGACCACCCCGGCGAGGGTCTCTCGGTAGGCGGTACGACCCTCACGCTCGGCCCGGATCGCGCCGGCCACGATGTCAGCCACCCAAACAGCGGCTCGTAAGCCCCGCGCTGGTGATCCACCCGCAACCGGGTGCCCTTGGGCAAGTCGTGCCGCGACGCCGAGATCAGGGCCACGTCGGCGCGATCGAGGGTGTCCTGGCGGCTCTCCATCATGATCTTGGCGACGCCCAGGCCGTGGAGCTCGAAGGCCAGGCGGCGCAGGCTCGTCCGCCGCCTGGCGCCGTCGTGGGACTGGGGTGCCGACAGTGACCAGGTGCATCCCGTCGAGCCCGGCGACGGTGGCCGCGGCGTTCTGCTGGTCGCGGGTGTCCATCTCGTTCCAGTGCAGCTTGTTCCGTGCGGCGCGGCCCGCGCAGCCGCAGCATCGCCTCGCGCGCCTCGGCGGCTCCTGTGTCGAACACGGCGAAGGCGAGCACGTAGACGCCCTCGATGGGGTGCTCGTGGAATGACTCGTCCACGAAGGCTGTCCGCTCGGGCATCTGGCAAGCGCATGGACCGGCACCGACAGGACCGGACCGGGCGACACCCGGGATCACGACCCCCCGCTTTGCAAAATCAACTTTGAAGGACTCAGGTCCTCAGTTCAAGGCTTGTCGGGCACGAACGTTTGGGATCGGGGGCCTGGCTACACGCTTGGCAACACCACACAGTCGCCGGTAGGTCACGACGTCTGCGAGTCCATCCTTCACTACTCAACCGACCAGCTCCCCGGTCTAATTGCCGGACCTCGTGGCGGCGCGTCCAACGGCTCTCAGCAGACCCTCCGCAACCAGACAGCTCACGTAGATCGCCCGTTCGCGTCATACGAGGGCCCTCTGGGCGCAGCCGAGCGGCAGACACGGCGTTGAACCAGCACGGAGAGCGATCACGCTGCAACACTTGTCGGTGAGGGCTCGCTCCCCGGCCCTCAGGAGCTGATGCCGTAGGGCGGTGTGCAGTGATCGAGATCGACTTCCTCCGCGTCGGAGAGGAATCGAACAGTGGTGATGCCATCACAGGCCGTCTGACGCGGCCCGACACGGGCGACTATGCGGTCTTCGTGGTTGACGGTGGCTTTGAATCCGTGGGACACGAGATCGTCGAGTTCGTTCAAACCCGATACAACACCGATGTTGTTGACCTTGTTATCTCAACACATCCCGACCAAGATCACATTAGTGGACTCTACGTCGTTGTCGAGGAACTACGGGTTGCCGAACTCCTCCTCCATCGCCCCAGCCTATATGGCTACACGGACTCAGACGAGGTAAAGGCGGCCGAGGCCGACAAGCTGGCTGCGCTTGCACGCTCGTTCGGCACCATCGTGACCTCACCATTCGCTAGGCAAACATATCTTGGTGGCGCTCTGACCATTGCTGGCCCGACTGAGGACTTCTACCGAGAGCAGCTTGCCGAACAAGCTAGCACTCGATCTAAGATCGAATTAGCGGTTCGAAAGTACGCCCACAAGGCCGCAGAGGCCATTCGCGCCAGCTTGACACCGATATTTGGCGAGCCCCCCGAAACGCTGTTGACTGACCACGGTGGAACTACACCGCGGAACAATATGAGCGTCGTCACGGAGATTCAGGTCGACGATAATCGGATCTTGCTCACGGGGGATGCCGGTGTTCCCGCGCTGAATGGCGCGATGGAGACCCTAGACCTCATTCGGGTGTATCCGAGCGACTTCGACGTTGTCCAGATGCCGCATCATGGGTCTCGGCACAACGTCGACCGCGACACCTTAGATCGCCTCTTGGGACAAAAGACCACGATACGACGCGGGTCAGCCGTCGCAAGTGTGGCCGCCAAAGCCGACGACTATCCCCGCGCCGAGGTGGCCAACGCGTTCAAGCGGCGCGGCTATCCTGTCTTCCGCACAGCAGGCTCGAACTTCTGGTGGCAGCGTGGGGCACCTGCACGTAGCGACTATTCGCCAGCCACGGAGCTTCCCTGGCTGGAGGAAAACGAAAATTGAGCGCGCCGGAGACCGCCGCCAAGGTCGGCAGCGCTTTCGACCTTTACAACGTCAAGACCCGGCTCGCTCCGGCCGCCCTGGTTTCTGCACCCTTGATAGCACTCGGGCTAGCTGCACTACCGCTTGTTCCACCGAGCCAGCGCTACTGGTCCCTTGTCAGCCTCGGATTGCTATCGTGGGTAGCCCTGACAGCACGAGATAAGGGCAATGATGCTCAGCGCAAGCTGTGGGAGGACTGGGGAGGAGCACCGACGACTCATCGTCTGCGGTACCGGTCGAATGCGAGCGAGCGCGAGGTGGCTAGGCGCCACCGCGAAATAGAAAAGGCAATCAATGCGCCTAATCGCCTTCCAAGCAAAAATCGCGAGGTAAACGAACCTCATGCGGCCGACGCCGAATATATAGCAGCTACACGCAGACTTATCGACAAGTGTCGGGAGGTAGGGGGATTTTCCCTCCTAGATAAGGAAAATCGTAACTATGGATTCGCCCGAAACCTCTATAGCTTCAAGCGGTGGGGCATAGTCGCGGCGCTTCTCGGCACGCTCGGTGGAATCATCGCACTAGTTACATCGATCGCGTTTAACGTTCGAGTAGTCGGGGCTGGTGCAGCGGTGGCTACCATCATTATTTCGGTTCTGATGCTTGCCCTTTGGCGCACCGTGACTCCTAAGTGGGTGAAGCCTTCGGCCGACGCCTACGCAGACCGATTGATGGCGGCTGCAGCGAGACTATCTGAGGATTGGCATAAGGAGTTGGGCACCACCAGTCCTCCTGATGCATCCGCAACCCCTTCGAGCGAGTAGGCCCCTCGTCAACACACCGAAAGGTTCGTTTGGGACTACTGGAAGTAGGGAAGTCCCGTGAGGGATCAGCCTTCGGGCTGTGCTCAGGAGGACGAGGGTCTCACACTCGGCGCAGTGAACTTCGACGGACTGACACCCACACAGTTCATCATCAATCTGCTTGTGGAGGCGACCGATTCCGGAGCGCCACTGACGGATATCGAGATCGTCAATTTCGCGAGCCTCCTCCGCCCAAGCCTCGGCGCCGGCGGCCGGGGCCCGGGCGCGTCTGCGGAACAGTCTAAGAGCAGGCCGACGAAGCGCCGCAGCGCCCCGCGCAAGTCGACCCGCGGGGAAGGGAGCACCGCCGGGGGCTCGAGGTCGGGTTCGGCGAGCGGGCGGGGCAGCAGCACCGCGAAGGCCGCAACGAAGAAGCCTGCGGCGGGCGGCTCGTCCCGATCCAGCTCGTCATCGAGCAAGGCGGAGCCGAGCAAGGCCGAGCCGGCGCCGGGCCCGCACGTGCTTATCCCGACGACGGCGGAGTCCAAGCGCAACGCCGTCGACAAGCTCGCCCGCACCTCCCCCCGGGCCGGTCGAGGCTAACCCTCACCGGATCTTGGGGCAGGCCGTTCCAGGGCACTACCTGCCCTGGCAAGCGCCCTGGTCGGGCCATTCGCCGTTGCCGATCTGGTTACGTTGTGGGCAGTGAGACGTCGTGGGCGTTGAGCGAGTCGCGAGGCCGTGTGGCCCGGGGCAGACCCGGAGCACTGCCTTACGGACTTTGTGCCGGTTTGCTGCGAAAGTTGCAACGATCTCCCCGCTGCACTGCGATAATTACATCCTGGGTGATACTATTGCAGTATGACTAGCGACGCGGAGCTGACGCTGGCCGACGTCGCTGCCGGTCAATGGGGCCTGGTGACCACGTCACAAGCCGTCGCCGCCGGGCTCAGCAGAGTCCAGATCTCACGTCTCTGCAAAGCCGGGGTCCTGATGCGGCTCACCCACGGCGTCTATGCCCTGCGGGGGGCGATGGGGGCTGAGAACATCGAGTTGCTGGCCGCTTGGCTCGCGCTCGATCCGGGTCGGCTCGCGAGTGATCGCCTGGGTGACGGGCCTGACGGGCCGGTCGTGTCGCACGCCTCCGCCGCGGCGCTGTACGACCTGGGCGACCTCGATGCGGATCGCCACGAGTTCACGACGCCGGGACGTAAGCAGACTCGGCGTGAGGACCTGCGACTGCACCGTGGGTCTCTGGCTCCCAGCGAGATCACGCTGCACCGTGGCCTGCCGGTCACGACTCCCCTACGTACGGTCGTGGACCTACTCGCCGATGGTCACGACGGGGGACACATCGCCGGCGTGCTCGCGGACGCGCTCCGAATGCGGATGCTCAACCGCCACGAGCTCGCTGAGCGGATCGGTCCGTACGCCACCCGGTTCGGCCTGCCTCGCGGAGACGGGCAGGCGCTGCTGCGCCACCTCGAGGAACTGGGGGGCGTCACCGAGCAAGTCGACGCGGACGAGGTAGCCGACGTCGCCCGTGCTGCGCGCGTGCCCGTCTCCTCGGTCCTCGCCGCGCTCGGCGAGGCACGCGTGGCGTCGATCCAGCCACTGCTCGAAGCTCAAGGCACAGCAAGGCTCCTCGAAGCGATCAACAACTCCTCAGGCGTGCAGAACATGCTGGCGGGCATCGCTCCGAAGATCGACCTCTCGGAGACACTCGGGGTGAACTCAGCCGTGCGCGAGGCGCTGGCCGCCGCCACTCCGAAAGTCGACCTCCTGGAGGCTGCCGGGCTCTCCTCCGCGGTACGCCAGGCCCTAGAGAGCGCGCGGCTGAACCTTCCCGAGTCCTACGGCGTCTCTTCAGCAGCCCGGCAAGCACTGGCGGCGGCATCGGAACTGCAACAGCCGACCGAGGTCGACAGACCAGCCGACGAAGACGGGCCCGGCGCCGAAGACGAGGACAAGGACGAGTGACGACGAGCGATCACCCGACTGGCTATAGCTCCCCACAGGCCATGTGGAACGCAGTCGTCTCCCGAAGCCGCAACACCGCGAGAGAGGCCGGATCCACCAGCAACAACCTCGCCCGGCAGTTCGTCTATGACCGGTTCTTGGCTCGACTGTTCACTCATGCCGCGGACGGAACCTGGGTCCTGAAAGGGGGAACTGCGCTCCTCGCGCGCGTCCGTTCGGCACGGCACAGCCGAGACATCGACCTGTTCCGCAATGCGGGGACACTCGATACCGCGATGGACGAGCTGCGGGACGCAGCAGCCCTCGACCTCAACGACTACCTGCGGTTCGTGCTGGGCGACTCCAAGCGCAGCCAAGAGCGTCCCGGCCAACCTGGCAGCGAGCTGGCGACCGTGAAGATCGACGGCTACGCCGGTGTGCGGAAGGTGAGCGACTTCAGCGTGGACGTCGTGATCGGCGCCGTGATCACGAGCGACCCCCAGCTACTCCGGCCCGAACCGACGATCACGCTGCCCGGAATGGAGAGTCCTCCTTACCGGATCTACCCGGTCGCGGACCACATCGCGGACAAGCTCTGCGCCACCATCGAACGCCACGGGCCCGCGCAGCTTCCCTCCAGTCGAGTTCGTGATCTCGTTGACCTGGTCGTGATCGCACGGACTCAGCAAGTCAGCGCAGGCGCGCTTAGAGAGGCCATCACCGCCGAACGCCTCCATCGTGGCCTGCCGGAGATCACTCATTGGCAGTGCCCGAGCGAGTGGGTGAAGACCTACGCGAAGGAGGCTCGCGACGTCATCATGTGCCGCAACCACCGCTCGTTCGACGACGCCTCGGCACTCGCAGGAACCTTCCTTAACCCGGTGCTCTCCGGCCAGGTCGCCGAGGATTCGGTGTGGAACCCCGAACGCCTCGACTGGGAGGGCTAGCTTGCTTGCCGACTGGCGGTCGCTGGCGTTTGGAGGGCTCATTCATGGGGGAGTTCAGGTTCGAGCAGGCCCTGATCCGAGCGCTGTTGCGGGAACAGGCTCCGGATCTCGCGGACCTTGAACTTCGAGAGGTCGCCGGTGGCTGGGACAACCAGCTGTGGCGGCTGGGGACGGAGCTGGCGGTGCGTTTGCCGCGCACCGAACGTGCCCCGGCTCTGCTGCGCACCGAGCAGAAGTGGCTGCCCGTTCTGGCGCAGCACCTGCCGTTGCCGACACCCACGCCGGTGCGCATCGGCGAGCCGTCGGCCCTGTTCGAGCACACCTGGACGATCGATCACGCGCTGGGTTGAGGGCGACCCGGCAGACTACGCACCGATCACCCGCGCTAACGCAGCCGAAGCCCTCGCCGGGTTTCTCAAGGCTCTCCATCAGCAAGCACCCGCGGAAGCCCCGGCCAACCACACGCGCGGCATCCCGCTGGCCGGGCTGCAGGACGAGTTCACCCGCTCGCTGACAGTCCTGGCTGACGACGCGAGCGCTGCTGCCGCCCGCGAGATCTGGGAGAAGGCCGTCGCGGCGCCGGCATGGCACGGGGCGCCGAGGTGGCTGCACGGCGATCTGCATCCCGCGAACGTCGTCGTGCAGGAAGGGACGCTGGCCGGAATGATCGACTTCGGTGAGATGTGCGCCGGCGACCCCGCGACCGACCTGTCCGCCGCCTGGATCCTGCTGCCGGCGGGTACGGCGAACCGGTTCTTCGACGCCTACGCCGACACGGACGAGGCCACCATCGCGCGGGCCCGCGGCTGGGCTGTGCTGCGCGCCTTGCACCTGCTGTTCATCGGGCGCAACGGCAGGCTCGGTCTGCCCGGGGGCAAACCGACATGGGAACCGGCAGGGCGAGCTGCGCTCGAACGAGCCTTGGCCGTGCATTGACCAGCACGGCCGCAGCAGGGCCTGGAGCGCCGACCCGAGGACCAGCTCGAACTCTCGGCCGGGCAGAATCCCAGCAGGCTCCGACCAGCTACGGCCGTCAGGTGTCGCAGCCCCCGACCGCGACCGGGCACGGTCCTTCGGGACCAGCGCGCAGGCCTACCGAGCACCGCCCCGGGCTACCCAGCTCCGGCGGCGGCCTGCGCCCTGGAGGCCGTTCCCGGGGAGGGCCGCTGACCCCGTCTTTAAGCAGATGTGGTCCGCAGCGTGCAGGCCAAGCTCCGGCAGGATCGCGAGTGTGGAGATTCGACTCCTGAGCGAGAACGATCACCTGATCTTCGACGCCGCAGTGCGGAAGTTCCGTCAAGTGGAGCTGACCGACCACACCGCGTTTCTGGTCGACCCGGCCACCATCGCCTTCGCGGCACTCGACCGCGACACCGTCATCGGGTGGGCCTGGGGGCACCGGCAGCGTCACGCTGGCGGCTTCTCCCAGGTGCAGCTCTACGAGATCGAGGTCGCGGCGTCGTGGCGCCGACGCGGCGTCGGCCGGGCCCTGCTCGCCCAGTTCCTCCAGCTCGCCCGCGACGAGGGCCATGCCCGGATGTGGCTGTTCACCGACAACGACAACACACCGGCCCTCGGCCTCTACACCGGCATGGGCGGGCATCCCGCCCCACACGACGACGCGACCTTCTGGTGGCAACTCGAACCGACCGATCAGGCTGCTGCGTGCTGAGCCCGGGCGTGCGGGGTCTCGCGATCTGATCACGCCGTCGGGCCACGACACTAGCGCCGTCGCTGGTCCCGGCCGCCCCGCCGGCGCGGCCGAGCCGCGAGCATCGGAGCGGCCGACGCTTTCCGTCCGGGCCTGCCTCAGTGGATCTGGCCCGAACTGCCACGATCACTCGGTCCAGGCAGTCCAGGCAGTCCAGGCAAGGCCGGGCATCAAGGAGATGGAGTCAGACGATGCCGCTGTTTCCACCGATCGAGCCGTACGCCTCAGGCATGCTCGACGTGGGCGATGACCAGTCCGTGTACTGGGAATGCTGCGGAAACCCGCACGGTCAGCCGGCCCTCTATCTTCACGGCGGGCCTGGAGGCGGAATCGGAACGGGTGCACGGCGCTACTTCGACCCGAAGAAGTACTGCGTCGTCCTGTTCGACCAGCGCGGCTGCGGCCGCAGCCGCCCGTCCGCGGCCGATCCCCTCACCGACCTCAGCGTCAACACCACCCAGCATCTGATCGCAGACATCGAGGAGCTCCGCGAGCTGCACGAGGTCCAGGCGTGGACCGTCCTGGGCACCTCCTGGGGAAGCACCCTGGGCCTGGCTTATGCCCAGGCCCACCCCGAACGCGTCAACGGCCTGGTCCTCGCCGCGGTCACGACAACCTCGGCCCGAGAAGTCCAGTGGATCACCGAGGATGTCGGGCGGCTCTTCCCGCGGGAATGGGAACGCTTCACCGGGGCCGTCCCCGAGCGGCTCCGAACCGGACGCCTGATCGACGCCTACGCCACGATGTTGAACGAACCAGACCCGTCGGTCCGCGAGCACGCAGCACGGGAATGGTGCCTCTGGGAAGACGCGCACGTCTCGCTGACCCCGGGGGGACACCGCCCACACCCGCGCTACCAAGACCCCGACTTCCGATACCTGTTCGCGCGACTGGTCACCCACTACTGGAGCAACGCCGCCTTCCTGCCCGACGGGCAACTCAGCCAAGACATCGCGACGCTCAACGGGATCCCCGGGACGATGATCCACGGCCGGTACGACATCAGCGGACCCCTAGACACCGCGTGGCGGCTACACCAGCGCTGGGAAACCAGCGAGCTTCGCGTCATCGACGACGCCGGCCACGGCGGAACCGAGACGTTCACCAACGCCGTGGTCGACGCACTCGATAGCACCGCCCTCACTTCTGGCACCTGCTAGCGCGACCGCTCGGATTCGTCCAGCCCGTCCTCGCCGGCACGCTTCCTGCTCGCAGGTCAGCCGGCCACCGCCCGGCCAGCTCCGCTGGGACAGGACACCACGGAACGGTTAGTGAGCGCTCCCGGAGTCCCGCACCGCGGCGAGGATCTTGGATCCCTTGGTGGGTGAGACTCCGAGGGTGCGGGCCAGCTCGCGCGCGCTGAGTGTCGTTCCCTGGCTGTCTGCTGCGGCGAGCAGCTCGGCGGCCCGCTGCTGCATCTGCTCGTCGGTCATACCGTTCTTGACCGGCCGTCCACCGCCGGCACCTCGGCCGGGGCGGTTGGCGAGCCAGTGCGTGAGCGTGTCGCGCCGGTAGTGCGGCTGCCCGTGGATCTGCTCGTCGGGCTCGGGGACCAGACCCCCGCGCTCGGCGTAGCGGTTCCAGGTCACCGGCTCGATTCCGGCGAACTCTGCCGCCTCGGCAGCGTCGAGCAGATCAGCCGGATCGTCGTGTTGGGGGAGCTCGGGGATCGGCTGTCCGGCGGCGAAGGCCCAGACCTGTTCCTCGTCCCACAGGCCGGTCCTACGGCCCCCAGGCCGGTTCACCGGGGCCGGGTGGCCCTCGTCTACCCAGGGGCGGCGGCGGGTCGCCTGCGTGGCGCTCAAGCCGTGTGCCGCCCCGATGCCGATGCGGTCGATGGCCGTGCGGCCTGCCCTGATCACGGTGTCACCTCATCTCAGTCGTGTGGTCCATATTTGTAGCGGGTTGCCGTGTCCGGTAGCCCGCGGGGAGAGGGGCGTCCCGGGCCCTCCCCTCCCCCCGGGTCGATCAGCTCGGCCGCTCTGGCTCGGGCCAGCCGGGCGGGCCGTCGACTGCATAGCCGTCCTGGTCGATCCACCCGGTGTAGCCGCTCTCGCGGAGGTCGTAGAAGCGCTTGTCCTCCTCGGGCTCGGGCTTGCCGTCCCAACGCCCTGGTGTCGCTCATCTCTTCGGGCTCCTTCCGGTCAGCGTGAGTTGTCGCGTCCGGCCGGCTTGGCGGGCTCGGTGCAGGTGTGCGGGTACGGATGGCCGGCTACGGTGCACGGGATCGAGACGCCGCAGGACGGGCAGGACGTCCAGGTCCCTGGGCCGCAGCCGGGCGGGTAGTCGTCGGGGCCCGTCAGTTGAGCCGGTCCCTCGCCTCGCGCAGGTCGCGGCTGCGCCATTCCTGGTCTTCGGTCGAGCTGGTTGTTGGTGCGTTTGCGAGTCTCGGCCACGACCTCGCGGATCTCGGCGTCGAGCTGGCCGCGGGTCTTGCCGTGCTGCGGATTCTCAATGAAGTCGCTGAGCATGGTCCTGGTCCTCTCGTGAGGGTGTCGGTGGGCTGTCGGCCGGACAGGGCCCGTGCGGGCCCGCCGGGCGGGGTTAGCGGCGGGAGCGGGTCATAGGAGCACGCTGGGTCGAAACCCTCCAGCTCGTCGGGACAGAGGGGGCCCCCGCACTCGCGGCTGTGCTCGACGATCGCGATGTCGTAGCTGTCCTCGTCGAGCGCGATGCCTAGCCGCCGCGGCGTGCTCGGCGGCGAATCGGCGCACCTCCAGCCGGCGGTCGAGAGCGGCGGCCCGGTTCGGAACACGAACCCGCTCATCGGGATCTGCTCGAAGTAGAAACCCACGTCCATCATGTCCATAAGCTTAGCGTTTTAACGTGTTAGAGGCAAGACGTGGTTGGGGTTTCACGTTAGATCATGTCCTCTACCTCTTGGGATCGTTTGCTGATGCTCATCTGAACCGCGCGTCCCATGGGGGGCACACTGAGGGGCGCAGTTCGGCGTCGGCGCGCTGACCTCGCCCACCTCGGGTCCTGCACCGCCGCCGCCACGGAAGGACACCCCGTGGACGAGCGAGGGGCTTACCCGTTCCACGGGGTGCCGTGGCTCCGGGGGTCGTCCTCGGGCGGCCGGGGCTCGCGAAGAGTGTGCGGACGGTGTCACGACGAATCAGCCGCCAGATGGCTTAGGGGGCCGGCGGGCAAGACCTCGAAGGACCGCCAACACCGGCTCGGTGTCCTCCAGAGCTGATCCAGCGTCACCGCCCGAGGGGAGCCACAACGCCGACCTCGGCGGGGTCGGCGATCCGCAGCGGCTGGGCACTGCTTGCCGGAGGGTGTCGTATGTTGATGTGCTGCCTATCGAGAGGTGGCGCTGTGCCGGATGCCCAGCCCTTGACCGACGAGACCTTGGCCGGCGTGCTCGTGCACGGCCCCCGCCCGGTGTACGTGCAGCTCCACGACTACGACCCGGCGTGGCCGCTCCGGTTTCAGCAACGTGCTGCGCAGCTGCGCGAGATGCTCGGCGACCGGGTCCGCCTACTCGAACACATCGGCTCCACCGCCGTACCAGGCCTGGCGGCCAAACCGATCGTCGACATCGTCCTCGGCCTCGACGACCCCGACGACGAGCCCGCCTACCTCCCCGACCTGCAGGCCCTCGGCTACGACCTGCGCGTGCGCGAACCCCACCACCGATGCCTGCGCGCCGGCGAACCCGACGAGCCGGTCAACCTGCACTGCTATCCACCCGAGCACCCCGAAGTTCGCAAGTACCTGCTCTTCCGCGACCGACTACGCACCGACGGCGACGACCGGGCCCGCTACGAGGCCACCAAACGCGGGCTGGCCGGGCGCCAGTGGCCGGACGTCAACTACTACGCCGAAGCCAAACAACCCGTCATCGACCAGATCCTGCGCCGCGCAGGATGGGGCCAGTAGCAGCCCGCCGGGGGCGTCTCCGCTCCGCAGGCCGCTGCGCCGGTCGCCAACACGAGCTCCAGCCGGGCCGAAAGCCGAAACCGCGTATCTGCAACCCTGCCCCCCTGAGCGGAAGCGGATCGAGGGAGCGGCGGGCGTGAGCGGCTACGTGATTGCGGCGGTGGACGAGCCCATCGGCGAGGGCCAGTACCTGCTGGTCTCCACCCACGCCTGGTCGATGGGTTTCCACAGCTTCCTCGACGGGCGCGACGGCGTCCCCGAGACCCGCTACGCCGTGCTTGCCGAGCACCGCCGCGATCGCTGGCTTCCAGCTGATCCCGCCGCCGACTGGTTCTCCGACCAGCGCACCACCGGACGCCGCATCTGGGTGCTCGGCACCGAGGAACAGGCCCGCGCCGACGGCGTCGACCTCGAGGACTCGCGACCCGGGCGGCCCCGGGCGTCGCGCGCCCGGGGTCCATTGGTGGGCCTCAAACGGCAAGCAGGACGTCCAGCACAACCTGGCGAAGCTCCGGGCCGAGCGACGTGGTGTCACCCTCGGCGTTGTGCTCGGTGAGCAGGACGGTTCCGGCGTAGGACTGGTGAGTTCGGCCGTACTCCCGGGCCAGGAACGTCGCGGGCGCGTTGAGCACGCTGCCGTTGACCAGGCCCTCGTCGTCGAGCCACATGTCCAGGCGGCTGGTCAGGGTCACGACGTCCACCGCGCGGCAGTTGATCTGCGCGTAGGCCGTCTGCAAGAAGTCTCCGGCCGGGATCTCGACGTCGGTGACCTCGCCGTCGGCGGTGATCTTCAGAGCGGTGATCGCTGTCTTCGTCATGTCCATAACTATAGCGTATTGCTGTAGCAGTGTCCACTACTTCAGCCGCTTGTTGTGGTCGGTCACGGCCTGCTGTGACCGAATCTCGGCCCTCGGTCACAGCGGTTTACTCGGATCGGTCACAACGGCCAGTAGCGTTTTCGCAGGTCAAACCCGGTGTACGGCAGGCTGTGACCGATGTGACCGCTGTGACCGATGCTCGCGCGAGGGGCCACCATGCTCGTCAAGGCGTGCACCAGGCTGACAACTACTGATACGTCTACTGTGGAACAAGCTGTGACCAGCGGATACGTCATCGCACTGGCGTCTGGGGGCGCGTCGGGCTCCGTCTCCCTACGGCCGCACCTTAGGCGCGCCAGTCCGAGATACGTCTTGTGTGGACAACGGTTCTACCAGCTAAAACAGCCGTCTGTGACCGATTCCCAGGACGCTCGGCACGCTCTCCCCTGGACATCGCGGACAGACCCGCGGGGGAAGAGGCGGCCGGTCACGCCGCTGCGAGCTGCGGATCTGGCTCGCAAAACCTGCCCGGACGGGTGCTGGGCGCGTCCTATGCGGACCTCTAACCCTCGGCTCGGGCGGCGCGGAGCCCCGCCAAGGACGCGAGCGCGGCGTCGGCGTCGTGATCGCCGGTGGCGGTGCGACCCGGCCGCAGCGTCGCCGTCTCCCCCGCCGCTGTGATCCGGTACTCCGGGGCGGGATGCTCGAGCACGGCGGCCTCCGTCGCACTGAGGGCCTGGAACCACGCCGCGTCGCTCGTCGCCCCGGCGCCCTCCGCGAGGGTGTGCGCCTCGCCGAGCTCGTCGACCATCTCCACCGTCCACCCCGTACCAGCCATGCCCCCATCCTGACCCGTCCACCGTGCAGCCGACCGGCGTGGCGAGAAGGGCGGCGGCCCGCAGCTGCGTCGGGCTCCGGGCCGTCCCAGCTCAGGACCGGGGCGCGATCCAGTCCTCCTCCTCGTCCGGGTTTGGCTCCGCGACCTGCCCGACGTTGAGCAGACGCCCCGCACGCTCCCATCCGACGGCGATCGAGTGGTAGGCGTTCCAGTCGCAGACCTGCCACACGATCGGCCCGACCTGCATTCGCAGGTGGGACGGGACCGGGCTGCCGGGCCGCCGGGTGATCGGGGCGACCAGCACGTTCGGGATGCCGCCGAGCCTGACCAGCGTGGAGACCTGGGAGCCCATCACCTGCGCGAGGCCGGCATGGTGGTAGGTCACCGGGCGAGACGGACCGAGGAGCTGGGCGGCGTAGTTGGCCGATCGCCACCCCTCGACGACCGCCCGGACCGTCCCCGGGTTGCGCAGGTAGATCAGCACCGATCCGAGAGTCAGGCCCACCTGCTGCTCGGGGGTCCCGGCGTTTGTGACGTCCACCCGGACGGGCACCTCCCCCGACACCCGCACGGTGACCTCGACGGCGGCCGAGAAGCCGCTGGCCTTCTTCTTGTCCTGCTCGCCCTCGCTCATGTCTACAACACTAGCGTTTTGACATGTAACACGTCAACACGCGAAAGCGTTAAAGCGTTAGACTGGATCTGTGACCAGCGTGTATGAGAGAATCTAACCATGCACCTCGCCCCCGGAATGACTGTCCGCTTCGACCGCTCGGACCGCCCGGACCCCGTCCTCGGGACCGTCACCCGCCGCGTCGGCCTGCTACTCGAGATCCGGACCGACGACGGACGCCTGCACCACCGCACCGCCGGCGCCGTGCAGCAGGTGCCCGCCCTGCTGTCTGCGACCCGGACACCGGCCGCCGCGGCGTGACACCCCGTGGAGCGCTCCCCTTCCCCCTGCTTGTCCGCCCCGGCCCTCGGCGCCGCGCCTGGCAGCCGTCCCGCCCGGGGGGCGTGACGAGCCGCCAGGCGCGTCACCATCGGGCCGAGGCGGACAAGCAGGGGGAAGGGGTCAGGGTCGGCCCTGGCGGGCCGCCGCTAGAGGGCCTCGGCGGCCAGTCCCGCCCCGCTACGCCCATAGCACCTCGCAGCGGTGGATCACGCCGTTCCATCTCCCCCATGCCGCCCAGCGCCTCGTCTTGGGTGATCCCCAGCATCTCGGACAGCATCACCGCGTGGCCCTGGGCCAGCTCCACGCCGCCCGCGCGACCGCTGTGCTCGGTGTAGATCTGAACGGTCATCGGGGGCCTCCGGTCATCGCTGCTGATGACCATAACTATAGCGGATTACGCATCTCATAGGCAAGTTATATACTCGCTTTCCTGCAGCTCAAAAGCACTGTTTTAACGCGATCACGTGTTGACGTTAAGATGGTAAGTCGCTAAGGTTATGGACATGACCGAGACGACGAGCACCTACGACACGGCACTCTGCCACTGCGCAGCCGGGCAGGCCGGCGACGAGCCGGACGCTGCCCGACTTGGAGCCGGCCACTGCGCCGCCAAACATCAAGCGGCACAACTGGACCAGGCGCCATTCCCGCCGAGACCCGCTACACCCCCTCGGGCCTGATCGCCTCGTGGGTCGCCGAACACGGGGCCAGAGTCGGTCATGAACCCGATCGGCTCACCGGACGTCCCGGCCCCGACCAAGGTCACCGACGACACCCCGCTCCGGATCGCCCGGGGCGTACCCGGCGGCCACCTCCTGTGTGACCGGTGCGACCGCCGGCAACGACGTGCGTATGCGTCGCTGCCCACTACTGCGACGACGCCCGCGGGGAGGGAAGCCGCCAGCGGGTTAATGATAGAGCGCCAAAACGTATTAGCGACTTATCGGAAAAACGCTAACACTCATAATTAGTGAAGTGAATGATCTAGAATACGTGAAGGTGATTTTGCGTTAAGTCGCGAACGCGTTTTATAGATTTAACGTCAAAACGAGCCGTCTACCTGTGAACAGCGCGCTTTAGCGCGGGCCCGGACCACATCAG
>NZ_JBJZON010000031.1:0-69463 GCF_047200735.1 Pseudonocardia oceanicola
CACCGACACCGGCTCACCCTTCGCAAGCGAGACGACTCCACGAACCCTCTGCGACATCAGAACCTTCCAGTGACAGGGGGAGCGGCCGGCTCGTCGCCGGGCCGTTGACACGGGTGTGGGCGCGGCCGGAACGCGCGCCCACACCCGGAGATCGGGCCAGCTAGTGCGCAGGCACACCGGAGACGTGCGACGACCGCTCGATGGCGTCCGGTACGGCGTCCGAGGCGGCATCCGCCTCGGGAGCCTGCGGCGGGCCGCCCGCGAACTGCACGATGTGGTCGGCGAGCGTCAACTTGCTCGGCGTGCCATAGGTGAAGTAGGTCTCGAACGGCAGCGTGGCACCGCCGATCGCCAGGCCGGTGTCGATGTCCGACATCTGCCAGGTGCGCGTCTCCCAGTCCGGCTCGAAGGACAGCACGCCGGTGTCGCCGAAGAGCTCGATCCGGTTGCCGCCGGGCTCGAAGACGTACAGGAACGAGCCCTGGGTGATGCCGTGCTTGTCCGGACCGGTCTCGATCTGGATGTCGTAGTCGCGGAACATCTCCGCTGCATCGATGTTGTGCTGCGGAATCCCGTAGTACATGGCGACGTGGTGCAGGCGGCCGCACTCACCGAGCGTGTCGCGCATGCAGGCGACCTCGTGTCCCAGGATGTTGGAGCTCATCCACGCGCCGATCTCGACCTGGCCGTCCACGACCCGTTCCGTCGTGCGGAAGCCGAGGTGGCGCTCGAAGGAGTTCTTCACCGGCGTCACGTCGCTGGCCATCAGGTTGATGTGGTCGATGCGCTTGACCGGGAGCCCCTGCAGCGGCTTCTTCGACGGTCGGCTGAGGATCTTGCTCTGCAGCTCCGGCGGGGCCTGGTACTTCTCAACCTCCCACACCAACGAGAGGTTGTGGCCGTCGGGCGACTGGAACTGCAGGGTCTTGCCGTAGCCGAACTCGTTCTCGGTCCAGGTGACGTCGACACCTGTGTCCTTCAGCGCCTTCGCCCGGCGGTCGAGAGCCTCCGGCGAGCTCGTCCGGAGCGCGGCGTGCCCGAGCCCTGCCTGCTGAGCTTCGGTGATCTTGATGCTCCACTGGTACGGGTCCTCGTACGCCCGCAGGTACACAGACTGGCCCTCGCGCCGCGTCTCGTACATCCCGAGCAGCTTCGTGAAGAACCAGAGAGTGCCGTTGGGGTCCGGCGTGAACAGCTCGGTGCGGGCGAGGTGAGCCACCTCGTGTCGGGGACTGGTCTCACTCATCGTTCTCTCCTCGGAACGTGGTGCGGTGCCGGGCACCGCCGCGAACGTGCCCACTCAGCAGGAAGATCATCTCCGGCGACCTGCCGGTGGGCGGACGGTGACAACGAGCTGGGCGCAGCGGGCCGGACGGCCCGGCGGACGTCCACCGATGGCACCCGCACTGATCGGGTGACCTCGTCGTCGGATCTGCCACGGGGAGCAAGCTCGCAGACTGCGGCGCGTCGCGGCACGGCCTTCCGGTCACCCGGAACAGCAGCCTTTCGCGCGTACCTCGCTTTCGACAGTCAGGGACGGCAGGTGACTCAGAAGAGCCCGTGGCGCGCACCACTGTCGAGAGCCAGGGTCGCGCCGTGCAGGGCCGCGGCCTCGGGGGCGAGAAGGACGGCGATCGCCCAGGCGACCTCGGCGACCTCGGTGAGACGCCCGAGGGGCGAGTGTCGGCGGTACTCGTCCAGCACGCATTCGATGCCGAGATCCCGAGTCTCCGCCTCCGCAGCTGCGATGCGCCGCAACCGCTCGGTGTCAAGTGGGCCGGGAGCGATCAGATGAGCGGTGACACCGCGTGGCCCGTAGTGGTCCGCGAGCTGCCGCACCAGGTTGGCCAGTGCGGCGTTGGTGACCCCGGCCCCACAGGTCCGAGGGCTCGGCTCCGAGCCGTAGTGACCACCGATGGCGATGATGCGGCTGCCGGCCTGCAGCAGGGGGTCGACGGCACGGACCGCCCTGAGGAGACCGCCGAGCTTCAGGCTCACCAACGTGCCGAGCGCCGCGGGATTCACCTCCCACAACGGGCCGCTCGCAGGTAGGCCCGCCGCCTGCACCACGACGCGGACCGGGCGGCCGACCTCCCCGCAGGAGGACGCGATCCGCTCGCCGCAGTCCTCCGCGCCGATGTCGGCTGGGCACGCGATCACGCCTGGATCGGCCGCCGACAGAGCTTGTAGCGTCTCGGCACTCCGTGCCACGGCGACGACGGTCAGGCCTTCCTTCCTCAGTCGCCGGAGTACGGCGCCTCCCACCGAACCAGTCGCGCCGATCACGAGCGCCTGTCCGCCGGGGTTCATCGGCCGGTCACCGCACGAGCTGCGATCTCGTCCGCTCGACGCTCGGCGGCCGACGTTCCGGCTATCGCCCAGTCGACGGGCTCCACCTCGATTGCCCGCCCGCGCACGAGCTCCCGGTGCACACCGAGGTGCTCGACCGCCAGGTCGGTGAACGCGACCAGGAGACGTTGTCGCTGCTCCAGAGGGCGCCCGCGCAGCACGATGAACTGGAAGAAGGGGGCGGACAGGTCGCCCGGCCCGCCGACGGGACCCACACTCTCGTCGGCGAACCGACCGGCGACGAAGGTGAGTTCGGGAGCATGGAGGCTGACGAATGCGCGAACCCGCTCCATGGATGAGCCGAGCACGTCGGCGTAGACCTGGCAGCAGTCCCGCAGCAGTGCTCTGACCCGCTCCGGGGCATGACGGCCATCGACGAGGTGGAACGTCAGGATCGGCACCGGTACTCCTCTCGAGGCTGGACAAGATCCCGCAGAGTGTCCACCGAGGCGACGTGCCGGCGCCGCCGTCGTCGCCGATATCGGAACCGCGACCGGGGGTGTTCCGAGTGCGTTCGGCATTGCCGGAGGCGCCCCCGATCAGAACTCCAGGCCACCTAGTTTCCGGAGGTCGAGGCCCATCTCGGGGTCCGGAACAGGAAGTGGTGACGATGACTGCGCGCGTACAGGCAGCGATCGTCGGTTCCGGCAACATCGGAACCGATCTGCTCTACAAGCTCAAGCGATCGGAGCTCGTCGAGCCCCGCTACATGATCGGTATCGATCCGGAGAGCGAGGGACTCGAGCGGGCGGCTGACATGGGCCTGGAGGCGTCCGCCGAGGGCGTCGACTGGCTGCTGTCCCGGCCCGAACTGCCGCAGATCGTCTTCGAGGCGACCTCGGCGAAGGTGCACGCCGCCGCGGCTCCGCGCTACGCGGAGGCGGGGATCCGTGCGATCGACCTGACCCCGGCGTCCGTCGGCCCGTACGTGGTGCCCGCCGTCAACCTGGACGAGCACATCGACGCGCCCAACATGAACATGGTCAGCTGTGCAGGCCAGGCGACCATTCCGATCCTCTGGGCCATCAACCAGGCAGCAGACGCCTCGTACGGGGAGATCGTCGCCGCCATCGCCAGTGCCAGTGCGGGACCCGGAACCCGGCAGAACCTCAGCGAGTTCAGCGAGAAGACCGGCCGGGCCCTGGCGAAGGTCGCCGGCGCGGACAAGGCGAAGGCCATCTCCGTGATCAACCCGGCCGAGCCGCCCATGATCATGCGGGACACGGTGTACGCCAAGGTCCGCAACCCCGACGCGGACCGCATCGAGCAGGCCGTCCGGGACATGGTCGCCAAGGTCCAGCAGTACGTGCCCGGCTACCGGCTGCGCTTCGTCGAGGTCGACGGCGACCAGGCCACGGTCATGCTCGAGGTCGAGGGCGCAGGGGACTTCCTGCCGAAGTACGCCGGGAACCTCGACATCATCACCGCCGCCGCCGTTCAGGTGGCCGAGGCGGTCGCGCGCAAGAGCCTCAAGAACGGAGTCGCCGCATGAGCACCGCCAGCAGGCGCAAGGTCACCCTCGTCGACACGAGCCTCCGCGACGGCATGAGCAGCGTGTCGCACAAGTTCACCCCGGAACAGGTCGCCGAGATCTCGAAGGGCCTTGACAAGGCCGGTATCTCCACCATTGAGGTCGCGCACGGCATCGGCCTGGGCGCCTCCTCCATCCAGTACGGGTTCGCCGCTGCCACCGACCCCGAGTACGTCCGCGCCGCAGTCGAGGCCACCAGCCAGGCCGACATCGCCGTGCTCTACGTACCGGGCATCGCCACCCTGGCCGAGCTCGAGGCCGCGATCGACGCGGGCGCGAAGACCGTGCGCGTCGCGGTGCACTGCACCGAGGCCGACTGCGCCGAGCAGCCCATCGTCTGGGCCCGCGAGCACGGCATGAAGGTCATGAGCTTCCTCATGATGAGCCACAAGCTCGAACCCGCCGCCCTGGCCGAACAGGCCGCCAAGCTCGACTCCTACGGGGCGCAGGTCATCTACGTGGTCGACTCGGCCGGGGCCATGGTCCCGAAGGGCGCCGGCGCCCGCGTCGCGGCGCTCCGCGAGGCGGTCGACGCCGACCTCGGCTTCCACGCTCACAACAACCTCGGGGTCGGCATCGCGAACGCACTCACCGCTGCCGAAGAGGGTGCGGCCTTCATAGACGGGTCGCTGCGCGGGCTCGGCGCCAGCGCGGGCAACGCCCAGACCGAGGTGCTGGCTGCGGCGTTCGAGCGGGCGGGCTACGACACCGGCGTGGACCTCCTCCCCCTTGTCGACGTCGCCGAGCACGTCGTCGCGCCCCTGATGAGGGAGCCGCAGATCGTTGACGAGACCGCCCTGATCCTCGGCTATGCCGGGGTGTACTCGACCTTCTTCCACCCCACGAAGCGTGCCGCGAAGAAGTACGGGGTCAAGGAGCGGGACATCCTCATGGAGCTGGGCCGTCGTGGCGTCATCGGCGGCCAGGAGGACATGATCATCGACGTCGCGGCCGAGCTCGCCGGACGCGGCGAGCACGCGAGGCTCGCCGAGGCGGTGAACGCCTGATGACGGCGGCGGCAGCCGAGCCCCGATCGGTCCGTCATCTCATCGGTGGGAACTGGGTCGATGCCTCGGACGGCGCCACGTTCGAGACCCGCGACCCGCACGACCAGTCCCTTCTGGGCACCGTGGCCAGGGGCACTGCCGAGGACGGTACTCGCGCGATCACCGCCGCTCGGCAAGCCTTCGACGACGGCCCGTGGCCGCGAATGACCCCGAAGGAGCGAGCCAAGGTTCTGCACGCCCTGGCGGACGCGGTCGACGCCCACCGCGACGAGCTGGCGATGCTGGAGACCCGCGACGGTGGCAAGGTGCTCCACCACATGCTGCACGCGGAGACGCCTCGCGTCGTGCACAACCTGCGCTTCTTCGCCGACTTCGCCGCCATGGCACCCAACGAGGCCTACCCGGACGGCCCTCTGTTGTCCTACGTCCTGACCCCGCCTGCCGGCGTCGTCTCCGCGATCAGCCCCTGGAACGCGCCGCTGATGCTTGCATCGTGGAAGTTCGCACCGGCGCTGGCATTCGGCAACGCCGTGGTGCTCAAGCCCGCACCGCAGACGCCGCTGTCCGCGGCCCGGTTCGCCGAGCTGGCGTTGGAGGCCGGTCTCCCGGAGGGCGTGCTCAACGTCGTCCAGGGCTTCGGCGGTGACGAGGTGGCCGGACCCCTCACGTCCGACCCGCGCGTCGACCGGATCACCTTCACCGGCTCGACCGCCACCGGGCGCAAGGTCATGGCCGCAGCGGCAGCGAACCTGACTCCGGTGTCGGCTGAGCTCGGTGGGAAGTCGGCGAACGTGGTGTTCGACGACGCCGATCTGGAGGTGGCCACGGACGTCGCCATCAAGGGCGTGTTCGCCGGCAGCGGTCAGGTCTGTCTGGCCGGCTCCCGACTGCTGGTCCAGCGCGGCATCCTCGACGACTTCCTCGCCCGCTTCACCGAGAAGGCCCAGGCCCTGAAGGTGGGCGACCCGAAAGTGGCCGGCACGAACCTCGGCCCGCTCATCGAGGGCCCGCACCTGGCCAAGGTCCACGGCTACGTCGAGCTCGCCCAGACCGAGGGCGGCAAAGTGATCACAGGCGGCAGCCGGCTCGAGGGAGACCTCGCGGGCGGTTTCTACTACCCCCCCACCGTGATCACCGGTCTGACGAACCAGGCGCGTACGGCACGCGAGGAGATCTTCGGTCCGGTCCAGACGGTGCTCCCGTTCGACACCGAGGACCAGGCCCTGGCGATCGCGAACGACAGCCCGTACGGGCTCGCGGGCATTCTCTGCACCCAGAACCTGGACCGTGCCCACCGACTGGCGGCACAATGGCAGGCCGGCATGGTGTGGATCAACTGCTTCTTCGAGCGCGACCTGCGCCTGCCCTTCGGCGGCGAGGGACAGAGCGGGGTCGGTCGCGAGGGCGGCCCGTACTCCCGGGAGTTCTTCACCAACCCTCGTGCTGTGACTCTGCGCATGCACTGACGGGAGACGCGCGACGACGAGGGCCCGGTCCTCGAGGGGACCGGGCGCCTTCGTCGTCGGGGAACCGAACGGACAGGGTGTTCACCAGCTCGCGAGCGCCACGTCCAGTCTGCTGCAGGCGCCGGCGGAGCTGCTCTCCGCCGGATCACTCACCTCGTACCGCTGCTCGCCGACCGTGACCGCGCAAAGTCCGGCTCCGGGTCGGCGGTCCGAGTGGGTGTGCCGGCCCATGACTCCGCCGTACTGGAAGTGGCGGACCGACTCGGCCGAGTGCGCGAGCGCCGGGAGCCCTGCCTCGTCGACCGCGATCACCTCGCGACAGGAGCCGGACAATCGCAGCTCCCGGACCGCCTCGGTTCCTGAGCGCCCGGCTCCGACGACGATCCGGCGGTTCGTGGATTGATTCCTCTGCGGCTGCACGCCGACTCCTCTTCGTCGAACCGCCGCCGCGTCGTGCCTCGGCGCTCAGGGCTGGGGCAGGGTGTACCGGGAGCCCAGCTTGCGGCGGTAGTCGATGAACGCCTTGTTCCTGTTGACCATCAACGCCCCGACGAGGTCGTCACCGGTGTGCCCCTCGACGACCAACTGCCAGGCTTCGGCGTTGTCCTCGATCACGGATATCTGCTGAACCCTGGCCCACAGCCCGACGGCCTTGATCTTGGCGTCGTACTGGTCGGACCAGAACGTGGGTACCGGGGCGTACGCCTCGGCGTTTGCCGGGTCGAGCAGGTTGCGGGCGGCCCGCCGGGCCATGTCGTTGGCGTTGGTCCAGTGCTCGACCCGGATCGCGGAGTCGACGCGCGGGTGCGGCCACATGGCCACGTCACCTGCGGCGACTATGTCGGTCCGACCGACGGCGAAGCAGCGCTCGTCACACAGCACGTTGCCGTCCTCGAGGACGACATCCGATCCGGCCAGCCACTCGGTGTTCGGAGCGGACCCGAGCGCGATCAGTACGAGGTCGGCGTCGAGGCGCGCGCCGTCGTTCAGGTGCACCGCCTCGACCCGGCTCTCGCCCTCGAAACGCTCCACCTTGGTGCTCAGATGCAGCCGGACGCCGTTCTCCTTGTGCATCTCCGTGGCCCGCCTACCGAAGTCCGGGCCGAGGACGGGCATTGGATGGGGTGCGACGTCGATGAGGGTCACGTGCTCGAGGCCGCGTTTGCGGAGCGTGGCCGCCACCTCGCAGCCGATGAAGCCGGCTCCGACGATGACGATGCGAGGACGCGACTTGATGGCGTCGCGCAGGGCGATCGCGTCGTCCAGACCGCGCAGCATGTGGAAGCCCGCCAGGGGCGGCAGTCCGGGCCACTCGCGTGCCCGACGACCGGTGGCGATCACCAGTCCGTCGTAGGGCATCTCGCCTCCGTCTGCGAGACGGACGACCCGGCCGGCGGTGTCGAGACCGGCGGCCGGACGTCCGAGGACCCACGTCGCGTCGAGGTCATCGAGGGGGAACGCGCACTCGGCGGGTTCCATGTCACCGGCGAGGACCTGCTTCGACAGGGGCGGCCTGTTGTAGGGGAGATGCGTCTCGTCCCCCACGATGGACAGCTCGCCGTCGAAGCCCTCGTCCCGCAGCTCCTGCCCGGCCCGCAACCCGGCGAGGCCGGCTCCGACGACCACGATGCGACGCATGACGGGTCAGTCCTCCAGCTGCAGCGCGGCGATGGGGCAGATCTTGACGGCCTCGATCGCCTTGTCGCGCAGGCTCTCGTCCGGGTACTCCTGAAGGAGGACGACCTTCTCGCCGGCCTCGTCCATCTCGAAGATCTCGGGTGCGGCAACGACGCACTCGGCGTGTCCCTCGCACAGGTCGTAGTCGACGATCATCTTCATGGTGAGCGGTCCTTCGTGATGTGCAACTGAGCTGCCCGGGCTTGGCCGGGAGGAGAGTCCCGGCCGGGGACCCGGAGGTCGACCCGGTCCCCGGTCGGGGCGGTCCGGCTGTTCAGGGACGGTCGGCCGGGATCGGGTTCCGGGACGGGTCCCAGGTGACGAGGCAGTGCTCGACGCCGCGGTGGGAGATGTTCTCGCCGTACACCCAGGGCTGCCCCTCGACGAGCTCGATGTGCGGCAGACGCTTGGCCAGCTCCTCGAGGATGACGCGCAGCTCGAGCCGCGCGAGCGCCTCACCGAGGCAGCGGTGGCGCCCCTTGCCGAAGGCCAGGTGGTGGCGCGCGTTCTTCCGGCAGATGTCGAGCTTGCCGGGGTTCTCGAAGACGTCCTCGTCGTGGTTGGCCGAGTGCAGGGCGATCATGACGGTCTCCCCGGCGGGGATCTTGACTCCGCGGATCTCGACGTCCTCGGTCGTCGTCCGGCGCCAGTGTGGCACCGGGGTCGCGAAGCGCATGATCTCGTCGATGGCGTGGGGGATCAGCGACGGGTCGTTGCAGATCATCTCCCACTGGTCGCGGTTCTCCAGCAGGTGCCGGAACGCGTTGCCGGAGGTGTTGGTCGTGGTCTCGTGACCGGCGAACAGCAGCTGGAGCATCACCGTGTACGCATCCTGGATGTCGTACAGGCTCGGGTCCTCCTCCTGGAGGCGCCGGATGTAGTGGCTCATGATGTCGTCGCCGGGGTTCTCCACCAGCTCGTCGACGTGGGCCTTCGCGTACTCCCAGTACTTCGCGATGCCCTTGGCGTCCTCCACCTGCTCCTCATCGGTGGGGATGCCGAAGCCGAACTTGCCGTTGCCCTTGGCGTACTCGCGGACGCGCTCCATGTCCTCCGCGGGCACGGCCATGAGCTGGAAGATGACCCAGGCGGGGATCTCGAAGACGTAGTCGGCGACGAGGTCGCACGAGCCCTTCTTGACCAGCGAGTCCAGCTTCTCGTTGACGAGGTCGCGGATCTGCGGCTCGAACCGGTTGACGACCTCCTCGCCCAGGTACTCGCGCAGCACCTTGCGCTTGACGGTGTGCTCCGGCGGGTCCTCGTCGACGATGGTGTTGTCGACCTTGATCCCGGCGTTGAGGATGATGTCCAGCGCCGCCGGGCACGGCGGCTTCACGAGGTTCAGAGCGCCTTTGGCGGTGTACTTCTGAGTGCCGACGAGGCGCTCGATCTCGTTGATGTCGTCGTACTTCGTGACGACCCAGACGTTCAGCCGCGGGTTGTAGAAGACGGGCTGCTCGGCGCGTGCCCGGGTGTAGTACTCGAGGGCGGTGTGCGGGTTGAGGGGGTCGAACTTCTCCCCGATCTCTCCGATCGGGCGCTCGTCGACAGTGCTCACGGTTGCCTGTCCTCCTAGGGTCGTCAGACGGGGCGGTCCGCCGCCGGCGGGGCGGGAACCCTGGCGACGGCGACCTGACCCACCCGGCGGGAGGTGTGGCCCGGGGCCCGTGCGCCACCCGCCGTGGTCCTGCACAGGTTGTGTCGTGGGCGACGGCGGTCACAACGACGGTTCAGGCATGGTGAACGGAGGACGTCGTGGGGGTCGACGCGTACGGTTTCCCCGCCACGGACCGGGCGGGGAAGCCTGGCGAGCGGGTCAGCCGGTGATGTCCCGGCCGAAGATCTGGCGGGCGATGACCACTTCTGGATCTCGTTGGCGCCCGCGTAGGTCTCGCCGATCTTGAAGTCCCGGTAGGTCGCTTCCCCGGGTCCGGGGGCGTCGTCCGCGCCACGCTGGTCGGTGAAGCCGAAACCGCCGAACGCCTGTACGGCATCCCGGGTGATGTCACCGCAGAGACGGGTGCCGAAGAGCTGCGCCATGGCGGCCTCGGGCTGCGCAGATGCTCGGCCATGTGGTCGAACGCAGCCTGTGCCATGCCCACGCCGGCGGGGACGCGGAGTTCCGTGATCCATCGTTTGCGCCTGCTCGGCCGTCGAGTTCTGGTCGTCGACTGCGGTCACTCGAGTTCTCCTGCCACACACGGTCTTCGTCGTGCCGGTCCGTGCTGGCGGCCGGCTCGTCTAGCCAGTCGGCCGACTGCGAGAACCCCAAGGCGAGATCCGGAGTCCGGGCAGGAACGCACGAGGGCCCGGCTCGCGTCCACGGAAACGGAACGCGGGCCGGGCCCGGTCAGGGAGAGCGGTCAGTCCCGGGACTCGGCCCGACGTTCTGAGATGGTGACGTCGCCTGCTGCCCAGTGGGTCGGCGGGCACTCGCGGAGGACGACACGGATGGACTCGACCGGCGCGCCGATCGCCCGGCGCGTCGCCTCGGTGAGCTCGTGGATGAGGTCCCGGAGCTTCTCGGGCGAGCGACCCTCGCCGAGCGTCACGTCGATGAAGGGCATGTCAGCCTCCTGCCAGGGCGATGGAGCCGAGATGAGTGAAGTGCGCTGCCACCCGCGAGCCCGCCGCCACCGGCACGGCGTCGGTCATGCCGCCGGTCAGGACCGTCCAGCCGGCCTCGATCGCCAACCCACGCTCGGCGAGGATGTTGGCGGCGAAGGCGAGGGCCTCGGCGGGATGTCCCTGAACCGAGGCGCCCGTCGCGCTGTGCGCGACCTGGCCGTCGACCTCGAGCAGGCAGGCCTCCAGCGCAAGGTCGAGGTCCTCGGGGCGGAGCCCGACCGGTCCGGTCACGTAGACGCCCGACGAGTTGTTGTCCGCGACGGCGTCGGCCAGGGTGAATTTGAAGCCCGAGTAGCGGCTGTCGATGATCTCGATCCCGGCGTACACCAGGCCCACCGCCGCCAGGGCGGACGTCGCGGTGACCCCCGGACCTGCAAGCCGGTCCTTCATCACGAACACGATCTCGGGTTCCGCGCGCGGGTGGATGAGCCGTGCGCGCGGCACGGGATCACCGGCGGGGAGAGCCATCGCGTCCGTCAACCAGGCGACCGAAGGAGAATCGACGCCCATCTGTCGCTGCTTGGCGCGGGAGGTGAGGCCGAGCTTCACGCCGGTCACGGTCTCTCCACGCTGTACCCGACGGGCGAGCGCCTCGTCCTGTGCGGCGTAGGCGGTGGCGAGATCGAGCCCGTCCCACTCGTGCTGTATCGAGCCGCGCGCGGACGCGGTGTCCTCGGCCTCGAGGAGCAGCGCGGCCACCCGAGCCGCCGACCATTCCTTCTCGACGATGCTCATGCGGTCTGCTCCTCCTTTGCGCCCAGGACGGCGGTGACCGTGCCGAGGCCGGCGATCGTGGTCACCACCGTGTCCCCGGGAACCATCGGGATGGCTTTCGTCATCGACCCGGGCAGCACGACGTGGCCGGGCTCCAGCGCCACACCGTGTGGCCCCACCGTGTTCGCGAGCCAGACCAGCGAGTTGAGCGGGGACCCGAGGACCGCGCCGCCGGCACCCGTCTCCACCAACTCCCCGTTCTTGTGGAGGGTGCAGCCGACCAGACGCAGATCGAGGTCGGCGAGCGCCACGGGGCGGCTGCCCACGATGACGCCGCCCGAGGACGCGTTGTCCGCGATGGTGTCGACGATCGAGATCTTCCAGTTGGAGATCCGGGAGTCCACGATTTCGAGCGCGGGGAGGACGAACTCGACCGCTCGAACGGCGTCGGCGATGGTCACTCCGGGCCCCTTCAACGGCCGCCCCAGGACGAAGGCCGTCTCGGGCTCGATGCGCGGCTGGAGGTAGGTGTCCGCCGGGATCGGCTCGTGCTCGAGGTGGAACATCGACTGCGTGAGGTGCCCGAAGTCCGGTTGGTCGACGTTCATCTGCCGCTGGATCGCACGCGAGGCCAGTCCGACCTTGTGCCCGCGGATGACGTCGCCACGACGTACCCACTCCTCGACCTGAGCCTGTTGGATCGCGTACGCGTCCTCCAGGCTCGCGTCGGGGTGATCCACGATCACCGGATGGGTCGCTGATCGCTCCGCGTAGGCAGCGAGCAGCCTCTCGGCCGTCTTCGCGACGTCATCGACATCCATGTACTCGGTCCTCACGTTGTGCGTGCGGGGCTGGCGGCGTATGAGTGGGCAGCCGCGGTCATGTGGACTGTGGGCGAACGGTGCGCGAGCATGCGTGCCACCGAGCGGGACGACGCTCGGGGTGCTGAAACCGTCATCCAGCGGGTGATGGCCGTGCTCGACGCGGTCGCCGGGGGCGGCGTCGGCTCGGCCGGCGTCGGAGTGTCGACGGTGGCCCAGCGGACGGGTCTTCCGAAGAGCACGGCACAGCGACTGCTGCGGGCCTGCTGGAGCGGGAGTCGTCGAGCGAACCGGAGCGACCTATCGGCTCGGGATCCGCCTGATCGAGCTGGGTAGTCGCATCCCTCGTGGGCAGGACGTCCGAGCCGTGGCGCGGCCCTCTATGAACGACCTCCGGGAAGCGACCCAGCCTCCGTTGCCGCGGCGATCTCGGTGTCGGGGTGGAACAGTCGGACCAACGTCGACCACGCCGCTGCAGCGGTCCGTGCTGTCGCTCTCAGTGTCACCCGCGAGCTCGTCCGCTAGCGCCACCACGCGAGCACGGGCCGTCGACCGGTTCACGTGCCGACTGCGACGGGGAGGCCCGTGGGATCGTCCCGGACGACCGACAGGGCGGGCGTGGGGCCCGAGGCTGCCGCGATCCGCTTCGAGACCTCGGCGGCGGTCCCGATCACGGCGCGCCTGAACTCGTTGCGAGCCGGCGCGAAGCGGGTCTCGGGAACGGTCATGCTGACCGCCGCCACGACGGCGCCCAGGTCGTCGCGGACGGGGGCGGCCACGCAGTGGACCTCCTGCACGGCCTCGGCCAGGTCGAACGCACAACCGGCTCGGCGCACCGCCTCGAGTTCCTGCTCCAGCGCGCGAGGGTTGGTGATCGTCGACGGGGTCAGCCGGCGGAGCGGCTTGTCCGTGACGAAGCGGCGGATCTCCTCGGGGTCCCGGTGCGCGAGCAGGACCTTGCCGACGGCACTGCAGTGGGCGTCGAGCTGGGCGCCGATGCGCGCCCCCACCACGTTGATCATATGGTTGCCGACGATCTTGTCGACGTAGAGCACCTTGTAGCGCTCCATGACCGCGAGGTGGCTCGTCTCGCCGTAGCGGTCGACCAGCTCCTGGAGGACCGGTGCCGCGGCAGAACGCACGTCGACGGCCCCCCGCAGGGTCTCGCCGAGCTCCACGATCCGCCAGCCGATCCGGTACCGGCCACGCGTACGGCACTGCAGCAGGCCGATCTCGACCAGGCTGGACAGGAGGGCGTGGGCACTCGAGCGAGGCACGCCGATCGTGTCGGCGACCTCGGAGACGCCCCACTCGGGGTGGTCGATGGTGAAGAGATCGAGCACGGGCCCGAGCTTCTGGACAGTCTGCAGCATTCGGCTGTCCTTCCTGCGATCCAACGACGGTGTTGTCACGTGCGGAGAAGACGGCCGCAGCGCGGCTCGCGATGCTCCTTCGGAGGAGATCGCGGGCCGTGAACGAGAGTCCACTCAACCGTACTGCTGAGGGAGCCGGTCCGTCCTCGACGCAAGACCGAGGGTATGCAGCAGGTCACTGATTGCCGAGCCAAAGAACGCACCGGCCTTGTCCAGGAAGCGCAGGATCAGGCCCGCGCGAAGCGGCCAGGGTCAGAGAGCAGAGCCGAGATCCTCTGACGGGGACGTGCCGTACGTGGCACGATGGCGCGCCGCGAACCGGCCGAGATGAGCGAAGCCCCAGCGGTGCGCGACCTCGGCCACGGTGGTCCGCTCTGGGTCGGCGGCGACGAGTTCCGCGTGCGCGCGCCTGAGTCGGACGTCGCGCAGGTATTCCATCGGCGTGGCCTGCAGGTGCTGCTGGAAGCCGACCTGCAGGGCACGCACGCTCAGCCCGACCGCTGCTGCCACGTCGGTCACGGTGAGAGCTTCGGCGGCCTTCTCCTCGATGAACGCCTGTGCACGACGCAGCGCGGCCGGCACCGAGGGCCCTGGTGGCTCGAGGACCCGATCGAGGAAGGGATGCTCGACCGCGAACAGCAGCCCGGTCAGCAGGCTTTGCATCAGCGGGCGCATGACCAGCGCGTTGTTGAGGAGCGCCGAGTTGTCGTCGAACGCGGCGAACAGGTCGACCACCGACCGCGCAACGGCCCACCAGCCACGTCCCCGTCCACTGGCAAGATCCAGCGACGACGACAGCTCAATGGGTCCCTGCACAGGAGTGCGGAGCAGGTCGCTCAGCTGCGTCTCCAGGGCTGTGCGTTCGAGCTTGACCCCCAGCAGCGGCTTGCCTTCCCCGAAGCCCTGCATCGTCGTCCGGCCGTACGGGCGGAAGACGACGGCGCGTCGGGCCGACGCCATCACCCGGTCCGGCCCCGACCAGCTGTCGACCGTGCCCGCCAAGGGGACGTTGACCTCGTAGGCGGTCTCCATGTCGTCCGTCTCGATGTGCACGGGATCGGCATAGCTGAGCATGCCGACGGTGACCGGCCCGAAGGACACGGCCTTGAGCCCCATGTCGAAGGGGCGAGCTTCGTCGAGCAGGCGCAGTCGATGGGGGAAGTACACGGACGTGCCGAGGCGGCGGGCGTCCTCGACCGAGGTGCACCTGACCGCGATCGGCTCCCGTTTCGCCTGCTCCATCGCTGACCTCCGCTGACGGCGGACCGCGTCAGGCTACCAACGACGGACGACGCGATGGAGACGACGGGTCCCGTCGCGACCACTCGCCCGCATTGATCGACGAGCTCGTCCGGGAGGGCCCGCGCGACGCCGCAGCGTGGCGGCTGAAAGAGGGACACTGCTGGTCAGACCTGGAGCCGGAGGTCGGGATCGAACCGACGACCTACTGGTTACGCCGCGGGACCCGGTCGCGTCGGCCGGGGCGGCGTGCATGTAGCGGAGCACCCGCGGGTTCACCAGGTCCCGCATCTGCCGAGGTGAGCGGCGCTGGTCGAGGACGTCCACCAGCATCGCCACCGTCCGCGCCGCCTCCTGCAACGCCGCCTGGTCCTGCACGACGTCGACCACCGGGTCACCGGCCGGCAGCGACGCCGGCTCCTCGAAGATCGGGTGGTGCCCGCACTCCTGGCACGGCGCCAGCAGGTCCTGGCCGTTCCACAGGTACGCGCGCTTCGGTGCGAGCCCGAGCGCCTGTCGAAGAATGTCCTGAGTGGTCTCCTCGCTGACGTAGGTGATGGTCATGGCGGCCTCCCGGCAGGGTCGACAGCCAGCCCGAACGTATGGGCGATTGTTCTGTAGTTGGTGGGGCTGGCTGCGGGGCGCGGTGCGGAGCCCGCCCTTTCCCCGCGCCCGACTCCGCCCGGCGAGGCTCACGCTCCAGGGCGGCCCGAAGGGCCGTCAGCGCCACGTCAGCGCCAGCTGATGCGCAGCACCCTGGAACGTGAGACCGGGCGGAGTAAGCGGCCCCACCGGCAAGAACAGCCTGGCCGCGGGCCGGTCCGCCAGGGCGGCACCAGCACCACACGATCAGAGGCGGAGAGTCCCGGCACCGTGGACTGCCCCAGCGGCTGGTTGCCGGATCAGCAAGAGTCCTTGATCGCAGATGGCGGATGCGGCGATCGTGACGCGGTGAGCACCTCCCCGGCTGGAATGCCGTTCCCCACCCCCGAGGACACCGCCGAGTCCTACTGGGACGCCTTCTACGGCGGCCTCGACCGCCCGGATGACGCGATTCCGAGCCCGAACGGACTGCTCGTCGCCGAGGCCGGAACGCTCGCCGCCGGGTCTGCGCTCGACCTGGGCTGCGGGTTCGGCGGGGACGCCATCTGGCTGGCCGGTCAGGGCTGGCGGGTCACTGCCGTGGACGTCTCGGGTGGCGCGCTCCGTAGGGCGGCCGGGTACGCCGTCCTCGCCGGAGTGGACGTCGACTGGCAGCGCCACGATCTCACCCAGACCTTTCCGCCCGGTGAGTTCGACCTGGTCTGCGCCCAGTTCCTGCACTCACCGCTGGAACAGCCCGGCCAGCGGGACAGCATCCTGCGCCGCGCGATGAACTGCGTCGCCCCCGGCGGGTCACTGCTGGTCACCGGGCACGGCGGGATCCCCGAGGCCATGCGAGGCACGCCGTTCGACGTGCACCTGCCCTCCACCGCCGAGCTCCGCACCGCCCTCGCGCCGGGTGCTGAGTGGAGCATCGCGACCGAGCGGACCATCGTGCGCGAGGTCGTCGGGCCCGACGGCAGGCCGTTCGAGCGCGAGGACTCGGCCCTGCGCCTGGAACGTGGGCCCGTCACGTCTCGCTGATCACCGCCGCGTCCCGGAGCGGGGCGACAACGCTCCGCGGAGCCGACGGGGTGGATACCGATCAGGTGCTCGGTGTAGGCGTGCGGATCTCGGGTCCGGTGCGGACGGCCGGCGCGGCGACAGGAGGCCAGACCGGGGCCGAGCCAGCGCGGGAGATGGGTGCGGACCTCGTCCTCGGCCGCGGCGTCGGTGTCGGTGTCGGTGTCGGTGTCGGTGTCGGCGACCTCAGCGACACCGACCCCCACGTGGGCCGCGGTGCGGCTGTGGCGGCGGAGCGCTGCGGCCTTCTCCCCGTCGTGGGCGCCACCGCGGCCGACCCCGGAGCCGGCCGTGGGAGACCGGGTCGAGCAGCAACGCCTGTTCGGCCACGGCGGCTCGAACCGTATCCGCTCGCGTAGTCTGAACATGATTTTCGTCCGGAAGGTGTAGCCGTGTCCGGAGCAGGTCTTCTCGGGAAGGCCGCGGGACTCGTGGGCAGCGGTCTCGTGGGCAGCGGTCTCGTGGGCAGCGGTCTCGTGGGCAGCGGTCTCGTGGGCGCAGCCGCCTACGACGGCGTCAAGCGGGTCGTGCGCTCGGGTGCGGTGCGTGGTGCGGCCGTGACCGTGACCCTCGTGGGGTCTGCGTGGCGCCCGCGCCGCTGAGACCGGAGCGGAGAAGGCCAGGCTGGCGACGGCGGACATCGTCTCCGAGGCCCGCGCCGAGATCGGCGAGGAGGCTCCGGCGCCCGGGGCCGCCGCCGGCCACGGCCACGACCACTGAGTCGGTGACGCCCCTGAGGGTCCTGTCCGATGCTGCGGGCCGGGTGCGTTTCGCGGTCCCCGAGCTGACCGGTCGTGCGTCGCTGTGCGTCGCGGTCGAGGACGCGATCGACGCCGTCGCCGGGGTCCGCCAGGTACACGCCTACCCGCGCACCGCCAGCGTCGTCGTCTGGTACGACGCCGCCCGCCGCGACCGCGCCGAGGTCTCTCGAGGCGCTCGAGAAGGGCTGCGGCGCCGATCCCGAGGCGACGGCCGAGCGGACACCCCGTTCCGCCGACGTCAGCAACGGCGACCTCGTCCGGCTCGTGGTCGGTGACGTGGCGCTGGCCGCATTGGGGTTCCGGCGCTATGGGCTGCGCCGCCCGCCCGTGCTGGGTCCGACGAGCCGGACGGTTGCCACCGGCGTCACGATCTTCACGGGTTACCCGTTCCTGCGCGGCGCGCTGCGCTCGCTGACCGGCCGTCGCGGCGCGGGCACGGACGCGCCGGTGTCCGCCGCGACGGTCGCCTCGTTGGTGCTGCGCGAGAACGTCGTCGCGCTGACCGTGCTCTGGCTGCTCAACATCGGCGAGTACCTGCAGGACCTCACGCTGCGCCGCTCCCGGCGGGCGATCTCCGACCTGCTCACCGGCGCCCAGACCCGCACCTGGATGCGGCTGGCCGACGGCACCGAGCTCGAGGTCGACATCGACGATGTCCGGCTCGGCGGGCGCCCTGTCCCCGGTGGTCGCGGCGATCCTGCACAACACCTCGTCGGTCGCGGTGGTGGGCAACAACTCGAGGCACATCCGCTACCGCCTGTCGCGCTGACGGGCAACGCCGGAGAGACAACGGTCTTCGTCCCCGCCCAGGCGGGTGGCCTCCGTCGGCAAGGGCGGCAGCGGTAAGACAACCTCGGCGGCGGTGTTCAGCCGCTACCTTGCCGCACTCGTGCCCGAGCCGACCCGCCGGGGCGTCGGGGTGCGCCGCCAGTACGCCGACCCCGCGGCGGGCCATTCGGTCGCGCTGCGCGTGCTGGGCACCAAGGTCGCCGACGACGCCGACCTCGACGACCTGCGCGAGGAGATCGGTGCCGACCTGCTCGGCTGCCTCCAGCAGTACCCATGGGTACGGGCCGCCGAGCGCGGACGCCCGCTCCCGATCGCCGAGCTGGACCCCGACAGCCGGTCAGGAGCAAGCCTCCGCTCACTGCTTGATATCGACAACGATTGTCATTACTATCTCCGGTGTCCGCACACCGGAGGTCGTCATGCCGCATCGCGAGACCCGTCCCGAGCCGACAGGCGAGGCGGTACGCGGGTGGGACGGCTTCGTCGCGGTCCTCGCGACGGACCCGCAGCGCTCGCCCGACGTTCTCGCCGAACTGAAGGCCGTGGTCGCGCGGTCGACGGGAGGCGTCCTCGTCGTCCTGCAGAACCCGACCCTGTGGTCGGGCGGTGCAGTGGTCGGGGTCGCACCCCGCCGGGGCCCGGAGACCGTCGGGCCACCGCTCTGGCTCGGCCCGCTCGGCGGAGAACCCGAGCGGGAGGCGCTGTTCGGCTGGCTGCGCGAAGGCGGCCCCGGAGCCGCGCCGCTCCCGCAGGACCTGCTCCGGTTCGCGCTCCGCCCCCGCTATCACGCACCCTGCGCCCACACGACGAACTGACGATCACAGGCCACCTCCTGGTGCCGGTCGAGGTCGAGCGCATCAGCTCGGCCTCGACCGGACGTGCGGGCGCGATCGTCTCCGGGAACGCGCCCTGGACACCCTCGACCCACTGATCCGAGGGTGTCCGGGAGGGCAGAGCGAGGGGCTCACCAGGAGGACTTGGTGACCCCCGGCAGCATGCCGTCGTGGGCGAGTTGGCGCAGCTTGACACGCGACACCCCGAACTTCCCGACGTACCCGCGCGGGCGCCCGTCGGTCGCGTCCCGGTTGCGCACCCGGGTCGCGCTCGCGTCCCGCGGTTGGCGACGCAGCTCGCGGGACGCGGCCTCACGCTGCTCGGGCGGGGTCGACGGCCGCTTGATGATCGCCTTGAGCTCCCGGCGCCGCTCCGCGTGCCGGGCCACGACCTCCTTGCGCCGCTCGTTGGCCGCGATCTTCGCCGTGCTCGCCATCAGACCTTCTCCCCTCGCGCGCGGATCCGGGCGACCGCGGCCTCGACACCGATCTTGTCCACGAGCTTGATCCCCTTCGCGGACAGCTTCAGCCGCACGTGCCGGTTCTCCGACGGCAGCCAGTAGCGGCGGTCCTGCACGTTCGGGTCCCACCGCCGCGAGGTGCGCACGTGCGAGTGCGACACGCGTCTGCCGAAGCTCGGCTCGCGGCCGGTCAGCTGACACTTCCGCGACACGTCCTCAGCCCCTTCCACTGTGGGGGTAGGGCAGCAGCGCCATCTCCCGGGCGTTGCGGATCGCCACCGCGACCTGCCGCTGCTGCTGCGGGGTCAGCCCCGTCACCCGCCGGGCGCGGATCTTGCCGCGGTCGGAGATGAACGTCCGCAGCAGCGCGGTGTCCTTCCAGTCGACCTCGCCGATCCCGCGGGTGTGGAGCGGGTTCGCCTTCTTCCGCGGCGGGCGCGGGACCCGGGGCGCCATCAACGCTCCTCGCGGAACTCGACGTGGCGACGCACCTTGGGGTCGTACTTCTTGAGCACGAGCCGGTCGGGGTCGTTCCGGCGGTTCTTGCGGGTCACGTACGTGGTCCCGGTACCCGCGGTGGACCGCAGCTTGATGATCGGGCGCACCGCGGTGGACTTCCCTGCCACGTCACCCTCCTCCCTTGTCCGAAATGATTGTCGTTTACTCTAACAGCGGCCGCCACCCGTCGCGAGGAGTGAGTCCCCTATGCCCCAGACCGAGCTGCTCGTGGTCACGGGCATGCCCATCGACGGCGTCGAAAGCGTGATCGCCCGCCTGCGGGCCGCGGACGCCGGGATCGTCGTCGTGCACCACGACCTGCGCCACGTCGCCGACGGCCTGGTGCGCCGCCGGGTCCGCGACCGCCACACCGACACGTGGACCGACATCCACCTGGCGCACGGCTGCGTCTCCTGCACCCTGCGCGAGGACCTGCTCCCGACGCTGCGCGATCTCTCGGGTCGGGTCCGCCGGATCGTGCTCCACCTGGACCCGGCTCTCGAGCCGGAGCAGGTGTGCTGGGCGCTCGACCACGTCCTCGTCGACGACCTGCTACTCACCGACCTCGTCGACCTGCGCGGGGTCATCACCGCCGTCGACGCCTCCACCTGGCTCGCCGACGCGACCGGGGACGAGCCCGTCGCCGAACGCGGACTCGCGGGCCTCCCCGACGACGAACGCACCGTCGCCCAGGTCGCGGTCGGCCAGGCCGAGTTCGCGGACCTCCTCGTCCAGACCGGTGCCGCGACGACCGAGGACCTCCTGCGGGTCGACGCGGTCCTCGAACGCCTCGCCCCGCTCGCGGTGCGCTCCGGGCTCGCCGAGGTGGAGGACGACGCGCTCCTGCTGCGCCGCACCCACCCGCTCGCCCGCCGCGGCCGGCCCGACGACGTCCACGCGCCGCTGCTGCGCGGCACCCCGCCGCTGAACCCCGACCACGGCGTCCGCCTCCTCGTGTTCTCCGCGCGCCGTCCCTTCCACCCGGACCGGTTGCACTCGGCGTTCGACCTGCTGCTCGACGGCGTGGTCCGCACCCGGGGCCGGATCTGGGTCGCGACCAGGCCGGACGACGTACTGTGGCTGGAATCCGCCGGCGGCGGCCTGCGGATCGGACAGACCGGGGAGTGGCTCGCCGCCCAGGACCCGTCCGCCTGGGACGAGGTCTCCGAGGAGCGCCGCGCCCTGGCCTCACTGGGCTGGCACCCGCGCTTCGGCGACCGCGCCCAGGACATTGTCGTGCTCGCCCACGAGCTCGGCGACGAGGGCATCGACACCGTGGAGGCGGGCCTGCGCTCCGCGCTGCTCACCGACGCCGAACTCGCCGCGGGCGAACACACCTGGCAGGACCTGCCCGACCCCTTCGGCTTCTGGCACGAAGAGCCCTGCGAGAACGACTCGGCCGACGAGCCCGAATCCGCCGGCGTCTCGGCCGACCGCGCCGGCGAGGAGGAGCGCTGACGAGCGCTCCTACCGGGTCCCACACAGGCGGCACAGACCGAACACCTCGAGCGTCCGACTGAGCTCGGAGAACCCGTGATGGGCGGCGGCCTCCCTCGCCCACGCCTCGACCACCGGACCGGGGATCTCCGCCGCGATCCCGCAGCGGCGACACACCAGATGATGGTGCTGCTCCTCGGTCTCACAGCGCCGGTAGAGCGACTCCCCCGCGGGCGAGCGCAGCACGTCCACGACCTCGCCCGCCACCAGGGCCTGCAGGGTGCGGTACACCGTGGTGAGACCGATGCCGTGACCGTCCGCACGCAGCTCGTCGAAGATCGACTGAGCGGACCGGAAGCGGTCGGTGCGGTCGAGCAGGGCCAGGATCGCCGCCCGCTGACGGGTGGCGCGGACGCCGGATGCCGGTGCGTTCATCGGAATCTCCCACAGGCGTCGGGGCGCCGGTCGGGCCCGGCGTCGGCAGCCGGGCCGCCCAGGGTACTCGATAACGATTGTCGTTGTCACAGAGTCCTCCGTCGGGCGCCACCCAGGGCGCCGCGGCGCTGGAGCCACCCCGTTCCGCACGCACAGACCGACCCGACCACGACCACACACCCGGCGGCGACGGCCGGGGCGCCGGCGTCGAGCAGCGAGCCTGCGGCCGCCGACACCCCGGCGGCGACGAGCGCCGAGACCAGGTAGAAGAAGCCGTAGTAGGTGCCGGTGAGCCGCTCGTCGCCGACCACCGGGATGAGCTGCATGGTGAACGGATTGGCCAGGGCGATGCCCAGTGTGAACAGGACCGCACCGCCCAGGACGACCAGCCCCGGGAGGGGCTCGACGGTGGTGGCCGTGGGCAGCAGGGCGGACAGCGCGACGGGAACGAACCCGACGGCCATCAGCGTGAGCCCCAGGGCGACGCACGACCCGGGCGCCATGCGGCGGGCGCCCCAGGCCGCGATCGGGACGAAGAACAGGACGCCGAGCAGTGTGGACACGGCGAACAGCACGGCCACCGCCGCCGGGGTGCCGGTGACCCGCTCGGCTTCCAGGGGCAGGACCAGGTAGAGCTGGTTGTACAGCGCGAAGTAGCCCGAGCCGCAGAGGGTGAACGCCAGGAACCGGCGGTTGCGGACCACGGTCAGCCAGCTGCCGAGCACGGTGTCGGTGTGCGTGTCGACCTCGCGCGCGGGAAGCACCAGGAGCTGGGCGATCGTGAGAAGGGCGAACACCCCGCAGGCCACCGCGGAGACCAGGCGGAAGTCCACCGCGAGCAGCGCCGCACCCAGCAGCGGGCCGACGAAGGCGCCCGCGTCCCCGGCCGTGTTGAACACGGCGAACGCCCCGGCCCGGTCCTCGCTCGCCTCGCGTGACAGGTAGGAGCGGACGGCGGGGTTGAACAGAGCCCCGGCGACCCCGGTCAACACGGCCGCGGCGATGATCCCTGCCGGGGCGGTGGCCAAGGCGAACAGCCCGAAGGCCACGACCCGCAGCCGCAGCCCAGCACGATCATCGGGCGGCAGCCGAGCCGGTCCGCGGCCGTGCCCCCGATGAGGAACAGGCCCTGCTGGGAGAGCACGCGGATGCCCAGGACCAGCCCGACCAGCGCGGTCGCCCACCCGAGCTCGGTCGCCAGGTAGACGGTGAGGAACGGCAGGACCATGTAGAAGCCGGTGTTGATGCCGAACTGGTTGACCACCAGCAGCTTCGCCGCCGGGGACAGTGACCCGAACCGACTCCGCAGGGTCGGCCCGCTCACGTGGCTGTCACGTCCCGGGGCACGTCCAGGGGCACGTCCAGGGGCACGTCCAGGGGCAGCTCGAAGTGCACGGTCTGGAAGCGGGCGTCCGACGCGGCCCCGCGGTCGTCGCGGATCTCGACCACGGGCAGCGACCGCCAGAACGGCTCCGCGGCGGGCACCACGGTGTTGGTGTGCAGGTAGATCACCCGGAACCCGCCGTCGGCGCGGACGAACTCCTGGCACGCCGCGACCAACCTGCGGGCCAGGCCGCCGCGACGGTGCCCGGGCAGGGTCGCGACCCGCAGCAGCTGCGCCACGGCCTCCCGGTCGGCGTAGCGGCGGCCGAGCTCCTCCGGGTGCGGGGGCACGTTCGGCCCGCCCACCCGGATCGCGGCCGTGGACACCACGGTCCCCTCCTCGACGGCGACGAACATCGCCTGCCGGGGGTTGTCCACATAGGTCTCGATGGGTCGGTCCAGGTCCCAGTGCCACTGCGGCTGGTAGCCGTAGCCCAGGTCGGCCTCGGCGGTCCGCAACACGACGTCGCGCGCTCCGTCGAGGTCCTCGCGGGTGACGGCCCGGCGGATGGTCGTGCTCATCGTGCTGTTCTCACCGGGCTGTTCTCCAGTCTCCTCCGGCGCGCGCCGGAGTCCAACGGGTCGACGGGGTGGGCGTCGAGCAGCGCCCGGGAGCACGGGTGCGTCGCCTCCGCCCGCAGCCGCCCCACGGGCAGGTCCTCGACGATCCGACCGCCGTCGATCACGGCGACCCGGTCGCAGAGCCGCTCGAGCACGTGCAGGTCGTGCGACACGACGAGCGCGCTCATGCCGTGCTCGGCCACCACCCGGGCCAGCAACCGCAGGACGTCCGCCTGGAGCGTGGCGTCGAGGGCGGAGGCCGGCTCGTCGGCGACCAGCAGACGCGGGCGTACGGCCAGGGCGCGGGCGATGGCGACGCGCTGGCACTGCCCGGTGGACAGCGCCCCGGGTCTGCGGTCGCCCAGCCCGTCGAGCCCGACCTCTGCGAGCAGCTCGGCGGCCCGCGCCCGCCGCGACACCCGGTCCCCGATGCCGTGGTACACCATCGGCTCGGTGACCAGGCGCGCGGCCGTCCGCCACGGGTTGAGGCTCGCGCGCGGGTCCTGCGGCACGACCTGCACCGCGCGACGCACGGCCTGCCAGCCCTGCTCCGCCGGGTCCATGCCGTCGAGCGCGAGCCGCCCCGAGTCGGGGCGGTGCAGACCGAGCAGGCAGCGCAGCAGCGTGGTCTTGCCGCCGCCGCTGCGCCCGGCGACGCCGACGACCTCCCCCGCCCCGATCTCGAGCGAGAGGCCGTCGAGTACCGGGTCGCCCGCGCCCCGATAGCGGGCGCGGAGGTCGTCGACGCGCAGGGCGGGCGGCCCGGTCGGCGTCGCCCGCGTCGTGCTGCGGGCGGGCAGCGACCACGGCACGTTCTCGACCAGCGAACGGGTCACCTCGTGGGTCGGGGTGCGCAGGACCTCGTCGACGCCGCCGTTCTCCACGACCCGCCCCTGGTGCAGGACCACCACGCGGTCGGCGACCGCGGCCGCCACCCCGACGTCGTGGGTGACCAGCAGCAGTCCGGTGCCCGCGGCGACCCGCTCGCACAGCCTGCGGACGACCTCGTCGCGGGCCGGGCCGTCGAGGGCCGTGGTGGGCTCGTCGGCGAGCAGGACCGGTGGGTCGGCGGCCACGGCGAGCGCGAACCCGACCCGCTGGGCCATGCCGCCGGACAGTTCGTGCGCCCGGCGGGCCGCGACGGGCTCCGGGTCCGGGAACCCCGCTCCGCGCAACAGGTCCTCGACGCCCGTCGGGTCCCCGTTCGCCTCCGCGACCAGCGACCCGACCCGGCGCAGCGGGCTCAGGGCCAGTGCCAGGTCCTGGAACACCAGCCCGATGCCGCGCCCGCGGGCCCCACGCCGACCATCGGCCGTCGCGAGGTCCGTCGACCCGTCGCCGGTGTGGAGGCGAAGCTCCTCGGCCCGCACTCGGCCCGGGGCGGGCACCAGTCCCAGCAGCGCACGCAGCAACGTCGACTTCCCGGACCCGCTGCCGCCCAGCACCACGACCGCCTCACCGGCGGCCAGGTCGAGGTCGACGTCCGACAGCACGCAGTGGCCGCGGTAGTCGACCTCGAGCCCTCTCACCGTGAGTCTCTTCACCGGGTCACCACCATCGCCGCGCGGTCGGACAGGTCACGCAGCCCCTCCCCCAGACACGTCACGGCGAACACCGTGACCAGCACCGCGAGCCCCGGTCCGAGGACCTGGCTCGGGCTCGCGAGCGCGACGCCGCGGGCCTCGGCGAGCATCGCGCCCCACTCCGCCTCCGGCGGCTGCGCGCCCATGCCCAGGAAGGACAGGCCCGCGACGGTCGCGATGAGCTGGCCGCTCTCGATCGCGGTCAGTACGGCGAGCGGCCCGGTCAGCCGCGGCGCGACCTCCCCGACCAGCAGCCGCGGCCCGCTCGCGCCGAGCGCCCGCGCGGTGACCGCGGAGGGCTCGGCGAGCGCCCCGCGCACGAGCGCACGGACCAGGCGGGCGAACGGGGCCCACCACACCAGCAGGGCACCGCCGAGCACCGTGAGCAGCGAGGGCCCGCGGAGCCCGACCAACGCCAGGATGACGATCACGGCCGGGAACGCGACGATCCCGTCCACCACCCGTCGGCCCAGGGCGTCGAGCCGGGGGCCGACGAGGCCGAGCAGGACCCCGACGACCGCGCCGACCGCACCGATCGCGAGCATCGTGGCGCCGGTGAGCAGCAGCGTCTGCCTGCCGCCGTGCAGCACCCGGGAGAAGGTGTCCCGGCCGAACCGGTCGGTGCCGAACCAGTGTTCCGCGCTCGGTGGGGCCATCCGCGGGCCCGCATTCTGCGCGGCCGGGTCGAACGGGGCGATCCACGGCGCCAGCACCGCGCCGAGCGCCACGAGCGCGAGCAGGACCCCGCCGACGGCGACGAGCCCCCGGCCCCGACCACGGGTGATCGAACCGAGCGGTCTCCGGGCCGACGGGCGCGCGGCGATGAGCGTCATGCGACGGCCTCCACCCGGGCATCGCCGCGCGGGTCGACCAGCCGCGACGCGATGTCCATACCCCGGTTGACGACCACGACCAGCAGAGTGGTGACCACGACGTAGGCCTGGATCACCGGGTAGTCCTGCGCAGAGATGGCCTCGACGGCGTAGTTGCCGATCCCCGGCCAGGTGAACACCGCCTCGGTGATGATCGAGCCGGTCACCAGCGAGGCGAAGGCGAGGCCGCCCAGCACCATCACGGGTGCGACGGCGGGGCGCAGCACGTGCCGCAGCAGGGTCCGTTCCGGCGACGCGCCGCGGGCGAGCGCGGCGACGGCGTAGAGCCGCCCGCCCTCGGCCACCAGCGAGGCGCGCAGCACACGGGACAACGTCGGCATGATCGACACACCGAGGACGAGCGCGGGCAGCCACAGACGCTCGACCGAGGCGGGCCCGGCGATCCGGTAGCCGACGGCGGCGGTGGCCAGCTGGAGCCCGATCGTCCCGAGCAGGAAGGACGGCACCGCGACGGTGGTCAAGGTCAGCAGCCGGACGGCCTGGTCGGCCACCCCTCCGGGACGCCGGCTCGCCGCGAGCGCCAGCGCCCCGGCAAGCAGCACCCCGACGGCGAAGCCGCAGGCCCCGAGGAGCAGGCTCGCGGGCATCCGGTCGAGCATCTCCGCGGCCACCGGCTGCCCCGTCCGGTACGAGGTCCCCCAGTCGCCGCGCACCATCCGGCCCAGCCAGTTCAGGTACTGCTCCACCATGGGGCGGTCCAGCCCGAGCTCGGCGCGGAGCTCGGCGCGGATGCGCTCCTCGTCGGCCTGACTCAGGGCGATCCCGCCCGCCTCGTTGAGCTGCACGTCGACCGGGTCGCCCGGTGCGGTCCGTACCAGGACGAACACCACGACCGACGCCACGAACAGGGTGGCGAGACCCCCCAGCAGGGAAGACGCGAGCGACCGCACGACGCCCCACGGCGTCACGGCGACTCCGCGAACGTGTAGCCGGGCTGCACGAGGTTCTCGTACTGCAGCGGGTGCGGCTGGAAGCCCGTCACCCGGTTCGACACGGCCGTGGCCTGCGGGCGCGGGTGCACCGGGACGGACGGGACGACCTCGGTGTGCAGGGCGTTGAGCTCGAGCACGGCGGCCTTGCGGCTCGCCTCGTCGGGCGCGCTGTTCGCCCGCTCGACCAGCCCCGCGACCTGCGGCAGGTCGTAGCCGCCGTAGTTGCCGGAGCCCTCCGGCCCCATCTGCACGGCGAACAGGCTCGGCACGTTGCCCAGCGTGGTGAACGCCGCGGTCTGGGCGTCCCAGTCCCCGCGCTCGCGCGCCTGCTGGACGAGGGTGTCGTCCACGTAGGACAGGTCGACGGTGACGCCGAGGGCGTCCCACTGTGACTGCAGGACCTCACCGGTCGGGCCCTCGTTGCCCCAGGTCTGCAGCCGGATCGTGAGCGGGGCCCCGTCCTTGGCCCGGCGGCCGTCCGGGCCGAGCACCCAGCCCGCCTCGTCGAGCAGCCGACCGGCGAGCTCCGGGTCGGGCCGGGTGTAGCCCTGGTTCTTCGCCTCCGGAACGGACGGGTTGGAGGCCAGCCAGCTCGGCGAGGCCTCGGTGAGCCCCTCGCCCGCGATCTCGGCGACGGCCTGGCGGTCGACGCCCCAGGCCAGCGCCTGGCGGACCCGCTGGTCGGCGAGCGCGGGCGCGGCGGGCGAGGACGGGTTCAGGTAGACCGCGACGGTGTTCGCGGCGGGCGCACCCTGGAGCGTGACGTCCTCGGCGTCCCGCAGCCGCGCCACCGCCGACGTCGGCAGGAGGTCGACGATGTCCGCCTGCCCGGCGAGGGCGATCTGGGCGCGCGCCTCGCCGTCGGAGACCTGCTGCACGGCGATCTGCTCGACCGCGGGCGCGGGACCCCACCAGCTCGGGTTGCGCTCGAGGGTCAGCTCCCGCTCGGGCGTGAACCCGGTCACGCGGAACGGGCCGGTCAGGTCCGCCTGGGTCGACGGGGTCGCCGTACCGCCGGCGTAGGACGCCGCATTGTGGATCTGCAGCTCGTAGTGGGCGAGCGAGTAGCCCAGGTACGGCGAGGGCCCGGAGGTCCGGGCCGTGAGGGTGCGCGGGTCGGCGACCGTGAAGGTCACGCCCTGGATCAGGTTCGCCGCCAGCTGGTTCTCCGTCCGGGACCGCTCCAGGGACGCCCGCACGGCCTCGGCGTCGACGGGCGCTCCGCTGTGGAAGGTCGCGCCCTCGCGCAGCCGGACCGTCCAGGTGTCCGGCGCCGTCTGTTCCACCGACTCCGCCAGCTCGGGGGCCACCGAGCCGTCCGCCCGGATCTTGGCCAGCGACTCCCCCGCCCCGTAGGAGCGCAGGTAGCTGGTGGTCAACGCCTCGGCCGGGTCGAGGGTCGCGTTCATGCGGGAGACCGCGAGGGTGAGGGGGCCGTCGGGGTTGGCGGTGCCCCCGCCACCTCCGCATCCGGTGAGTGCCACCGCCAGGGAGGCGAGGATCGCGGTCAGCGTGCGGCGCACGGTCGGGCTCCGTTCGGTCGGGTGGAGATCGGCCAGGAGCGTAAGTGATAACGGAACCGATTGTCACTTTCGTGTGGCTCGGAAACCCTGGCATCCTGATGGCCGCTATGCGCAGTTCCGTCCTTCGCGACCCCGCCTTCCTCCGGCTCTGGGTCGGCACGACCGCCTCCGGTCTCGCCACCTGGTCGTTGCCCTTCCTGCTGGGTCTGGCCGTCCTCGACCGCACCCTCGACGGCGCCGGCCTCGGCCTGGCGCTCGCCGCCCGGACCGTCGGCTTCCTCGCCGCCGTGCCGGTGGCCGGGGTGCTCGCCGACCGCTACTCCCGACGGGATGTGGTCGGCGCCTCCTCGGCCGCTGCGGCCGTGGCGAGCCCGCTCGTCGCGTGGGGCATGGGGACGTCGACCGCCCTCGTGGTGCTCGCCGCAGCGGTCGTCGGGGCGGGCCAGGGCGCATGCCGACCGGCGTTCCAGGCGCTGACCGCCGAGGTGGTGGCGGCGGAGCAACGGCAGACCGCGAACGCCGCCACGACGATCGCGGTGCGCGTCAGCACGCTCGTCGGGCCGTCGGCGGCGGCGCTGGCAGCCCTGGTCGTCGACACCCGGACCCTCGTCGCCTGCACCGGCGCGTTGTGGCTGGTCGCCGCCCTGCTGCCGCCGCGCGGGGCCGGGCGCGCCGAACGGACGGAGCACGTCGGGTTCCACCGCGAGTTCGCCGAGGGCCTGGGCGAGGCTCGCCGGCATCCCTGGTTCGTGTCCGGGCTGGGCGCCCTGACGGCGGTGATCGCCACCGGCTACTCGGCCACCGGGGTAGCGCTCCCGCTGGTGTCGCGGGACCGCTACGACTCGGAGGTGGTCCTCGCCGCCGCCACCACTGCCTACACCGCCGGCGCCCTGGTCGGCGCCTTCCTCATCGCTCGGTGGCGGCCGGCCGCACCGGGCCGCGTCGCCCTCCTCGGCCTCGCGGTCTACGCGGTGGCGCCGCTCGCGCTCTGGTTGCCGGTGCCCGCCGCGGTCGTCGTCGCCGCGTACGCGGTGACGGGGGTCGGCATCGAGCTGTTCAACGTGCCCTGGTTCACCGCCGTGCAGCGGGAGGTCGAACCTCGACTGCTCGCCCGGGTGTCCAGCGTGGACTTCCTGTTCTCCTACGGGCTGGCACCCCTCGGGCTCGCCTTGATCGCCCCGGCAATGGCGGGCATCGGCACTGGCCCGGTGCTCGCGGCGTGCGCGGGCGTCTGCCTGGTCGCCCCGCTGCTCGCCCTGCTCGCCCCCGGCGCTGCCCGCTTCGCCACGGCACGGTGAGCCCCCAGCGCCGGGGCCGGATAACACCGGGGCCGGATAACACCGGGGTCGCCGCGGCGCTCGGGCAGGAGGGGTCGCGGGGGTCGTCGGCCGCCGTGTCAGTAACCCGCGGAGAGCTGGACCTCGTGGGTGTGGTCGTGAGCGCCGTGCAGGTCGGCCAGGTCCCACTCCGGCAGCGGATCGGAGAACGAGCGCCACGCGTCCGGGCCCTCGGCGACCTCGGCGGGGGTCAGCAGGGCGGCGTCGAGGCGGCGGGCGACCTCGTCGACGTCGAGCTCGATGCCGATGAACACCAGTTCCTGGCGCGGCGCGTCGGAGTCCGGCCCGAGCAGCTCACCCGGGTCGAGGGCCAGGTTGGGCCCCGCCTGCGACCACACCGCGAGCACGTCCGGCCTGCTCGCCACCCAGCAGAAGCCCTTGCTGCGCAGCACCCCCTCCCAGCCGTCGAGAGCCTCGGCGAGGCGCTGCGGGTGGAAGGGCCGGTCGGAGCGGAACACCGTCGAGCGGATGCCGTACTCCTCGGTCTCCGGGGTGTGGCTGTCCGCGAGCTCGGTCGCCCAGCCCGGGTTCTCCGCCGCCAGCACCGGGTCGAAGCGCCCGGTGTCCAGCACCTCGGCGAGGTCGATCTCGCCGCGATCGACCCGCAGCACCCGCGCCGCCGGGTTGAGCTCGTGCAGCAGTGCCTCCAGCCGCACGACGACCTCCGGCTCGACGAGGTCGGTCTTGCTCAGCAGCAGCACGTCGGCGAACTCGACCTGGTCCACGAGCAGGTCCGAGATCGTCCGCTCGTCCCCCTCGACGGCCTCCAGGCCCCGGTCCGCCAGTGCCTCGCCGTCGCGGATCTCGGCGAGGAACCCGGTGGCGTCCACGACGGTGACCATGGTGTCGAGCCGGGCGTGGTCGGACAGGCTGGTGCCGTCGTCGAACCGCCACTCGAAGGTCGCGGCCACCGGCATCGGCTCGGAGATGCCGGAGGACTCGATCAGCACGGTGTCGAACCGGCCCGAACGGGCGAGCTCGCCGACGCTGTCGAGGAGGTCCTCGCGCAGGGTGCAGCAGATGCAGCCATTGCTCAGCTCGACGAGCTTCTCGTCGAACCGCTCCGTGACCAGGGCTGCGTCGATGTTGACCTCGCTCATGTCGTTGACGATCACGGCGACGCGCCGGTCCTCCCTGTTGGCCAGGACGTGGTTGAGCAGGGTGGTCTTCCCGGCTCCGAGGAAACCGGACAGCACCGTGACGGGGATTCGGGAGTCAGTGCGCGACACACCCCACACCCTATGCGAAACGGTTGTCATTTACGGTGGGCGGTACTGTCCCGCCCGGAGGAGGAGCACCGATGGCCGTCCCCAAGCGCCGCACGTCGCGCGGCAACACCCGGTCCCGCAAGGCGCAATGGAGCCGCAAGGTCCGCGACAACGCCCCGGACCTCGTGCCGATCACGGTCGACGGGGTGCGCACGCTGGTCCCGCGCCACCTCGTCCCCGCCTACCGGCGCGGGATCCTCCGCTGACCAGCCCGGTCGCCCGGATCGTGGCGCCGGTCCGGGGCTCGTTGGTCACGGCCGTCGGGCTGCAGGCGCTCGCCGCGGCGACCGGTGTGGTGCCGTTCGTGGCGGTCGCCGAGGTCGCCCGTCGGCTGCTCGCCGACTCCGGAACCGTCTGGACCCCGGTCTGGGTCGGCGCGATCGCCACGGTCGTCGCGCTGCTGCTGGCCACGGCCGCGACCACGCTCTCCCACGTCGCGGACTCCCGTCTCCAGCTCGATCTCCGACGACGGGTGGCCGAGCGGCTCGGCCGGGTCGCCCCCGGCTGGTTCACCGCGCGGCACTCGGGTCAGGTCGCCACGGCCATGCAGGACGACGTGCACGCGCTGCACCACCTGGTGGCGCACAGCCTCCTGGACGTGACGTCGGTGGTGGTCGTCCCCGTCGTCGCGCTGGTGTGGCTGGCCACGGTCTCCCCCGTGCTGGCGGTCGTGACCCTGCTCCCGCTGGTCGCCGGCGTGCTGCTGTTCCGTCGGGCGATGGCCGGGTCGGGTCCGCTGATGGCGCAGTACGGTCGGGCGCAGCAGGAGGTCAACGCCGGGATCGTCGAGTTCGTCGACGGCATCGCGGTGGTCAAGACCTTCGGCCAGGGCCGCGCCGCGCACCGCCGCTTCGTCGCCGCGTGCGACGCCTTCCACGACTTCTTCACCTCCTGGCAGCGCCGGACCACGGGCGTGACGACGGCGTCGCAGCTGGCCGTCTCCCCCGTCGTCGTCCTGCTGGTGGTCCTGCTCTGCGGGATCGCGCTGCTGCCGTCCGGGCTCGTCGCGCCCACCGACCTCGTGCCGTTCGCGCTGGTCGCGCCCGCTGTCGCCGCGCCGATGGGGGCCATCGGGCCGCGGCTGCAGGCGCTGCGCGGCGGCGCCCGCTCGGCCGCGAGCCTGTGCACGCTGCTCGACGAGCCCGTGCAGGACACCCCGGAGCACGGCCCCACGCCCGACGACTCGACCGTCACGCTGGCCGGTGTCGGGTTCCGGTACGACGGGGCCGACTCCGACGCGCTCACCGGGATCGACCTCGAGCTGGCCCCCGACACGGTCACCGCGCTGGTCGGGCCGTCCGGGGCGGGCAAGTCCACGCTCGCCGCCCTCGTCCCGCGGCTGCTCGACGTGACCGAGGGCGCGATCCGGATCGGCGGCGTCGACGTCCGCGAGCTCGACGCGACGACCCTGCACCGCCAGGTCGGCGTGGTGTTCCAGCAGTCCACGCTGCTCCACGGGACGGTCGCGGACAACATCGCGCTCGGCAGGCCCGGTGCCCCGTACGAGGAGATCGCCGACGCCGCCCGCGCCGCGCGGATCCACGACCGGATCCTGGCGCTGCCCCGCGGGTACGACAGCGTCGTCGGGGAGGACGCCGAGCTCTCCGGCGGCGAGGAGCAGCGCGTCGCGATCGCCCGAGCGCTGCTGGCCGACACCCCGGTGCTGGTGCTCGACGAGGCCACCGCGTTCGTCGACCCCGACTCGGAGGCGGCGATCGGCGACGCGCTGTCCGCTCTGACCGCGGGGCGCACGGTGCTCGTGGTCGCGCACCGGTTGCACACGATCGCCGGGGTGGGCCGGATCGTCGTGCTCGACGGCGGCCGGATCGTCGAGCAGGGCACCCACGGCGAACTGCTCGCCGCGGACGGCCGGTACGCCCGGATGTGGGCGGCCCAGCAGAGCTCGGAGGTGACCGTATGATCTGCTCGCTGCTCGCGGCTGTGGGACCCACGCACCGCGGCCCGGTGCGTAGGCTGCTGGCCTGGCTCGTCGCCGCCGCCGCGCTGCAGGGGCTGGCGTTCGCGCTGCTCGTCCCCCTGCTGACCGCGGTGCTCGTCGGACGGTCCGCGTGGGGTTGGTTCGCCGGCTTCGCGGTCGCCGGGGGCGGCTGGCTCGCCGTCACCGCGCACGCCCAGAACCTCGCCTTCGCCACCGGCGCCGGCGTGGCACGGGTGCTGCACCACCGGCTCGGCGAGGCCGTGGTCGCGCTGCCGTTGGGCTGGTTCGACCGCGACCGCGCGGGCGGCCTTACCCGGACGGCCGGCGAGAGCGTGCTGACCGTCATGTCGTTCCCCGCGCACCAGCTGCGCCCGCTGGTCACCGCGGTCGTCACGCCCGCGGTGCTGCTCGTGGCGCTCGCCGTGATCGACCCCTGGCTCGCGCTGGCCCTGCTGGTCGCGGTTCCGCTGCTGCTGGGCGTGCTGCGGGCGAGCAACGCCCTCGTGGCCGCGAGCGACCGCGGCCGGGACGACGTGATCCACGCCGCCGCGGCCCGGGTACTGGAGTTCGCCCGGGCTCAGCCGGTGCTGCGGGCGTTCGGCCGGATCGCCGAAGGCCACCGCGATCTCGACGAGGCCCTGGTCGCCCAGCAGGCTGCGGACGGCCGGATGCTGCGTCGCGCGGTGCCGGGGCTGGTCGGGTTCGGGTTCATGGTGCGTGTGGTGTTCACGGCCGGCCTCGCGCTCGCGGCCTACCGCGCGCTGTCCGGCGGGCTCGACGCCGCGACGGCGGTCGCCGCGATCGTGCTGGTCGCGCGCTTCACCGAGGCGATCTCGGCGGGCGCGGAGCTCGGGGCGGGGCTGCGCGTGACCCGCAACGCCCTGGACCGGATCACAGCGGTGCTGGACACCCCGCCGCTGCCGGAGCCCGGGGCGCCGCGCTCCCCGGCGGACGCGCGCGTCGAGTTCGACGGCGTGCGGTTCGGCTACACCGACAAGCCGGTGCTGGAGGACGTCTCGTTCACCCTCGAGCCCGGCCTGACCGCGCTGGTCGGCCCCTCGGGCTCGGGAAAGACGACCATCGCACGGCTGCTCGCCCGCTTCGCGGACCCTGACACGGGCAGGGTCCGGCTCGGCGGGGTGGACCTGCGGGAGATCGCCGCGGACGAGCTGATGGCGCAGGTCTCGGTGGTGTTCCAGGACGTCTACCTGTTCGAGGGGACGCTCGCCGAGAACGTTCGGATCGCCAGGCCCGGCGCCACCGCGGCCGATCTCGACCGGGTCGCCCGGCTGGCCCGGCTCGAGCCGGTGCTGGCCGAGCTGCCACAAGGCTGGGAGACCCGGGTCGGCGAGGGCGGCGCGACACTGTCCGGCGGGCAGCGGCAACGGGTGTCGATCGCGCGGGCGCTGCTCAAGGACGCCCCCGTCGTCGTCCTCGACGAGGCCACCGCGGCCCTGGACCCGGAGACGGACGCGGCGATCGGCGCGGCCGTCGCGGAGCTGGCCCGGGACCGGACGGTGCTCGCGATCGCCCACCGGCTCGGCACGGTGCGGGCCGCCGCCCAGATCCTGGTGCTGCGCGACGGGGTGATCGAGGCGCGAGGCACCCACGAGGAGCTCCTCGCGCAGGGCGGCACCTACGCGGACTTCTGGGCCGCGCGGTCGCGGGCGGCGGGCTGGCGGTTGGTGGGGACGTGAGCGAGTACGGCGAGTCAGCGGAGTACCTGCATCTGCTGAGCCTGCCGATGTGGGAGGTGTTGGGGCCGCGGCTCGCCGCGATCCTCGCCGACGGGCCTGCCGAGGGCACGCTCGTCGAGCTGGGGGCGGGCAGCGGGCTGGGCACCACGACCATCCTCGACGCCGTCCCGCGGCTGCCGCTGGTGGTGGCCGAACCCGCCGCGCAGCTGCGGGCGGTGTTGCTCGCCCGGCTGTACGAGCATCCCGAGGGCGAGCGCGTGACGGTCCACCCCGTCCCGGCCCAGGAGCTGCCGCTGCCCGCGAAGATCGTGGGCGTGGTGGGGGCGCACATGATCGGCCACCTTCCCCCGTCGGATCGGCACGCTCTGTTCACCGCCCTCGCCGCGCGCATGCGTACCGGCGCACCTCTCGTGCTGAACGCCCAGCCGCCCGCGACGGCCGACCCGGTCCCGGCGTGGCCCCCGTTCGGCGTCACCTGCGGCGGCCTGACCTACGAGGGCACCGGCAGTGCGGTCCCTACCGGCGAGGACTCGGTGCGCTGGACCATGGAGTACACGACCCGGCAGGGCGCGGAGGTGCTGCACCGGGCGACCGCCGAGTACGACTGGTGGGTCCACTCCCCCGCCCGCCTGGCCGCCGAACTGGCCGCCGCGGGCCTCCCGAACGCCGAGATCGACGCCGACCTGGTCATCGCCCGGCGCTAGATCACGCTCGCGGAGACCGCGCCGAGCAGCTCGCGGGTGAGCGGGTGGTTCGGTGCGGAGAGGACCTGGTCGAGCGCGCCCTGCTCCACGATCCGTCCGTCGTCGAGCACCACGATCCGGTCGGCGGAGTGCGCGACGACGGCGAGGTCGTGGGTCACCGTCAGCACCGCCAGCCCCGACTCCCGGCGCAGCTCGTCCACCAGCTCGACGACGGCGGCGCCGATCTCCGGGTCGAGCGCCGAGGTGATCTCGTCGCACAGCAGGAGCGTGGGCTCGGCGGCGAGCGCGCGTGCCAGGTTGACCCGCTGACGCTCTCCGCCGGACAGTGCACCCGGCCTGCGGCCGGCCAGCGCGGCGGGCAGGTGCACGCGGTCGAGCAACGCGGCGATCTCGGCAGAGAGCGCGGACCCGCGCAGCCCGCGGACCAGCCGCAACGGGCGGGTGAGGGCGTCGGCGACCGACTCGCGGGGGTTGAGCGCCCCCATACTGTCCTGCGCCACGAGCTGCACCGACGCCTTCTCCGCCCGCGTCCGGCGCCACGGCACGCCCGAGACCGCGATCGCGCCCCCGCTGAGCGGATGCAGCCCCGCCACACAGCGGGCGAAGGTACTCTTCCCGGAGCCGGACGGCCCCACGAGCGCCACGCACTCCCCCGCTCCGACCTGCAGCGACACCTCGCTGAGCACCGGCACCCGACCGTGTGCGGCACAGACCCCCTCCGCCCGCAGGACCACCTCGCGCGTACCCCGCCCGGCCGACTCGTGGCGCGGCGTCTCCACGACGGCCGACCCGAGCGGATCCCCGTCGGGCGCAGCCGGAAGCCGGACGTTCGGCAGCGGCAGGACCTCGCCGGGCGCCCCTTCGGCCACCATCCGCCCCCCGCGTAGCCCGACCGCCCGGTGGGCCAGGTCGGCGAGCAGCCGGGGATCGTGGCTGACCAGCAGGATCGAGCAGCGGGAGACCACCTCGGCGAGCAGCTCCCGTACCGCGGCGGCGAGCAGGACATCGAGGCTCGCGGTCGGCTCGTCGAGCACCAGCAGGGCGGGGTCGCCCGCCAGCGCGAGAGCAAGCGCGACCCGACGGGCCTGACCCCCCGAGACCTGCCCGGGCCTGCGCCGCAGGAACGCCCGGTCGGTGGGCAGGGCGAGCGAGTCCAGCAGCCGGATCGGGTCGGCCCCGGGAGCGCGCAGTCGGACCGCCTCGGCGAGCTGGCTGCCGATCCGCCGGTTCGGGTGCAGCGCCGCGGCGGGGTCCTGCCCGAGGAACGAGACGATGTGCCCACGGACCGCGTGCGGATCGACGAACGGGTCGACACCACCGACCCGCACCGTCCCCGCTCGCCGTTCCAGGCCCGGCCGGAGATGGCCGAGCAGGGTGTGCGCAGCGGTGGTCTTGCCCGAACCGGAGCGGCCGGCCAGCCCGACGACCTCGCCCGGCCCGAGGCGCAGCGACAGCCCGTCGACGACCGCGGGCCCGCCCGGGCGAGGCCCGACGACGAGCCCGTCGATCTCGGCCACCGGCGCCGTCTCAGGCATCGATCTGCTCCTTCGATGGTCGGCTCCGCCCGCTTCGTCTCCGCGCGGAGGGTCGGGTCAGCGCCTCGGCGAGCACGTTCACCGCGACCGCGAGCGCCACGAGCACCAGCGCGGGCGCGAGGAAGGGCCAGGGCGACAACGCCGCCCCCGGCAGGTTCTCCGCCACCATCCGTCCCCAGTTCGCGGCCGGCGGCCCGGCGCCCAGCCCGAGGAACCCCGCCGTGGCGGCCAGCTGCACGGCGGCGACGAACCGGAGGCCGGTCTCCGCCGCCGTCGTGGGGAGGACGGCGGGGAGGATGTCGTGGCGCAGTACGCGCCACCAGCCGTCGCCGCGCGCCCTGGCGATCTCGACGTACCCGGCGTGGGCCACCCGGTCGACGGCGGACCGGTTGACCCGCACCGAGAACGGCAGGCTGACCAGCACGACCGCGGCCAGGATCGCGCCGTCCCCGCCCGGGAACCCGGCGGCGAGCACGAGCACGATGAGCAGCGGCGGCACCACTGCGAGCACATCGACGACCCGGACGACGACCTCGCCCGTCCGCTGCGGTGCGGTTCCGGCGACCACCCCCACCAGCAGTCCGACCACGCCGGTGACCAGGGTCGCGGTCGCGGCGAGGCCGACGACGGCGGCGCCGCCGTCGAGCAGCCGGGACACGACGTCACGCCCGAGCGCGTCGGTGCCGAGGGGATGGGCCGCGCTGGGGACGTCGAAGGGCAGCCCGATCTGTTCGGTCGGGCCGTACCCGGACACCACGTCGGCCACGAGCGGCCCGACGACGGCCACGAGCATGATCAGCCCCGCCACCACGGCGGCGGTGCGGGTCACCGGGCCTCCACCAGCCGTCGGACGACGTCCCCGACCAGCAACGCGAGCAGCGCGACCGCGGCGAGCACCAGCGCCAGCCCTTGCACCACGGGGACGTCCCGGCGGGCCACCGCCTGTGCCAGCTCCTGCCCGACGCCGGGATAGCCGAAGACCGTCTCGACCACCACCGCGCCGCCGACCAGGCCGCCCACGGCGGTGGCGACCACCTGCACGGCAGGCCCGGCTGCCGCGGGCAGCACGTGTCGCAGCGCGAGCCGCGAGCCGTGGACCCCGTTGAGCCGGGCCGCCTCCACGTAGGGCGATGTGGCGACCTGCGCCACGGCACCGCGTAGCACCCGGGCCGTCATGCCCGCGCCGACGAGCGCGAGGCACGCGACGGGCAGGACGAGCACCTCCGGGGCGCCGAGGGCGGACCCGCCCAGCGGGACGAGGGAGACCTGGGGCAGCCACCCGAGCCAGGCCCCGAAGACCGCCGCGAGCAGCGCCGCCGTCAGGAACTCGGGCACCGCGACGGCGACGAGCACCGCCGTCGTCGGCCCCCTCCCCAGCCCCGTCCACAGGCCGACCGCGAGCCCCAGGGGGACCAGCACGATCAGGGCGAGACCGGCGAGCAGCAGGCTGTCCGGGATCCGGTCGGCGAGCAGCTCGGTCACCGGACGCCCGCCCACCCAGGCCGTTCCCAGGTCACCGCGCAGCACGCCGCCCGCCCAGTTGAGGTAGCGCTCGACGGGCGGCCGGTCCAGCCCCAGGTCCGCCTGGATCCGGGCCCGTTCCTCCACGGTGGCCTCCGGCCCGGCCAGCGCGCCCGCCGCGTCCCCGGGCAGGACCGCAGTCGCGGCGAAGACCAGCACGGACAGGGCCACGAGGGCGAACACGCCCGCCGCCAGCCTGCCGAGGAGGAAGCGGACCCAGCTCTGCGGTCCGGCGGAGATCAGCGGACCGCCGCGGTGCGGAAGTCGGCGAAGGGCGCGTAGGTGATGCCCTGAACCGAACTCGTCTGCCCGTTGGCGGCAGCCTTGAACACCGGGATCAGGGTGTTGCCCTCCGCCCAGGTCAGCTGCTGGACCTGCTCCAGCGCCCGGTCGCGGGTGGCGGCGTCGGGCGAGGTGCGGGAGGTGCGGGCGAGCGCGTCGATGTCCGGACGGTCGAAGCCGAAGTTGGCGGGCGAACCGGAGACCCGGGTGCCGAGATAGGAGAGCAACACCGGCTGGGGCGGGTTGTACCCGCCGGCGAACGGGAGCGCGGTGTAGGCCGGGTAGTCCGCGTACAGCTGGCCCGCGGGCAGCTGGTTGAGCGTGACGTTCAGGCCAACGGCCTGCAGGTTCTCGACGAGCACCGTGGCGGTCTCGACCATGCCGGGGATCTCGGGCCCGGTCGTCAGGCTGATCGCGGCACCGCTCGCGCCGGCCTCGGTGAGCAGGGTCCGGGCCCGGTCCGGGTCGAACGCCCGCTGCTCGATGCCCGACGCGTATCCCGGGAACCCGAGCGACGGCAGGTCGTTGCCCACGATCGCCCGGCCGAAGAACACCGTGTCCACGATCTTCTGCCGGTCCACCGCGAGCTTCACCGCCTCGCGCACCCGCGGGTCCCCGAACGGCTCCTGCCGCACGTTCATCGAGAAGTAGAGCTGCTGCACGAACGGTGCCTCGGTCGCGAGGACCCGCAGGCCGCCGTTCGCCTCCAGGGTCCGCGCGGTCGCGGGGGCGAGGTCGTCGGCATAGTCGAGTTGACCGGCCGAGAGCGCGTCGGCGCGCGCGGTGCTGTCGGCTATCGAGCGCAGCTCGAGGCCCTCGAGGTAGGGCGTGGGCTCGCCCTCCGGCGGGGTGTAGCCGTCGTGCGGGACGAAGCTCGCGCCCTGCCCCGGGTCGAACCCGGTCATCCGGAACGGCCCGCAGGTGGGCATGTCGGCCGTGAACGCGGTCGTGCCCTCCTTGAACACCAGGTTGCTCTGGCAGATCAGCAACCGGCCGTCGATCAGCGGGTTCTTCGCCGGGAGGACCACTGTGCGGTCGTCGGTCACCCTCGCTGCGTTCAGGTCGAACGCGGTCACGACGTTCTTGAGGTAGGGCAGCGCGCCCAACGTGCCGGGCGCGGCCAGGGAGTAGACGACGTCCCGGATCGACACCGGTGACCCGTCGGTGAAGGTCAGGCCGGGCCGCAGCCGCAGCGTGTACTCGCGCAGGTCCTCGGAGACGTCGATGCCGGTGAGCAGGTCGTAGCGCACACCGTCCGGCGTGGACGGGTCGATCGAGCCGAGGGCGCCGTGCCGGGCGCGGGCCCGGACGTAGTCCAGCGCCGTCGGGCCGGTGAGGTGGTTCAGGGTCTCGGTCGCCCCGCCACCGACGAAGGCCGCGCGCAGCGTCCCTCCCGCCGCTGGCGCGGCCGTGGGGGCCGCCCCCGATCCGGCCGCAGTGGCCCCGGTCCCCGTCCCGGACCCGCAGGCCGCCAGCGCGGCCGCCGCGCCGGCGACACCCATCGCGGTCGCTCCGAGGCGCAGGAACCTGCGCCGGTCCAGTGCTGTCGTCACCCGTGGTCTCCTCGTGCGCTGTCGTCCCCCGACGTCCTGGAGATCCTTCACAACAGTGACAACGGTTGTCAATTTCATGCGAAGCTGACCTCATGGCACCCGAGAGCGCGCCCGACCGCAGGCGTGGCGCCGTCATCGCCGTGTGCGTCGGCGGCGCGCTCACCGCGCTCGACCTGACGATCGTGGTCGTCGCGCTGCCGACGGTGGACGCCGAGCTGGGTGGCGGGCTCGGGGCCCTGCAGTGGGTCGTGACGGGGTACACGCTGGCGTTCGCGTCGTTGATCCTCACGGCGGGCGCCCTGTCGGACCGCACCGGTGACCGGCCGGTCTTCGCGACCGGCGTGGCGCTCTTCACGGCCGCCTCGGCCGCGTGCGGCCTCGCGCCGACGGTGCCGCTGCTGATCGCGGCGCGCGTGCTGCAGGGCATGGGCGCCGCTGCGATCCTCGCCACGTCGATCGCCCTGCTCGCCCGCACCTACTCCGGTACCGCCCGGGCCACGGCCATCGCCGCGTGGGTCACCGTCGGCACCCTCGCCGCGAACCTCGGCCCGCTGGTCGGCGGGCTGCTCGTCGATGCGCTCGGCTGGCGAGCGATCTTCCTGGTCAACGTCCCGATCGGGGTGCTGCTGCTGATCGCGCTGCCCGCCCTCATCGCTCCACCGACCGTGACCGACGGACCCCGGCGCCCCCTCGACGTCGGTGGGCTGGTCCTGGCCGTGGTCGCCCTGTTCGCCCTGAACACCGCCCTGCTCACCGGCCCCGAGCTGGGCTGGGCGACGCCGCTCGTGCTCGGCGCGGGGGCCGTGGCGGTGCTCGCCCTCGTCGCGTTCGGGCTGCACCAGTCGCTCCGCCGCGAGCGGGCCCTGATCGACCTGCGGCTGTTCCGGATCCCGACCTTCAGCGGCGCGGTGCTGCTGAGCCTGCTCTCGCGCATCGCGTCGTTCGGTGCGCTGCCCTTCTTCGTGCTGTGGCTGCAGGGCCCGGTCGGGCTCTCCGCGACGGCGACGGGTATGGCGATGCTGGCGATGTCGCTGCCGGTGCTGCTGCTGTCGTTCGTCGGCGCCCGGCTGCAACGCATGGTCCCGGCGCGGACCCTGATCGCGGTGGGCAACCTGGCCGGGGTCGCCGCGGGGTTGGCCCTGTTGTTCGGCATCACCCCGGACAGCGGCTGGACGGCCGCGGTACCCGGCTTCGTGCTCATCGGGGTCAGCGCGGGGCTGGTGTTCCCGTCACTGATGGGACTGGCGGTCGGCGTGGTGTCGCCGGAACGGGCCGGGCTGGCCTCGGGCGTGGCGAACACGTTCTTCCCGCTCGGCACGGCGATCGGTGTCGCGGTGTTCGGCGTGGTGCTGGCCGCCGCCGCGGACCGGGCCGGGCTGGTGGGCCCCGCCCGCGACGCCACCCTGGCGGGCACCGGCGACCCGGCCGCCCTCGTCGCGGGCCTGGACGGCATCGCCGCGTGCATGGGCGCGCTCTCCGCCCTGGGCGTACTGGTGGCGGTGGCGCTGGTCCGCGAGCGCGACCGGCTTCCGATTCCTCACTGAGCGCGCCGTCGGCGGGGCTCGGGGAGGACGAGCGGCGCACCCGTCGTCGGGTCCGGGATGACCACCGCGTCGAGCCCGAACACCCGGCGGACGAGGTCGGCGTCGACGATCTCCGCGGGCGGGCCCTGGGCGACGATCGCCCCGCCCCGCATCGCGACGAGCTCGTCGGCGTAGCGGCAGGCCATGGTCAGGTCGTGCAGCACCGCGACGATCGTGCGGCCCTCCGCGTGCAGGTCGGTCAGCAGGTCCAGCACCTCGACCTGGTGGGCGAGGTCGAGGAAGGTCGTCGGCTCGTCGAGCAGCAGCAGGTCGGTGTCCTGGGCCAGGACCAGGGCGATCCAGACGCGTTGGCGCTGGCCGCCGGACAGTTCGTCGACCGGCCTGCCCTGCAGGTCGGTCAGCGAGGTGACCTCCAGCGCGCGGGACACGGCGCGCTCGTCCGCCGCGGACCACTGCCGCAGCCATCGCTGGTGCGGGTGGCGCCCGCGGCCGACGAGATCGCCGACGGTGATCCCGTCCGGCGCGACGGGCTGCTGCGGCAGCACCCCGATCCGGGTGGCGACCTCGCGGGCCGACAACGTGTGGATGTCCGCGCCGTCGAGGAGCACCGTGCCCGCGCTGGGCCGCAGGAGGCGGGCGAGGCCACGGAGCAGGGTGGACTTGCCGCAGGCGTTCGGCCCGACGATCGCGGTGATGCGGCCCTCGGCGATCTGCACGTCCAGGGCATCGATCACCGGCCGCCCCTCGTAGCCCAGGCCCAGCCCGCCCGCCTCGAGGCTCATCCCGTCCTCCCTGTGCGGTTCTCCCTGGCCAGCAACCAGACCAGGAGGGGCGCCCCCAACACGGCGGTGAGCACGCCCACCGGCAGTTCGACCGGCGCCAGCACCCGCCGTGCCACGAAGTCGGCCACACCCAGCAGCGCCCCGCCGACCGCCGCGCTCGCGACCAGCGCCAGCCCGCGGCCGTGGACGAGCCGCCGGGTGATCTGCGGCGCCGCCAGCGCGACGAACGCGATCGGCCCGGCCGCCGCGGTCGCCGCCGCGGCGAGCACCACGGCGACCAGCAACAGCGCGCCCCTGGCACGTTCGGCGCGGGTTCCGAGCGCGACGGCCAGATCATCGCCCAGCTCGAGGGTGCGCAGGGCGGCGGCCAGCCGTAGCGCCACCGGGATCCCGACGGCGACGACCGCGACCACCGGCAGGACGTGCCCCCACGACCGCCCGATCAGGCTGCCGGACAGCCAGATCGCCGCCTGCTCGGCGATGTAGACGTTCGCGACGTTCAGGACGTAGGCGATCACCGACGTCAGCGCGGCGGTCACCCCGATGCCGATCAGCACGAGCCGGTACCCGCTGATCCCCCGCCGTCTGGACAGCAGGTAGACCAACGAGGCCGTGCCCAGCGCACCGGCCGCCGCGCCGAGCGCCGTCGGGAGCGGGCCCGCGGCGAAGAACACCACCAGCACGACGGCGACGACGGCGGCGCCCGCGTTGATCCCCACCACGTCCGGGCTGGCCAGGGGGTTGCGCACGAGCCGCTGGACGATCGCCCCGGACAGCCCGAACGCCGCCCCGATCATGATCGCGCCCAGCGCTCGCGGCATCCGCAGCTGCCACACCACATAGGCGCCGCGGCGGGTGGCACCCTCACCCCCGGCGAGAACGGTCAGCACGTCGGACAGCGGCAGCGGGTAGTCCCCGAAGACCAGCGAGGCGACGAGGGTCAGGACCGCCACCACCAGCGCCGCGGTGGACACCACGGCCGCCCGCCGGTGGACCCGGACGATGAACCCGCCCAGCCGCAGGACGGTCACAGCTCGGCCATCCGGCGGCGGCGCACGAGCGCGATGAAGAACGGCGCGCCCGCCACCGCGGTGACGATGCCCGCCTGCAGCTCCTGCGGCCGGGCGATCAGCCTCCCCAGCACGTCCGCCAGGAGGAGCACGATCGGGCCGAGCACCGCGGAGTAGGGCAGCAGCCACCGGTGCGTGGGCCCGACCAGCGCGCGGGCCATGTGCGGCACGCACAGCCCGACGAACGCGAGCGGCCCGGCGAGGCCCACCGCGGTCCCGGTCAACACCACCACGGCCAGCGCCGCCGTCGCCCGGCCGACGGCGAGCCGCTGGCCGAGCGTGCGGGCGAGATCGTCGCCGAGGGCGAGCGCGTCCAGCGCCCGCGCCGACGTCATCGCCAGCACGGAGCCGACGGTCAGGAACGGCAGGGCGGTGCGGATCACCGCGGCGTCCGCCGAGGTCAGGGCGCCGACCGACCAGTAGCGGTAGGCGGTGAAGGTGGCGATGTCGAGCAGGGTGACCGCCGTCGTCAGGCCGCCGAGCAAGGCGGTCGCGGCCGCGCCGGACAGGGCCAGCTTGACCGGGGTAGCACCGCCGCGGCCGAGAGAGCCGAGCGCGTACACCGCCACCCCGGTGACCGCGGCGCCGAGGAACGCGAACCAGATCCAGCCGCCGAAGGTGTCCACGCCGAAGGCCGCGATGCCGACCACCACGGTGAAGGCGGCGCCGGCGTTCACCCCGAAGACCTCGGGCCCGGCGAGCGCGTTGCGGGTGAGTCCCTGGAGCAGCCCGCCCGCGACACCGAGTGCGGCGCCCGCGAGGATCCCGACGAGCGTCCGCGGGATCCGCAGGTACTCCACGATCCGGTCCAGGTCCGAGCCCGGCGTGGCGCCGAGCACCTCGGCCGGGCTGTAGCTCTGGTTCCCGACCAGCACCGAGCCGACCGCGACCGCCGCCAGCACGACGACGGCCGCGACCAGCCCCAGAGATCTCAGAACTTGTCCGGGTGCAGCTGCCGGGCGAGGTCGGCCACCGCGTCGGCGTTCCGCACGCCTGGGGTGATCTCGGCGAACGTCGTGGCGTAGATCCGGCCGTCGCGCACCGCGGGCACGTTGGCGAGCGCGGGATCGGCCTTGATCCCGTCGATCACCGACTGCGCTCCCTCGGGCCCGACGTCCGCGCCGCAGCAGGCCGGGACCACGATGACGTCCGGGTTCTGCCGGACGAGCTCCTCGGTGCCGATCCGGGTGAGCCTGCCGGGGATGTCGAAGGCCTGCACCCCACCCGCGGCCTCGATGATCGTCGTCGCGACGTCCTCGGTGCCGAACACCCGGATCTCCCCGCCGCCCGGCCGGTTGATCATGGCGACGCGCGGCTTCTCGGTGACCCCGGCGAGGCGGTCCTCGGTGTCGGCGACGGTCTGCTTCATCTCCGCAACCAGGGCGCCCGCCCGGGTGGTCGCCCCGAGTACCTGACCGAGGTCGGCCAGGTCGCCGTAGACGCTGTCGAACGAGACGTCGTTGGCGGCCAGCGACGACTGCCCCTCCCCGTCCGCGGTCGGACAGTACTGGCTGAACAGGTACGACCCGATGTCGATGCCCTCCAGCTCGGAGCGGGTTCCGAGGCCCTCGGTGGTGAAGGCGCCGGTGAACCCGGAGACCACGAAGTCCGGGTCGAGGCGCAGCACCTCCTCTCGGCTCGGGTACTCCTCGGGGTAGTAGGTGGGCTGCTGCGCCTCCGGCCGGAACTGCGCGGCGAACTCGGAGAGGATCGGGTTGTCCAGGTAGGCGGCGCCGACCAGCTTGTCGCCCTGCCCCAGCGCGTACACCGCCTCGACGCCGTTGTGGAACGCGGCGAAGATGCGGGCGGGTGGGGTGTCGGTGGGCACCTGGACCCCGCAGTTGTCGATCGTCGCCCCAGACGCGGAAGAGGGCGCGGCCGACTGCTCGGACGCGGGCGGAGCGGCCGCGCTGCAGCCTGCGACCAGGCCGAGCGCGAGCACGAGGCCGACGACGAAGGTCCTCGAAGTCCTACGCAATGACATATGTTCGTCCGTTCAGATGAGAGATCATCGGAACGATAGGGCGTCACCCCGAGGCCGTCCACACAGCCCGGGGTGACGCGCGCTGGATTATCGGAACCGGGCTGCCGCCGTGGCGGCGCGTTCCCAGTCGTGCGTGAAGCGTCGGGCGTCGGCGAACTCGTAGCGGGCACCGAACGCAGCGACCAGGTCCATCCCACCGCCCGCGCCGACCGCAGCGAGCTGCCTGCGGTCCCCGACCAGCAACAACTTCCCACCAGCGGCATCCACGTGGCGGTGGATCGCGGCAAGCGCGGAAGTGTCGGTCATCGCGGGCTCGTCGACCACGACCAGATCCTCGGCGCGCAGCCGCCACGGCCGGTCCTCGTCCCGGACGGTGGCCTCCGCGACCGGCGCCGCGAGACGGTTCTGGGTGGTCAGCCACCGCGCGACGTCTCGAGTGGTGAGCCCTTCCCCGGCGAGGACGTCGGTGGCGACCTGGGAGGTCGCCAGTCCGAACACCCGCCGCTCCCCGGGATCTACATCTGGGTGTTCCGCGGCACCCCGCTGATCGCCCAGCTGCTGTTCTGGAACTTCCTGTCGGCAGCTCCGGATCGGCCCAGGCTCGGGCGAGCGCGCTGAACTCCGGGTCGAGGCGGCGGCGCCGCCGTGGTGCCCGACGCGGGAGTAGCCGGACTTGGCCGACAGGTACTCCAGGCCGGCGTTGTTGCCCGCCCAGATCGCGTCCCGCAGATCTCGCCTCGGCGTGTGCCGGTCGTCATCGCAACCCAGAGGAGCGTGCCCCACTCCACGTCGTCCCACGCGGCAGTCACGATCAGTGCGGCCTCCTCGGGCGTCGGGGGCTGCGGGTTCGCCGCCGGTGCTGGCGGCGGTTCGGACATCTCACATGGGTTGATCGAGATCCAGCGCCACGTCTTCGCCTTACTGGCGAGGGTCTCGATGTTGCCCTTGCCGCGGCGGTTGCCGCGTGATCTGCGTGCCATGCGAAGGACCAAAGCAGCACTCGTGCCACGACTCGTGCCACGTGTCGGTCGAACGCTACCTAACGGAACACGAATCCGCAGGTCAGGCGCTGAGCCGGAGGTCGGGATCGAACCGACGACCTACTGTTTACAAGACAGTTGCTCTACCACTGAGCTACACCGGCACCACCGGACTCACGCCCGGCAGCCCACATCGTAGAGCTCCCCGGTCGTTTGGCAGCCTGAGCCCGTGGTGGACGAGCTGAACCCGGCCGAGCGGCTGACGAACCGGCTCCGGGCGACGCTGAAGCGGGACGCCCGCAGGTTGCTCGCGGCGGGTCCGCCGACCCTGCCCATGTTGATGGTCGGGCCGCAGGTGCCCGACGACGCGCGTGTGCAGGAGGTCCTCGACCTCTGCATGCGGGTGGGCGAGGTGCAGCTCTCCAGCGGCGAGAGCGTCGGCGTGGTCACCGACCTGATGCTGCGCATCGCGGAGGTCTGCGGCCTGCCCGCGGTGGATGTCGACATCACGTTCACCTCCATCACGATCTGCTGCCACCGCGGCAACGCTGCCTCCCCCGTGACGTCGATGCGGCTGGTCAAGTACAAGACGCTGGACCTGACCCGGCTCGCGGCGGTCGACGCCGTGGTCGACGCGGTCATGCAGGGCCGGCTGGACGTCCGGGCCGCGGCCCGCGGGCTCGACGACGCCGTGAACGCCCGACACCCCTACCCCCGCTGGACCGCGACGGCGGGCTGGGGCGCGCTGGCCGGCGCGATCGCCGTCCTGCTGGGCGGCGGCGTCGTCACGGCCGTGACGGCGTTCCTGGTCACCGGCGCGATCGACCGGATCGGCCGGGTCCTCAACCGCCTGGGCCTGCCGGCGTTCTTCCAGCAGCTCACCGGCGGCCTGCTGGCCACGACCGTCACGATCGCGCTGTTCGCCGTCGGCCTCTTCCCGCCGGGTACGCGTCCGTCGCTGGTGGTCGCGTCGTCGATCACCGTGCTGCTGTCCGGGCTGTCGGTGGTGGGCACGGTGCAGGACGCGATCTCCGGCTACTACGTCACCGCGGCCGGTCGGGTCGCGGAGATCACACTGCTCTCCGCGGGCCTGCTCACCGGCGTCGTCCTCGGCCTGAAGATCGGGTTCGCCGTCGGCATCGCGCTCGACGTCGCCGGCACCGTGCCGGTGAGCGTCGGGCGGCTCACGCTGTCGCTCCTGGCCGGCGCGGTCGCCGCCGCCGGGTATGCTCTCGCGGGCTACGCCCCCTTGCGCGCGTTGCTGTTCGCGGCGGGAATCGGAGCCGTGAGCTGGGGTGTCTTCAGTGCACTCAACCAGTACTCCGGAATCGGGCCGGTCGCGGCCACGGGGATCTCGGCCATCGTGATCGGGATCGGCGGCGGGCTGCTGCGCCGGACCCGACAGGTGTCGACGCTCGTCGTGACGCTCGCCGGTGTGACCCCGCTGCTGCCGGGCCTGACCGCCTACCGCGGCTTCTACCAGCTCGCGGTCGAGGGCCTGTCCGAGGGACTGGTCACCGTCACGCTCGCGCTGGCCATCGGGCTGGCGCTCGCGGCCGGGGTCACCTTCGGCGAGTTCCTGGCCCGGCCCCGGCTCCGCCGCGCCGAGCAGGGCACCGAGCCACCGGGCTACACGGAGGATTCCGAGCCCGCGAACCTGCCCGGCGGTCAGTAGGGTTCTCCCCGAGGATCCGCCGGCGACGGTGCGCGCCGGCGGCGCGAGGAGGATCTTGTGGCCCGCAACAGCACATCCGAGCTTCCCCCACCCGACTTCGTGGTCGTGGCCAACCGGCTGCCCGTCGACCTGGAGAAGCTGCCCGACGGCGGCCAGCGCTGGAAGCGCAGCCCCGGCGGCCTGGTCACGGCCCTGGAGCCCATGCTGCGGGCTCGGGACGGTGCCTGGATCGGCTGGCCCGGCGTGCCCGACGCCGACGTCGGCCCGCTCGTCGAGGACGGCCTCCAGCTGCACCCGGTCGGGCTCAGCGCCGAGGAGGTCGAGTACTACTACGAGGGCTTCTCCAACGGCACGCTCTGGCCGCTGTACCACGACGTCGTGGCCCCGCCGGCGTTCCACCGGCACTGGTGGCAGGCGTACGTGAAGGTCAACCAGCGCTTCGCCGACTACACCGCGCGGGTGGCCGCCGAGAACGCGACGGTCTGGATCCAGGACTACCAGCTGCAGCTCATGCCGGGGATGCTCCGCGAGCTGCGCCCCGACCTGCGGATCGGCTTCTTCCTGCACATCCCGTTCCCGCCCACGGAGCTGTTCATGCAGCTGCCGTGGCGGACCCGGATCGTCGAGGGCCTGCTCGGCGCGGACGTGATCGGCTTCCACACCGCGGGCGGCGTGCGGAACTTCCGCTGGCTCGCCACGCGCCTCGCCGGCGCCGGGGCCGTCCGCAACCGCAACGAGGTCACCGTCGGACGGCGCACCGTGAAGCTCGGCGCCTTCCCGATCTCCATCGACTCGGCCCAGCTCGACCAGCTCTCCCGCACCGACGCCGTCGTCAAACGCGCCGCGCAGATCCGGGAGGACCTGGGGAACCCGGAGAAGATCATCCTCGGGGTCGACCGGTTGGACTACACGAAGGGCATCGACGTCCGCCTGCGCGCCTTTCAGGAGCTGCTCGAGGAGGGCCGGGTCACCGCCGAGGACGCGGTCATGATCCAGCTCGCCACGCCGAGCCGGGAGCGCGTCGAGCACTACCAGCGGATGCGCGACGACATCGAGCTCGCCGTCGGGCGGATCAACGGAGAGTTCGCGAAGGTCGGCCACCCCGCCGTGCACTACCTGCACCAGTCGCTGCCGCGGGAGGAGCTGGCGGCCTTCTTCCGGGCCTCGGACGTCATGCTCGTGACCCCGCTGCGCGACGGCATGAACCTCGTCGCCAAGGAGTACGTGGCCTGCCGGCACGACCTGGGCGGCACGCTGGTGCTGTCCGAGTTCGCGGGCGCCGCGGCCGAGCTGACCAGCGCCCTGCTCGTCAACCCGCACGACACGGACGGGGTGAAGGAGACGCTGTACGCGGCGCTGACGATGCCTCCCGAGGAGGGCCGGAAGCGGATGCGGACCCTGCGCAAGCAGGTCATGACGCACGACGTCGACCGGTGGGCCCGATCGTTCCTCCGCGCGCTGGGCCTGGAGCCCGCGGATGACTGAGCCGCTCGACCCGGGCCCCGAGCTCGACGCCGCCCTGTCCGACGCGCTCACCCGGCTCGGCGAGGTGGGCACCCTCCTCGTCGCGCTCGACTTCGACGGCGTACTGGCCCCGATCGTGCCGGTGCCCTCCGACGCCCGGCCGCTGCCGGACTCGGCCGACGCGGTCCGCGAGCTCGCCGGCGCGCCGGACACCACGGTCGTCCTGCTCTCCGGGCGTGGCCTCGCGGACCTGGGCGCCGTCTCGGGGCTCACCGAGCCGGTCCGGATGGTCGGCAGCCACGGCGGCGAGTACGGGCCCGGCCTCACCGACGGGGACGGTGCGCTGCTCGGCCCGGAGCAGCAGGATCTCAAGGAGAAGCTCACCCTCGCGCTCGTCGATCTGGTCGAGGGCGAGATCGGGGTGACCCTGGAGCACAAGCCGGCGGGGGTCGCGGTGCACGTCCGCAACGCCGCACCGGAGGTGGGCGCCCGCGTGCTCGACGCCGTGCGGGCCGGGCCCGGCACCTGGGAGGGCGTCGACTCCACGGAGGGCAAAGCGGTGATCGACCTCGCCGTGCTGCAGGTCAGCAAGGGTACGGCGGTCGACGTGCTGCGTGAGCGGCTGGGCGCCGAGGCCGTGTTCTTCGCGGGCGACGACGTCACGGACGAGTCCGTGTTCACGCGGCTCCGGCCGGGCGACGTCGGCGTCAAGGTCGGCGAGGGGGACACCGCGGCGGAGCACCGCGTCGCCGATCCCGAGGCGGTCACGGCCGTGCTGCGCACCCTCGCCGGTCACCGCCGCTGACCCGCCGGCCGGGGGCTCACCCGCGGCGGGTCACCAGCCCGAGAAGAACTTCTCCGCCTGCGTCGCGGGGCCGCTGGTGGAGCCGACGACGAGCTCGGTGGGCAGCACGACCTGCTTCGGCTTGTTGCGCTCGCCGCGCTGCAGCAGCAGCTCCCCCGCCACCTGGCCCTTGCGGCGCACGGGCTGCCGCACGGTGGTGAGCCCGACCCGCTCGGCCTCCGGCACGCCGTCGAACCCGGTGACGGTGAGCCGGTCCGGCACCGCGACCCCGGCCTCGGCGGCGTACTGCAACGCACCGATCGCCAGCACGTCCGAGGTGCAGGCGAGCGCGGTGATGTCCGGGTGTGCGGCCAGCAGCTCCCGCGCGGCAGACGCCCCGGCCTCGGGGCTGTGCTCGAACCGCTCGACGACGGGCACGCCCGCCCAGTCCACGCCGGCCTCGACGAGCGCGTCCCGCAGACCGCCGATGCGCTCGCGCTGCACCGGGTAGGACGTGTTCTCCTGCCGCGCGAGATCGGCGGGGCCGTCGTGGCGCTGCGGGCCGAGCCGCATGCACAGCACGCCGATCTTCCGGTGGCCCAGCGCGGTCAGGTGCGTGCCGAGCGCGCGCATGCCCTGTCGGTCGTCGACGCCGACCCGGTCGACGCCCTCGACCCCGACGGGCTGGTCGCAGACCACCGTGGGCACCGGCCGTTCGAGCACGGCGCGGAAGTGCGGGTCGTCCTCGCTCACGGAGTAGACGACGAACCCGTCGACGCCCGCCTGGTGGACCGCGGCGACGTCGGCGTGCTCGGGGCTGACCGGGACCAGCAGCAGGCCCTGCCCGGCCTGCTCGCACGCCAGCGCCAGGCCTTCGAGGAAGCCGGTGGCCACCGGGTCGCGGAAGGCGTACGAGAGCGCCTCGGTGAGCAGCAGGCCGACGGCGCCGGCGCGCCGGGTGCGCAGCGAGCGTGCCACCGGGTCCGGCCCCGGGTACCCGAGCCGCCGCGCGGCCTCGAGGACCTTCTCCCGCAGCGGCGCGGAGAGTTGGTCGGGGCGGTTGTAGGCGTTGGAGACGGTGGTGCGGGACACGCCCAGCTCGGCGGCGAGCGACGCCAGCGTCGCGGGTCGCCTCACGTGGGGTGAACCGCTCATGTCGCGAACGGTAGCCGCCTGCGGTGGCCGGTCGGTAGCCCGGCCCGCCGGCACCCGCTAGAGTGAAGTGACAACGGTTTTCAATAAATGCATGCGCACAGCCTGATACGGGAGCACGACCCCACGATGAGAACGCGCCTCGCCACCACCCTGCTCGCCACCGTGATCGGATCGGCCGGAGTCCTCGCGCTCGCCGCCTGCGGCTCGGGATCCGACGCCGACGGCTCCGCGGCCGCCCCGACGACCGCCGCGGGCGGGAAGGTCGCCGTCGTCGCCTCGACGGACGTCTACGGCAGCATCGCCTCCGCGGTCGGCGGCGACCTCGTCGAGGTCACGTCGCTGATCAACTCGTCGACCGCCGACCCGCACGAGTACGAGTCCACGCCCGCCGACGCCGCGACCGTCGCGCGGGCGGCGCTCGTCGTGGTCAACGGCGGCGGCTACGACGACTTCGCCGCCCGCCTCGTCGAGTCGTCCGGCACGAAGGCCACGGTGATCGACGCAGTGCAGCTCTCCGGCCTGCCCGGTGCCCCCGAGGCCGGCGGCGACTCCTCCCCACCCGACCCGGACGGCCACGACCACGGCGAGTTCAACGAGCACGTCTGGTACAGCCTGCCGACCGTGCGGAAGGTCGCCGACGAGATCGCGAAGGACCTCGGCGCGGCCGATCCGGCCGACGCGGCCACCTACACCGCGAACGCGCAGAGGTTCGGCACCGACCTCGACGGGCTGCAGCAGAAGGTCGACGCGATCAAGGCCGCGCACGCGGGCGAGCGGATCGCCGTCACCGAGCCCGTGCCGCTCTACCTGACCGAGGCCGCCGGCCTGCAGAACGCCACCCCCGAGGAGTTCAGCGAGGCCGTCGAGGAGGGCACCGACCCGGCGGCCGCGGTGCTGGCGTCGACGCTCGAGATCGTCGGCGGGCCGGACCCGGTGACGACGCTGGTGGTCAACAACCAGACCGAGAGCCCCTCCACGCAGAAGGTCGCGGACACGGCGGAGGCCGCGGGCGTACCGGTCGTCGAGGTCGGCGAGACCCTGCCCGAGGGCGTGGACTCCTACGTCGCGTGGCAGAGCGCCCAGCTCGACGCCCTGGCGGGCGCCCTGAACGGAGCGGCGTGAACAATGAGGTCATGACCGCGACACCCCCGACGGCGCCCCCCGCGGCGGTCGCGCTGCGGGGCGCGCGGGTGGCGTTCGGGCGGCGGGTGCTGTGGGAGGCCCTGGACCTCGACGTCCCGCCCGGCGAGTTCCTCGCCGTCCTGGGACCCAACGGCTCCGGCAAGACCACGCTCCTGCGCGTGCTGCTCGGCCTCCAGCCGCTCGACGCCGGCGAGGTCCGGATCGCGGGTGAGCCGGCCCGGCGCGGCGCGGGCGGCATCGGTTACATCCCGCAGCAGAAGGCCCTGGTCGAGGACATGCCGCTGCGCGGCGCCGACCTCGTGGGGCTGGGCCTCGACGGGCACCGGTTCGGCCCGGGCCTGCGCGGCCGGGCGGAGCGGCGGCGCCGGGTGGCCGAGGCGCTCGAGGCGGTGGGGGCGACCTCGTACGCCCGCTCCCCCGTCGGGCGGCTCTCCGGCGGGGAGCAGCAGCGGCTCCGCGTGGCGCAGGCCCTGGTCGGCGATCCGCGCGTCCTGTTGTGCGACGAGCCGTTGCTCTCCCTCGACCTCGCCCACCAGCGCACGGTCAGCCGGCTCATCGACGAGCGGCGCCGCGCCGCGGACACCGCCGTGGTGTTCGTGACGCACGAGATCAACCCGGTGCTGCCGCTCGTCGACCGGGTCCTGTACCTGGTCGACGGCCGGTTCCGGATCGGCACGCCGGACGAGGTGATGACCTCGGAGACCCTGTCGGAGCTGTACCGGACGGACGTGGAGGTCGTGCGGGTGCGGGGCCGACTGGTGGTCGTGGGTGCGGAGGACCAGCACGCGCACCACGACGCCCTGGAGGCGATCCGGTGAGCCGGCTGATCGGGTTCGAGGGCATCGGGGAGCTGCTGGCCCTGCCCTTCGTGCAGAACGCCTTCGTCGCCGCCGCGCTGCTCGGTCTGGTGGCGGGCGCGCTGGCCCCGCTCGTCGTCGCGCGCGGCATGGGGTTCGCCGTCCACGGCACGGCGGAGCTGGCGTTCACCGGCGGCGCCGCGGCCCTGCTCGTCGGGATCTCGGTGAGCGTGGGGGCGGTCGTCGGGGCGGTGGCCGCCGGGCTGGTGTTCGGCCTGCTCGGGCTGCGCCAACGCGAGCGGGACTCCGTGATCGGCGTGGTGCTCGCGTTCGGGCTGGGCCTCGGTGTGCTGCTGCTGGCGCTCTACGAGGGCCGGGCCTCGAACAAGTTCGGCCTGCTCACCGGCTCGATCGTGTCCGTCGACTCCAGCAACATCGCGATTCTCGTCAGCGTGACGATCGTCGTGTTGGCCACCCTCGCCGTGGTCTACCGGCCGCTGCTGTTCGCCAGCGCCGATCCCGACGTCGCCGTGGCCCGCGGGGTACCGACACGCTTCCTCTCCCCGCTGTTCGCGGTTCTCGTCGCCCTGACGACCGCTCTGGCCGTGCCGATCGTCGGCGCCATCCTCGTCCTCTCGGTCACGATCATCCCGGGCGCCGCGGCCGCGCGGGTCACCTCGAGCCCGCTGGCCGCCACGCTGCTGGCGATCGGGATCGCCGAGCTCGCGCTGCTCGGCGGGACCCTGCTGAGCCTGGTCCCCGGCCTGCCGATCTCGGGCTACGTGGCCACGCTCGCGTTCCTGGCCTACCTGGTGTGCCGGCTCGTCGGGCGGGTCCGCGGCCGGGTCCGCACCGCCTGACGGCGATCAGAGCCAGCGGGGCAGCTCGGGCGGGGTGCCGGCCAGCACGCTCGCCGGCGCCCGGCCCGTCAGCCAGCCCAGGAGGTCCGCAGCCGGCGCCTTCTGCGTCTCGACCTCGCCCAGCGGGGCCGACTCGGCCGGGATCGACTCGCCGGGGCCCGACACGACGGGCGCCGGGGTGGCGCCCGGATCGCCGATCCGCCACACCCGCTCGCGGTCGGTCGGGGCGAGCAGCAGCGTGGGGCACCCCGCCCGGCCGGACAGGGTGGCCGTGACGTCGTCGAGCATCAGGTCGACGAGCTCGGCGGGCAGGTCGGCGAGCGAGGCCCCGGTGTCGAGGTCGGCGGCGTGCACCCACACCTCGCGGATCCGCAGGAACGGGATCTCCGTCGCGAGGATCTCGCGACCCTGGGCGTTGCGGATCGTCGCCTCCCACTGCCCCGGGGTGAGCGCGCCGAGCGCCTCGTCGAGCTCGCGGGCGGTGGCGGCGAGCTCGGCGCGCAGCACCTCCGGCGACCGGCCGGACGTCTCCTCGATCTCGGCGTCGCGGGCCTCCGGGCTCGGGTACATCGGCTGCTCGGTGCCGGTGCGGGCCCAGGTCGCGAGCCGGACGAGGGCCTCGGCGTTGCGTGCCACGTGGGCGACGACGTGGGCCCGGGTCCACCCGGGCAGGGCGCTGGGGGCCGTCAGGTCCCCGTCCGGGATCCCGTCGACGACGGCGAGCAGGTGCTCGGTGCCCGCGCGCATCCACGGGAGGGTCTCCGACGTGTCGTTCCTGCTCACATGGACAGTGTGGACGACGGGGCGACGGTCCACAGCACGGAGCGGGTGCGCACCTCAGGCCAGGCGGCGGCGCCGCGCGACCTCGGCCAGCACCACACCGGTGGCCACCGAGGCGTTGAGCGACTCGACCTCGCGGGCCATCGGGATCGAGACCGTGACGTCGCAGGACTCGCGGACGAGCCGGGACAGCCCCTTGCCCTCCGAGCCCGTCACGATCACCAGCGGGTCCGTGGCGAGGTCGAACTCGTCGAGCGAGACGTCGCCGTCGGCGTCGAGGCCGGCCACCATCAGCCCGGTCTGCGCGTACTCGCGCAGGGTGCGGGTGAGGTTCGTCGCGCGGGCGACGGGCAGCCGCGCCGCGGTGCCGGCCGAGGTCCGCCACGCCACCGCGGTCATCCCCGCCGAGCGGCGCTGCGGCACGACCACGCCGTGCCCACCGAAGGCGCTGACCGAGCGCACGACCGCGCCCAGGTTGCGCGGGTCCGTGACGCCGTCGAGCGCGACGATCAGGGCAGGGTGCCCGGCCTCCGACGCCGCCTCCAGCAGCTCGTCCGGGTGCGCGTACTCGTAAGGCGGGATCTGCAGCGCGACGCCCTGGTGCAGCGCGCCGCCGGAGATCCGGTCGAGCTCGGCGCGCTCCACCTCGAGGATGGACAGCCCCGCGTCGGCGGCGAGGTGCACCGACTCGGCCACCCGCTCGTCCGCCGTCGCTCCGACGACCACCCGCAGCGCCGTGGCCGGGACCCCGGCGCGCAGGCACTCCACCACCGGGTTGCGCCCGAGCACCGTCTCGGGGACGTCGCCGTCCTGCGGGCGGCGACCGCGCGTGCCCGCGGCGGCGCGCCGGTCCTTCGCCGCCGCCCGGCGCTGGGCCGGGTGGCCCTTGCGCGCGGACGCGGGCGGCGTCGGGCCCTTGCCCTCCAGCCCTCGGCGGCGCTGGCCCCCGGAGCCGACGACGGCGCCCTTCTTCGTGCCTTCCTTGCGCACCGCACCGCGGCGCTTGGAGTTGCCGGCCATGATCCCTGTCTCTCGGTTCAGGCGTTCTTGAGCGACCACGTGGGGCCGTCGGCGCCGTCCTCGACGGTGATGCCCGCGGCGAGCAGCCGGTCGCGCAGCGCGTCCGCCTCGGCGAAGTCCTTCGCCCGGCGGGCGGCCTGGCGGCGCTCCAACAGGTCCTCGACGAGCGCGGTCAGCGCGCCGAGCGCGGCCTCCTCGCCCCGGTCGCCCGTGCGCCAGCGCGGGTCGAGCGGGTCGACGCCGAGCACCCCGGCCATCGCGCGGACGGACTCGGCCGCCGCGGTCGCCACCTTCTTGTCGCCCGAGTCGAGCGCGGCGTTTCCCTCCCGCACCGTGGTGTGCAGCACGGCGAGGCCGCCTGGCGTGCCCAGGTCGTCGTCCAGGGCGGCGGCGAACTCCGCCGGCACCCGGTCGGCGACGCGGGGCGCTCCGGCCCGCTCACCGGTCCGGTGCAGGAAGGACTCGATCCGGCGGAACGCCGCGACCGCCTCGGACAGCGCCGCGTCGGAGTACTCGATCGCCGACCGGTAGTGCGGGCCGACGAGGTAGTACCGCAGCTCGACGCCGCGGACCCGCTGCAGCAGCGCGTCGATCGCCAACGTGTTGCCGAGCGACTTCGACATCTTCTCGCCACCCATGGTGACCCAGGCGTTGTGCAGCCAGTAGCGCGCGAACGGGTCACCGGCCGCGCAGGACTGGGCGCGCTCGTTCTCGTGGTGCGGGAACACCAGGTCGAGCCCGCCGCCGTGGATGTCGAACTCCGGGCCGAGGTAGGTGGTGGCCATCGCGGAGCATTCGAGGTGCCAACCCGGCCGGCCCTCGCCCCACGGCGTCGGCCAGGACGGCTCGCCGGGCTTGGCGCTCTTCCACAGCGTGAAGTCCAGCGGGTCCCGCTTGGCGTTCAGGTCGCCCTCGCCCTGCGCGACGTCGTCGACCTTCTGGCCGGAGAGCCGGCCGTAGCCCGGGAACGTGCGGACGGCGAAGTACACGTCCCCGCCCGCGGCGTACGCGTGCCCCCCCTCGATCAACCGCTCGATGTAGGTGACCATCTGCAGGACGTGGCCGGTGGCCCGCGGCTCGAGCGAGGCGGGCAGGCAGCCCAGCGCGTCGTACGCCGCGGAGAAGGCCCGCTCGTGCGTGGCGGCCCACTCCCACCAGGGGCGGCCCGCGTCGGCCGCCTTGCGCAGGATCTTGTCGTCGATGTCGGTGACGTTCCGGACGAGCGTGACGTCGCGCCCCTCGCGGCCCGGCTCGGCGTGGGCGAGCCAGCGGCGCAGCACGTCGTAGTTCAGCGAGCTGCGGACGTGCCCGATGTGGGGCAGCCCCTGCACCGTGGCGCCACAGACGTACATCGACACGGCTCCGGCCCGCAGCGGCACGAAGTCCCGCTGCGTCCTGGTCAGGGTGTCGAAGAGTCGGACGCTCACCCGTCCCAGGGTACGGACGCGCTGGTCGGCGGACCGCGGCAGGGCCGCATCACATTTCTCCAAGACGCCGGGCGGCCGTCCCGGCACGCTGGGCGGCATGACACGCATCGAGCAGCTTTACCCCCGCCTGCCGGTCCGGGGCGCCGACGCCGCGATCGCCTTCTACCGCGAGGCATTCGGCGCCGAGCTCGTCGAGCGGTACGCGACACCGGACGGCGCCGTCGTGCACGCGCTGCTGCGGGCCGGGACCGTGCAGTGGGCGGTCAAGGACGGCGACGAGTACGACCCGGCCCCGCCGGACGGCGGCGGATCGGCCGTCCTCGCGCTCTACGTCGACGACGCCGACGCCGTGGGGGCGGCCATGGAGGAGGGCGGCGCGACCGTGCGGTTCCCGATCGCCGACCAGCCCTACGGCGAGCGCGGCGGACGGCTCACCGATCCCTTCGGCCACCAGTGGATGGTCGCGCAGAAGACGGAGGACCTCACACCGGCGGAGATCGAGGACCGGACGAGGGCGATGTTCGCCGGGTGAGCACGCCTGCCCGTCGCACGAACGGCACTTGTCTGCGGTAGGTCCGCACAAGAGTGCCGTTCGTGCGGATCGGGCGGGGCGGATCGGGCCGGGCGGATCGGGCCGGGCGGATCGGGGCCGGGCGGATCGGGCCGGGCGGGCGGTTCAGGCGGGGAGGAGGAGGGCGGTGGCGATCGCGGCGATGCCCTCGCCCCGGCCGGTGAGCCCGAGCCCGTCGGTGGTGGTGCCGGAGACCGACACCGGGCCGCCGACCACCTCCGACAGCACCTTCTGCGCCTCGTCCCGGCGGGTGCCGATCTTGGGGTGGTTGCCGATCACCTGCACCGCGGCGTTGGCGACCCGCCAGCCCTCGGCGGTGAGCAACCGCCGGACCTCGGCGAGCAGGGCGACGCCGCTCGCGCCCGACCACTCCGGGCGGCCGGTGCCGAACACCGCGCCGAGGTCCCCGAGACCGGCGGCGGAGAGCAGGGCGTCGCAGAGCGCGTGGCAGGCGACGTCGCCGTCCGAGTGGCCGGCGCAGCCGTCGACGCCCTCCCACCGCAGCCCGGCGATCCGACAGGGCCGCCCGGGCTCGACGGGGTGCACGTCCGTGCCGATCCCGGTCCTCACGCCTTCTCCTCCAGCAGCAGTGCGGCGACCCGCAGGTCCCAGGGTGTGGTCACCTTGAAGGCCGCGGGATCGCCCGGCACCGTGACGACCGGCTCGCCGAGCCGCTCGACCAGGCCCGCGTCGTCCGTGGCGACGGCGTCCGCGCCGGACTCGTCGTACGCCGCCCGCAGGGTCTCCCAGGCGAAGCCCTGCGGGGTCTGCGCGGCCCGCAGCTCGGACCGGTCGACGGTCGCCTCGACCGCGGCCGCGACGTCCACCCGTTTGACGGTGTCGGCCAGCGGCAGCGCGGGTACGACCGCGGGGTGACCGGACCGGACCTCCGCCACCACGGCCGCCACCAGGCCGGGCGGGGTGAGGGGACGGGCGGCGTCGTGCACCAGGACGATCTCCGGTGGGCCGTCACCCCGGGGCCCCCCCGGTCGTTCACCGCCGTGGGAACCGGACAGCACGTCGAGCGCGAGCCGCACCGACGCCGTGCGCTCGCCGCCGCCCACCAGAACGGTGACGGGCCGGCCGACGAACAGTTCCCGCGCGTGGTCGAGCAGGTCCGCCGGTACGGCGACCAGCACCTCGTCGACCGCGCCGGAGGCCAGCAACCCCTCGACCGCGCGGACCACGATCGGCACACCGGCCAGGGGCACGAAGGCCTTGGGCGCACCCGCCCGGAGCCGGGTCCCCGAGCCGGCCGCGGGCACGACCGCCGCGACGCTCACCGCGACCTCCGCCCCGGTGCGTGCGTCAGCCGGGCCGTGGGCACCACGGGGCCGTAGCGTGCCGTTCGCGGGGCGGGTCAGGCGTTGGTGGTGGCCAGCACCTCGTCGAGCAGGGCCTCGGCCCGCTGCTCGTCCGTGCCCTCGGCCAGCGCCAGCTCGCTGACGAGGATCTGCCGGGCCTTCGCCAGCATCCGCTTCTCGCCCGCGGACAGGCCGCGGTCCTTCTCCCGGCGCCAGAGGTCACGGACGACCTCGGCCACCTTGTTCACGTCGCCCGACGCGAGCTTCTCCAGGTTCGCCTTGTACCGGCGCGACCAGTTGGTGGGCTCCTCGGTGTGCGGGGTGCGCAGCACCTCGAACACCCGGTCCAGCCCCTCCTGGCCCACGACATCGCGAACGCCCACGACCTCTGCGTTCTCTGCGGGAACGCGAACCGTCAGGTCACCCTGGGCGACCTTCAGGACGAGGTACTTGCGCTCCTCGCCCTTGATCGTCCTGGTCTCGATCGCCTCGATGAGAGCGGCACCGTGGTGCGGGTAGACGACGGTCTCTCCGACCTTGAAAACCATGTGTCCTCTGGCCCCTTTCGCTGCACCCAGGTTAACACGCCCGACCCGCCCCCCGTGCGACGGGAGGGCACATCGTCGCAGGTCAGGGGGTTGACAACGGGCGGAAAACGTGCAGACGCGGGTGCGCGGGCGCCCGGCCGAGAGCCGAGTGCACGGACCGTCGGACCCGACGACTAGGCTGCAGCCGCACGAACGGCCGTCAGGAAGGACCCGAACCGTGAGCCGCGCGACCACCCCCCGACGCTCCGCCACGCGCCCGGGCGCGTGGAAGGTCCTGGCGGTCGGCACGGCCGCCGCGGGGGCCCTCCTGTTGTCCGGCTGCGGTGCGGGCCAGATCGCGCAGACCGCCGAGCAGGTCGCAGCCGTCGGCGGCGCCGGTGCCGTGACGGGCGACGTCGCGGTCCGCAACGCCGAGATCGTCTGGCCGGAGGGGCTGGCCCCCACCGGCGCGATCTACCAGCAGGGCGGCCAGGCGCCGGTCGCGATGGTCGTCGTGAACGACGGCGGCGCGGCGGACCGGCTCGTCTCCGCCTCGAGCGAGGCCGCGTCGCAGGTCGTCGTCACCGGGGACCAGACGCTGTCCCCGCAGACCCCGCTCGTGGCGGGTACCGAGGGCGCGGCCGCGGCCCTGCCGGGGTCGAAGCAGATCACGGTCATGCTCACCGGGCTCCGTGAGGACATCGTGCCCGGGCGCACCTACCCCCTGACCCTCGTCTTCCAGGACGCCGGCCGGCTGACGGTCGACCTGCCGGTGCAGAACCCGCCGATGCCGCGGCAGGACCAGATGGCGCCCGTGGAGGGCGGCGGCGAGGGCGGCCACTGACCGCCCCGGTCCCTCCCGGCCGGGACGCGCGATGACCGCGAGGACCCGCGCCGCCCGCAGCGCCTACGTCTGCGGCGAGTGCGGCCACCGCGCCGCCCAGTGGGTCGGGCGCTGCCCCGGCTGCCAGGCCTGGGGCACGCTGACCGAGCAGGCCGAACCGGCCCGTCCGGCGGTCGGCGGGGGCGGGCTGCGCCGCGTCGCGGCCGGCGCGCCCAGCACCCCGGCCCGCCCGATCGCCGAGGTCGCGCTGGACTCCGCGCGGGCCCGTCCCTCGGGGGTCGACGAGCTGGACCGCGTGCTGGGTGGCGGGCTCGTACCCGGCGCGGTGGTACTGCTCGCCGGTGAGCCGGGCGTCGGCAAGTCCACGCTCCTGCTCGAGGTGGCGGCGAAGGCCGCGGGCGCGCTGCGCGGCGGCTCCGTCCTCTACGTCACCGGCGAGGAGTCCGCGGGCCAGGTGCGCCTGCGGGCCGAGCGCACCGGCGCCCTGCACGACCGGCTGTTCCTGGCCGCCGAGTCGGACCTCTCGTCGATCCTCGGGCACGTCGACGCGCTGCACCCGGACCTGTTGATCGTCGACTCCGTGCAGACCATGACCTCGCCGGAGGTCGACGGCTCCCCCGGCGGCGTCACCCAGACGAGGGCGGTCACCGTCGCGCTCACCGCGCTGGCGAAGGAGCGCGGACTGCCCGTGCTGCTCGTGGGGCACGTCACGAAGGACGGCAACATCGCCGGTCCCCGGGTGCTCGAGCACCTGGTCGACGTGGTGCTGGCGTTCGAGGGCGACAAGCACTCCACGCTGCGGATGGTCCGCGGGGTGAAGAACCGCTTCGGCCCCGCGGACGAGGTCGGCTGCTTCGAGCTGCGGGACGAGGGCATCGTCGGGCTGCCGGATCCGTCGGGCCTGTTCCTGGCCCGGTTCGGGGCCACCCGGGCGTCGGTCGTGCCGGGGACCGCGGTCACCGTCGTCATGGACGGGCGGCGACCGCTGCTGGCCGAGGTCCAGGCGCTGGTCGCGTCGTCGTCGATGCCCACGCCGCGGCGGGCCGTGAGCGGGCTGGACAGCTCGCGGGTCGCGATGCTGCTGGCGATCCTCGAGCGGCGCGGCCGGGTGCGACTGCAGGACTCCGAGGTCTACACCGCCACGGTCGGCGGGATGAAGGTCACGGAGCCGGCCGCGGACCTCGCCCTGGCCATGGCCGTGGCCTCCGCGAAGAACGACGTCGCCCTCCCGCCGGACCTCGTGGTCCTCGGCGAGCTGGGGCTCGCCGGGGAGGTGCGGCGGGTGTCCGGGGTCCGGCGCCGGCTGGCGGAGGCCGCCCGACTCGGCTTCACCCACGCCCTGGTCCCGCCGGACAGCGACGCGGGCACCGGCACCGGCATGAAGGTCACCGAGGTCTCGGACGTGTCGCAGGTGCTCTCGCGGATCAGGCGGGCGTCAGGGTGAAGTACGTCGGGCCGCTGATCCGGTCGGCGACCCGGGTCAGCAGCGTGTAGTCACCGGCCGGCAGCCGGGTCCGCGGGGCGGTGCAGCCCGGGTTCGACGAGAGCCCCGACCAGGTCACCTCGAAGGCCACCGGCTGGCCGGGGACGAGGGTGCGCAGGTCCTGTGTGGACGGGTTGACGCAGTCGTTGCTCGACCACAGCCGGGTCCGGATCGGCCGGTCCCACACCACGATCTCCAGCAGTGCGCCGTCGAGGTCGCGCACGCACGCCTGGTTGCTGACGTTCACCACGGTGAGCCGCAGCTCGGGTCGGTCGCCCACCTCGTGCCGCGGCGCGTCGATCTCCGCCCCGACCTCGATCATGTCGTTGGTGCAGGGCGGTGGACCGGCCGGCGGGGCGGGCTCGGTGGGCGCCACCGGGACGGAGGCGCGGGGGGTGTCGTCGGGGCGCTTCGACTCGTCGGTGGCGCTCACGGGGCCGCCCTCGACCGAGGCCCCGGTGGAGGGCGCCTCGGACGGGTCCGAGGTCGCCGTCCCGGGTGAGGCCCCCCTGCCCGGGCCCCCCATCGGCACCCCGCCGGTGGACAGCGGCGCCTCGGCGGAGGTGCCGGGTGCCGCCGAGGGGGTTCCCGTGGCCGGGTCGATCGTGGCGCCGGTCGGCGGAACGACCGACGCCGGCGTGCCCGACGGCGAGGGGCCGGTGTGGAGGGCGGAACTGCTGGCCGCACGGCTCGTGGCCTCCTCGGTGGGGGCCAGGTCGGACGAGGGACGGGTGAGCGCGGCGACGGAGAACCCGGTCACGACGAAGAACGCGATGACGGACGCGAGCGCCAGCCAGCGCCGTTTCCAGTAGACGTGCGCGGGCAGCGGTCCCACCGGCTCCCACATATCACGCAGAGTAGCTCTGTGATTACTACACGTCGCAGGATCTCGCGCGGCGCGGCGCACCCGATCCACCGGTGTGGGGGACCGTATCGGGCGATCACCCACCCGGTCGCGCGGCCCCCGGACCGGCGGTGCGACGATCGCGTCGTGACGGCCGTGCTGCACCGCTCCGGTCCGGGCGAGCTCCCCGCGCGCACCGCGGAGTGGTTCCGGGCGCACGCGCGCGATCTGCCGTGGCGGCGGCCGGGGACCACCCCGTGGGGCGTCCTGGTCAGCGAGTTCATGCTCCAGCAGACGCCGGTGTCGCGCGTGGAGCCGGTATGGCTGCGGTGGATGGAGGAGTGGCCGCGGCCCTCCGCCCTCGCCGCCGAGCCCCGCGCGGAGGTGGTGCGGGCCTGGGGGAAGCTCGGCTACCCGCGCCGGGCCATGCGGCTGCACGCGGCGGCCCAGGTCATCACGACGGAGCACGGCGACCGGGTGCCGTCGGACGTCACGGCGCTGGAGGCCCTACCGGGGGTGGGCAGCTACACCGCCCGGGCGGTCGCCGCCTTCGGCTACGGACTGCGCGCCCCGGTCGTCGACACGAACGTCCGGCGGGTGGTCGCCCGGGCCGTGCACGGTGCGGGTGACGCCGGACCGGCACGGACGAAGGCCGACCTGGCCGACGTCGACGCCCTCCTGCCCGCGGACGAGGGCGAGGCCGCCGTCGTCTCCGCCGCCCTGATGGAGCTGGGTGCGGTGGTGTGCACGGCCCGCTCGCCGAGGTGCGGGACGTGCCCGGTCAGCACGGCGTGCGCCTGGGTCGCGGCGGGACGGCCGGAGTACACCGGGCCCCGCCGTCCGGCCCAGGGCTTCGCCGGGACGGACCGCCAGGTGCGGGGCAGGCTGATGGACGTGCTGCGCGCGGCCGATCGCCCGGTGCCGAAGGCGGCACTCGACGCGGTCTGGGCCGATCGGGCCCAGCGGGACCGCTGTCTGGACTCGCTGCTGGTCGACGGCCTGGCCGAACAGGCCGCCGACGGTCGCTTCGTGCTGGGCGGCACGCTCGCGCATACGACAGACTGACCGCGGAGAAAGGTTGGCGAGGTACGAGGAGCTCGATGGCGCAGATCGTCCGCTTCCGGCTCGACATGGCCGCCGAGGAGCACGTGGTGGAGCTCCGCGACCGGCTCGCCGCCGAGGGCCTTCGCGTCCCGCACGAGATCCCGACCGTCACCTTCGCCGCCGCCGCCCAGATCCCGGCCGCCGCACGCGTCGAGCTCACCGAGGCCCTGCGGGGGCTCAGCCTGCCCGCGCTCTGGCTGCCGACCCTCGGCTCGGTCGCCGGGCACGACGACGACCTGGTGCTCTCCGCCATCGTCGACACCGAACTGCTCGCGGTGCACAACGCCGTGCACGACGCACTGGCCGGCAGGGTCCGCTCGCCCTTCGGCTCCTACCTGCCCGGCGCGTGGCTCCCGCACGTCGTGCTGGCGCACGAGCGGCCCGCCGACGCGTTCGCGCTCCTGCACCCCGTGCGCCCGATCCGGGCCGCGATCGAGGGGGTGGAGATCGCCGACACCCGGGACGGGTCCAGCGAGCCCCTGCTGGCCTGACGCCGTTGCCGGGACACCGGGGTCAGCCGGCGCGCAGCAGCCCGCGCGGTGCGAACGGCTGCTCGCCGCGCTTGCGCGCCCGCCACCAGCGGCGTCCGGAGTGGGCCAGCCTGCGGCCCTTGCGCACCGGGGTCAGCTGGGTCGCCATGTGCCACTGGTAGCGCCACGGTGGTTGCATGCCCTGCCGGTGGGACAGCGAGTAGGCGAACTCCACGGCGTCACGGTCGAGGTACCGGTCGACGTGCTCGAACCAGGCCGCCCCGGTGCGGGCCGCCGCCGCCTGCGCCGTGCGCAGCGCCTCGCGGCCCTTGCGGTCGTAGGCGCCCAGCGCCGCCGAGAGCGACGGCTGCTCGTAGAGCGCCTGGGCCAGCATGATCGCGTCGATCATGGCGAAGCGGGTGCCCTGCCCCATGGTGAAGTGGGTGGTGTGGGCGGCGTCGCCGAGGAGCACGACGTTCGCGTGCCGCCAGGTCTCGTTGCGCACCTCCAGGAACCGCCGCCAGGGGGGAGGGCCGTCCCCGCGAGCTGCTCCTCAGGGCCTGGCCGTCGAGGGTGTGCGTGAAGATCTTCTCCAGCAGCGCGATGCCGTCCTCGTGCGGCAACGTGTCCAGCCCGAGGCCGGTGAAGGTCTCCGGCGAGCACTCGACGATGAACGTGCTCACGCCCGCGCTGGTCGGGTAGCCGTAGCACCAGACCCAGCCGGCGTGCGTCTCCTCGAAGGCGAAGGTGAAGCTGGTGAAGACCTTCTCGGTGCCGAGCCAGATGTACGGGTTGCGGCCGGTGGTCAGGGCTGTGCCGAAATCGTCGGACACGTGGTCGCGCAGCCGGCTGCGCGCCCCGTCGGCCACCACGACGAGGTCCGCCGTGAGCTCGCCGGTGTCGAACGTACCGTCGGCCAGGGCGGTTTCCGGCGCGGGGCTCTCGTAGCGGACGTCGACACCGAGGTCCGCCGCCCGGTTCGCCAGCACCTCGAGCAGTCCGGCGCGCGGGACGCTGAACCCGTACCCGGACAGGTAGCCGACGTCCTCGCCGCGCAGGTGCACCTCCTGCTCCTGCCACAGGTGCGAACGGGCCCGGATCGCGCGGGCGGACTCGCGGTCGTTGCGGTACAGCCGGTCGAGCAGGCCGTCGTGGCAGACGACGCCCCAGCCGTAGGTGGCGCCGCGTGGGTCCTTCTCCAGCACGGTGATCTCGTGCGCGGCGTCGCGCCGCTTGGCCGAGATCGCGAAGGAGAGCGCGGCGGGCCCGCCGCCGACGCAGACGATCCTCATCGTGCCGCCTTCCTGTCACCTGGGCCCGGGCCGGCGGCCCGGCGGGCCGCGAGATCGACCGGCATGGGGGCCGAGTCGTGGTGCAGCCGGCAGAGCTGGGCGTCACGCCGGTCCCGGGCGAGCAGCTCCGCGTGGGTGCCGGCCTCGGCCACCCGGCCGGCCTCCAGGTAGAGGATCCGGTCGGCGTCGGTGACCGTGAGCAGGTTGTGCGAGATGACGACGGTGGTGCGGCCGGCCATCAGCCGGCGCATCGGGCCGAGGGCCCGCTCGGCCGACTCGGCGTCCAGGCTCGTCGTCGGTTCGTCGAGGAGCAGCACGGGCGCGTCCCGGATCATGGCGCGCGCCACCGCGATCCGTTGCCGCTGACCACCGGAGAGCAGCCGGCCGCGCTGGCCGACGCGGGTGTCGAAGCCCTCGGGCAGAGCGTCGACGAAGTCGTCGACGTCGGCGGCGCGGGCCGCGCGCTCCAGGTCCTCCCGGCTCGCGTCGGGCCGGCCGGCCAGGATGTTCTCCGCGATGGTGCCGTCGAGCAGCAGGGTCTCCTGCAGCACCACGGCGATGTTCGCGCGCAGGTCCCGCCCGTCGAGCAGGATCCGGCCGCGGGTCGGATCGTAGAACCGCAGGAGCAGCTTGACCAGCGTGGTCTTGCCGGCCCCGCTCGCTCCGACCAGGGCCGTCGTGCCGCCGACCGGGACCGTGACGGACACGTCGTGGAGCACGTCCACGGTCTTCTCCGGATGGCGGAAGCCGACCTCCTCCAGCCGTAGCTCCCCGCGGACCCGCGGCAGCGGGCCGGGGCCGGGACCCGGCCGCGCCAGCCGGACCGGGTGCTCCGGCGCCGGCACGGAGGTCCGCTGGTCGAGCAGCTCGATGACCCGCTCGGCCGAGGCGGCGGCCGCGTACACCGAGTTCGAGTACGACCCCAGCCCGCGCACGGGCGCGTAGAGCTGGGACAGGTAGATCAGGAAGGCGAGCAGGCCGCCGAGGGTGATGCGAGTGCCACCAGGGCCAGCTGCCGGTTCAGGTAGGACAGCATGCCCGTGTAGACCGCGATCGTGACGGCCGAGGGCACCAGGCGGGTCACGCCGGACAGCACCAGGCCCTCGATCTGCGAGATGTCGCCGGTGAGCCGGCTCAGCGTGTCACCGAGCCGGCGGCGGTCGAAGAAGCCGAGCGAGAGCGTCTGGACGTGCGCGAAGACCCGCACGCGGAGCCGGTTCAGGAAGTGCTCGCCGATGTAGGCGGTGAGGTAGGTCGACCAGACCCGCAGCAGCCCCAGGGCCACCGTCAGGCCGACGTAGAGGACCGCGAGCCGGGGGAACGCGGCGAAGTTCCGGGGGGCGAGGACGTCGTCGACCAGGAGCTTGAAGAGCCACACGATCGCGGCGTCGAGGTACGGGGCCACGACGACCAGGACCAGCACGACCGCCAGCCGACCGTGGACGGGCATCCGGCCCGAACCGGCGGAAGATCTCGCGGACCGCGACGGGCGGCGCCGCGTCCACCAGCCCGACCTCCTCGGGCGGCGTCCGGCTCAGCAGCGACCGCAGAACGTCCCGCACGTGATGACCCCCTCCGCGGTGAAGGGCGGTGGCCCCGTCGGAACGGGACCACCGCCGGCTCACTCAGTCGCTGCAGTCGCCCCACTTCCCCCATCCGTTGTCGTCGTCACAGCTGTCACCCCAGTGGCCCCAGCCGCCGCAGTCCTTGTCGTCGTCGTTTCCCCAGCCACCCCAATCGTGGTCGTGGCCGCCCCAGTGGTGGTGGTCTCCCCTCGCGGTTCGTCCCCCTTCACCGTCCGTCCGAAGAGGACGGAACCGGTATCCACAGTGGATCAGTGCTCCCGGCGGGAGCACCGAGGGACAGCCGCGGCTCCGGTGTCCGTTGCACACGGACCGCCGGATCACCCCGGAGGAGCAGTCGATAACGGTGACTCGTCCGCGGTGCCCGGTACCCGGTCCGCACCGGCGCCAGGCCTCGCACCCCCGCGTCCGGCGGACCCCGTGGTCGGATGCGTTCCGCCGGCCACCTCGCCCCCGCCACGGGACTGCCGCGAGCCGCCGCCGGAGCCGCCGTCCGAGGAACCCGATCGGTCGCCGGAGCCGCGGGCGCTTCGGTCGCCCGTGGTACCACCGTCGGCGGAGTCGGCGTCGGAACCCTCCCGTCCCGCAGCGGAACGGTTGCGCTGCTCGGAACCACGCCGCTGCCCGGAGTCCGTGCCGGACCGGGTCTCGGGCCCGGTGTCGGACCGGACCTCCGGCCGCTGACCGGACCGGGTGGAGTATGTCCCGGACGGGCTGCCGGAACGGGCTCGGGAGTCGGGGCGAGCCGGGCCGACGGTCCGGGCGTCCGTCGTGGGACGGGCCTCGGTCGTGGGTCGAGCCTCCGTCGAAGGGCGGGCGTCCGTCGTGGAGCGGGCCTCCGTCGTGGGTCGAGCCTCCGTCGTGGAGCGGGCCTCCGTCGTGGAGCGGGCAGACCGGTCCCGCGTCGTCGCGCCCGGGTCCCGACGCCCGTCCTGCCGCGCGACGTCGCCACGGTCGTGGGCGCCGGTGCGCACCGACCGGTCCTCGGACCGCCACGGGGGCCGCTCGTGCCCGGCCCGGCCGTCGCGCTCCCGACCGGTCTGCGCCGCAGGTGCGTCGCCGTGGCGCGGCCGGGTGTCGCCGCCCGACCGGTCCTCGGGGCGGGAGGCGGAATAGTGCTGCGCCCGCGGGGTGTCGGTACTCCCCGAGTAAGTGTGGTGTCCGGCGTCGCGGCCTCCTGACCGGTCCTCCGCACCGGTCCGGGTCCGGTCGGGCGCCAGGGCGCGGGCGCGGTCCCCGGAACCGTCCGACGAGTGGCCACGAGCGACATCGGCGGACCGATCACCCGGGGCGGTGTCCGGCCGCAGCCGGTCACCGCCCCAGGGCGCCGGCCGCCCACCTGGGTCCTGCCGGGTGGCGCTCCCGGACGGGCGCGGCGGTTCGCGATCCGGTCGGCCGACGGCGCCGGGGTCGGAGCTCGACCGCACCGCAGGAGTGGGCGCCGGCCTGGCCGACGCCTTCGGAGCGTGGTCGTCCAGGTCCGACGCGGGTGCGCCTCGGTCGGGCTGGGTCCGCTCGGGCTGGGACCGCTCGGACTGGGACCGCTCGGACTGGGACCGCTCGGACTGGGACCGCTCGGAC